>JAGDMS010000530.1 GCA_017860575.1 Deltaproteobacteria bacterium | reverse complement strand
CGGCGGCCGATAACCGAAGCCGAGCCCCAGAATGATGCGGCCGCCGGACGCGAGTTGTGCAACCGCGACGTCCTCCGCCAATTTGATCGGCTCGTAGAACGGCGCCAGCAGCACCGAGGTTCGCACTCGGATGCGCCGGCTGCGTCCCGCCATGGCGCAGGCCAGGGTCAGCGGTGACGGGTTGTAGCCGTCATCCGACGCGTGATGCTCGCCCAAGCCGACCACATCGAACCCCAGCTCATCGGCCCAGGCCACCTGATCGAGGGCGGCCGCATACAGGTCACGTACTGGCGCGCCGAACGACGGCGCGCGCATATCATAGATCAGCACTTTCTCCATGCGTGCCTCCCCTGGCCCCTCCTTGGTAAGGAGGGACCGGCGACGCTGAAGAGGCTCAGGGCGATGATCCCGCGGCTGATCCACGAGGACTGCGGCCGGGCGGCAGCTGAGGTCGTCCGATCGGGTACACGAAGAGGACCGCCGCCCCGATATCTTCGGGGGTCCCCAAGCGGCCGATGGGGATCGTGCGGATGACGGGCGCCGTAAACTCTTCCGGCAGATGGTTCATCATCCCGAGCGAGATCACGTTTGCCGTCACGCCGGACCGCGCCACCTCTTGTGACAGGTGGCGCATGAAATGGGCGCCGCCGGCCTTCGCGGCCCCGTACAGGGAAGCGCCGGGCGGCCGTGCGACCTGGCCGGACCCGGACGATATCGTGATGATCCGTCCCCACCCGCGCTCGCACATGCCGCGCAGCACGGCATGCGTGCAGTTCAGGACCCCCAGCAGGTTGACGGCGATGAACGGCTGCCAGTCTTCCGGCGCCATCTCGACAAAGAGTTTGAGCTGCATCGGCTGGCTCCCGGCATTCCCGGCATTATTGACCAGAATGTCAATCGGCCCGACCTCGCGCACCACCTGTGCCACCGCCGCACGCACGGACTCCCAGACCGTCACGTCGAACACCACCGGTGTGGCGCGACCACCGGCGGTGCGCAGCGCCTCGGCGGCGGCCGCCGCGGCCGCCGGGTCGATGTCATTCACCACCACGTGGGCGCCTTGTTTGGCTAACGTCCGGATGATCCCCAGCCCCGCGCCGCGGCCCGCGCCGGTCACCAACGCTACTTTGCCATCCAATCGGAACATCGTCTCTCCTTTCGCAGCGCGGGCTTCGCCCGCAGCCCAAAGTCTAAAGTCTAAAGTGGCGGCCCACAATCATCGCGCGGCACGACGATGTTCGGACATGACAGTTCAGCGCGCTGCGCGCATCACGGCATCCGCATGCCCGCCCGGACCGCTCACGGGATGGCGCCGCCTTCCTTCAAGGCCGCGATGTTCTCCCAGCTGTAACCGAGATCGAGGAGCACTTGCTCCGTGTGCTCGCCAGGCTCCGGGCTCGCCTCCGTCACCGGTGAATTCATGCCGTCGAAGTCGGCGGGGCCGGCCGGCATACGCACCGTGTGTCCCGCCCGATCACTCACGCTGATCCACGCGTTATTTTCCGCCGCCTGCGGATCCGCGGTGATTTCGGGCACCGTCTGGGCCTCCGCCCAGATCACGCCGTGGGCATCGAAGCGCTTACCCCACTCCGCCCGCGTGCGCGTCGCAAAGATTTCGTCGAGCAAGAGGACCAATTCCGCGCTGTGCTGCCCGCGACTGTAAAAGTCGGCAAAGCGCGGATCGCCGACGAGATCTGGCCGGTCGATGGCGGCGCAGAGACCCGGCCAATAGGGATCCGGCACGTTGTTGGTGAGGAAGAAGTAAACGCCGTCGCCCGCCTGATAGATATTGTACAGGGCGTTGGTCACCGCCCGGCGACTAATGGCCGAAATCGGCGGCACGTTGCGCAGACAGCCGGCGATGTTCCACCCCATCACGTAGATCCCCGTCCGATACAGGGAAATGTCCACCAGCGCGCCCTCACCGCTCCGCTCCCGCTTGAAGAGGGCGGCGGCGATGGCGCCCGCTGCCGCCATGCCCGTCGAGAGATCCCCGATACCCACCGGCTGGGTGGGCGGCTCACCCCCCTGCAGGGCCATGGTCGCCATGAACCCGGACCGCGCCCAGAAGGCCCCGCCGTCGAAGCTGGGCCGGTTCGCGTCGGCACCCCGGGGGCCGTAGCCGGTAATGCGACAGTAGATCAGGCGCGGATGGGCTGCACGCACCGTCTCCGGATCCATGCCGAGCCGGCGAGCCGCATCGGATTGGATGTTGATGATGAACACGTCCGTCTGCGACAGCAACCGATCAGTCAGACGACGGCCTGCCGGGTTCCGCAGGTTCACGGAGATGGACCGCTTGCCGCGGTTGAGGGAATCGAACCAGGGATTGGCGCCCGCCTCCATGCCGGGCAGAACAATCCCACGCAGCGGGTCGCCCCCCGCGGGCGACTCAATCTTCGTGACGCTCGCGCCCCAATCGGCGAGCAGGGATCCCGTCGCCGGCGCGGCGACCCAGATGCCGAGTTCGAGCACCCGCACGCCCGCGAGCGGAAAGTGTGATGGCATGACGCATTCCTCCATTGTCGTACGTTTCAGGGCACGCGTCGCCGCTGCTCCGTGCGCAGCGCGGGAATGACCTCCGCGGCGGTAGCTCGGATGTGGCGATCCTGATCCTCGGGACGGCCGATTACGCCGCCAAACCGAAGCGGTGCCGTGCCCATCTCACCCTCTCGCAACCCGTGGGGGTCGCACACTCTTCCGCAGACAACTCCATCCCATGCAGCTCTCCCCACTGGGTCACCCGCCGTTTAGTCGATTTCACGGCGACTGACAAGGATTTCTAGCATGATATAACAAAATCAATAACGGTATCGATTGACAGCAAAACGTCGACGGTGTTATGCGCTGGGCACGCAACGGAATGCGCGTCGCACCCAGGAAGGAGAGCCTGAAGCTATGCCGCTTGTGACGTACGAAAAGCAAGGTGCCATTGCCATTATCACACTGAACCGTCCGGAGAAGCTCAATGCGATGAACGCGCAACTCTTGGCCGACCTGAGAGGTGCGTACGAGGAGTTTGCGCGCGATGAGCAGGTCTTTGTCGCCGTGATCACCGGCAGCGGACGGGCCTTTTGCGCCGGCCGTGACATCAAGGAGCAGGCGCAGACGGGCGGCGGTCTCGAGGCAGCCGCCACGACCCAGAACGTCGACCTCTACATGACGAACGCGCTGTCGAAGCCGATGATCGCCGCTGTGAACGGCTTCGCGGGCGGCTCCGGGTATTTGCTGGCGACGCGCTTCGTCGATCTCACCGT
>JAGDMS010000067.1 GCA_017860575.1 Deltaproteobacteria bacterium | reverse complement strand
GCCGCCGCGCCTGCGTTACGAACACTGGCGCGATCTGTGGCTCGACGGCCATACCCCGATCGGCATCGAGACGCAGTCCAACTTCGGGTACCGGCAGAACATCGTCGTGCGCCGCCTGACGTATGGAGCACCGCCCTGCGACGGCATCGTGGAGGAGAACTTCCCCGCGGCGGCGATGACGTCACCACACGCCTTCTACGATGCCGTGGGCGACGAGGCCAGGTATCAGGCGCGCCTCCAGCGCATGATGGAAAGCTGCCATCGCTTCATCGATTTCGACAAGATCGACGTCATCATCGCGAGCGAGTACGTGATGAAGGGCTAGCGCGCCCCAGCCTCATACCGAGGAGACGGACCTCGCACCGTCAGCGAGTAAAATGCGCCGGACGGCCGCTTGCGTCTCGGGCGCAACGCCAATCGACGTCAGAAACCCGCCGATTCCGCCGTACTCGCGGTCGGTCCAGTCGATCAGTCTCTCGATCGCCTCGACCGGGCAGCCCAAGACCGGCATCCAGTCCTCGAGCGTGACACCCGCAGGCACGCTCTTATTCGTACGGAGCAAGTTTTCCCAACGCGCGATCAGGGCCTGCACGTCGATGAGTTCCCCCGTGAGAACGTAGTCCTCGATGATCGTCGCCCGCGGAACGCCCAAGAGCATCAGGAGCAATGCCGCCACGGCTCCGGTTCGATCCTTCCCGGCAGTGCAATGCTCCAGCACCGGGTAGTGCTCGGGGTCAGCGAATCGCTCGAACGCGTGCCGGATGAACCTGCCGTTTCTCCGCACCATATTCACGTACACGTTGTGACCATCGAACACCCGTGGATCGACGGCGAGCCAATCCGTGGTGCCGTCCAGGTGCGGCTCGTCCGTAAACGGTAGGAAATCGTATTTCGTTTCGTTCCCGCGATAGAGTTTGTCGGGCTGGTTCGACACTTCCCAGTCTTTTCTCAAGTCGAGCACGCGTGCCAACCCCAGCATCTCGACCTTCGTGAGATCGTCCTCGGTGAGGCTCGACAGATCGCCGGATCGATAGACCATGCCCCATCTGACCTGCACGCCGTCCGCGTTGACGTACCCACCGAAATCTCTGAAGTTCGGCTGACCGCTGAGCCGCACGACGCGGTCGGTCTGTTCGATGCAGTTCGCGTCTGCATGCCCATGCGCATCGCGCGCCCGGACGATGAAGTAATGCCTCCTCGAAACGTCGAGGTTACCGACCTCAACCGACGTGCGGCCAACGCCCGAAAGAATTGGACGGCGGAAGTCGTAGCGTGCCGCGCCAGGTCGCTGGCTCTCGAACACATCATAGGTGATAGAGGACGTGGACGCCGCCCCGCCGGCTGCCGGGTCCCACTGTAGATGGTAGGCGCCCTCGCGCAACGTGACGGCGGCCAGGCCGGCAAAACGAAGACCCTGTTCGTTGCGTGCCGATACGGCCAGAGAAGACCCGCTAGCGTCCACGGTCTCGGCCTCCCCCGTTTTGTTCCGTGCCCATGCGCTCCTCCATGTGCTACGCGGCCTGCACATTCACGGGGATGGCACTCAGGAGTGCCATCCCCGTGAGCGGATCGTAGCGCTCGTCATCGGGGATGAGCCGGCCGGTGGGGGACCCCAACTCTCCGCCCCAGGCGTGCGCCATGGCGACCACGCCCGACATCACACCGGCATTGCCCTCGACAATCGCGCGGATCCGACCGCGGCCGCTGTCGATCACGACGTGCTGCCCGTCGCTAACCCCAAGGTTCTGCAGATCCTGGGGGTTCATGTACGCCGGATTGAAGCGGTGCTTTTTCTGGAGCGACGGCAGATTCTGTCCCTTGGAGTTGTAGACCTCGTCCATCCGGATGGCGATCAGGCGATGGCTGAACGTCTCGCCTTGCTCGTAGCCTCCCCCGTCGATGAGCGGTTCCGCGCGTACCTCCCGCAGTTCGGCGATCACTTCGGGATGCCCGGCGGCCATCTTCTTGTCGGGATGGGCAATCGCGTGCGGCAGCACGGCCCCCACGACGAGATCGCCGAACACATGCCCGCTGGGATATTTGCGCACTTCATCGAGCGGTACCCGGCCGAATCCCGCGAACGCGGCGAGCACCTCATCCGACGTGGGTTTGCGCTCCATGCTGAGGCCCGGGATGTTCAACGGCAGGCCCATGCGCTGTGCCAACTCCCAGCCGATTTCCCACTCTTCGAGGAGATCTCCCGGCCCGCGCACCACCGCCGGCGTGTATTGCCCGAAGGGGAAGGGAAAGGTCGCATCGAGAATCGTGGTGGTATCCGGCCGTTCCAGGAAGTGCTTGGTTGGAATGACGTAGTGCGCCAGCTTCGCCGTCGCCGTCATGAACGGGTCTACGACGACGAGCAGGTCCAAAGCCTGCAAAGCGCGGACGGTCTTGTCCTGATCGGGGAAGGTCGCAACCGGATTGCCGCCGTGCACGAGCAAGGCGCGGATGCGGTTTTCCCCCGGCTCCAGGATCTCGTCGGCAATCGTCGTCGTCGGCATTTCCATGTGCCCCGGGGAAAGGTACATCCCGCGCAACCCGCGCACACGCGCGGTGGACTCACCGAAAAGCGGCAGCTCAACGGGGGCCGCGTTGTCCGGAAACGGAGGGCTGAAGACCCCGGGGTTGTAGAGCAGGCCGCCCTTGCGGTCGATCCGCCCGCAGAGCGCATTGAGGGTGTAGACCAGTTGAAGATTGAGGTTCTGGTGCCGGGCCATCGTCACGCCGGCGCCATCCCGCACCGCACCGCTCTTCGCCGTGGCGAACAGCACGGCGCCTTCGGCTACCAGGTCCGCTGGCACCAACGTCCGCCGCGCCACGTACTCGAGGTCGAAGTCCCTGACCGCCGCGTGCAGCGCGGCCAAACCGCTGACGTACTGCTCCACGTACGCCTGGTCGTATAGTTTACGCTCGATGATCGTCTTGATCATCCCGGCCAGCAGCGTCGCGTCCTCCCCGGGCTTGACCTGCAGGTGGAGATCAGCGCGGCGCGCCATTTCGGTGCGTCGCGGATCCACCACGATGAGTTTCATGCCGCGCTTCTGCGCATCACGCAGTTGCTTGTCGGTGTTGGACTGCGGCATGCACGGGCGGTGCGACACGACCGGGTTGGCGCCGATGAACATGGCCACGTCCGCGTGCGCCATATCGAAGACGCCCGCGTACAGCCCGAGTGGCGTCGCGGCGGTGCCGAAGAACCGATGGGCGGCGATGACGTAGCCGGGACAATCGTTGGTGAAGGACGTATAAAAGCCGGTGGAACCGACGGCGGTGAGCCAGGCCTTCGACAGCGGCACCCCGGCTGCGGCGAAACCTGCGCCGCCGGCAACGTAGGCCGCAATGGCGCGGGGGCCATGTCGGTCGCGGATGGCCAACAGCTTCGCGGCGATCTCATTCAACGCCTGGCCGGAGCCGATACCCGTCCATCCACCGTCCACCCGCTTCTGACAGGACAGCAGCCGTTCGGGATGGTGAATCTCCTCCGGCACCGCACGCCCTTTGATGCAGGTGTACCCCTGGGAGAAGGGGTTATCGCGATCGCCGCGCACGGCCAGCACGCGCTGCTGGTCGACGTCGACATCCACCTCGATGCCGCAGAAGACGTGGCAGAATCGACAGAAGGATTTCTTCGTCTCGACCATCCTTGGCCTCTACTGGTCTCTCTCGTGCGCTCACGCCGAGCGCGGTCGCATCAAGTGTTTTTCCGAAGACTCGACGATACGCGTCGTCCGCCGACCGGTCAATCGCTGCCCGTGCCCCTGAATGCGTCCGCGCCCGGCGCTTTCCGCTGGCGCCCCGGCTGGCATTTGGGTGAAGAAGGGTTGCGTCGCGACACGAACCGTCGCATCCTCAACACCGACTGCCAGAGGGCGCGGAATGAACAAACGGAGCCACGACCATGCATACGTGCCGGCGCTGAGCTACGACTTCCTCACGCCGCTCTATGATCCGATCGTGCGGTTGACGACGCGGGATCACACGCTCAAGCGGCGGCTCTTGGAGCAGGGTGGCGTCAGGGATGACCATCGAGTGCTGGACATCGGATGCGGAACCGGAACGCTGCTGCTCCTCGTGCGTGAACGGGTCGAGCGGGCCACGCTGATCGGGTTGGATGGTGACCTGCGCATCCTGCGGATCGCCGATTCCAAGTCCCGTAAGCGACCGCTACCGCTTGCCTGGGTGCAAGCGTTCTCGTCGCAGCTGCCGTTCGCCAGCGACGCGTTCGATCGAGTCTTCTCGACCCTGATGCTGCACCACCTCTCGAGCGACGAGAAGGTCGCAACCATGCGGGAGATCCTGCGCGTACTCAAACCGGGCGGCGAGGTGCACATCGCCGACTGGGGACGGCCGCACAATCTCCTGATGCGAGTGGCCTCCCTCCCGCTGCGGCTCGGCCACCACGGTGAGCGCGCCACGGACAACGTGCAGGGTCGGCTTCCAGACCTCTTGCGCGCGGCGGGCTTCAATGACCCGCAGGAATGCGCCCGCTTCGCAACGGTGTTCGGCACCCTGTCCTTCTACCGCGCGAGCCGGGACTGGCGATAAAGGGGCAGACGTGCTTCGACAAGCTCAATGCGGGCGTTCAGGATGAGCTCGTCGAGCATTGGCTCGGATCATTGAGCGTTCGCCGAAGTATTGAACCCCGGTGCCGGCGTGCTGCAGAGCACGTCGTTGGCGTGCATGGTATCGAAGTACTCGTGGAACGCCTGGATCTTTCCCTCACGGACGAAGAACAGCCAATGCAGATGATTGTGGTAGATCTTGCCGCTGACGTGGACGCCGTACAGCTCGGCCTCGACGGATACCCGGTCCTGTTCCGCCGTCATGCTGCGCACGGTGTATGTCAAGCCGTGCGGGAATATGCTCCGCACCCCCCGCACTTTGTCCGGGATCGCCGCGCGCGGCTGCACGCCCGAGAAGGGCAGACTGCCCGCGATCCACGCAGTGAACGACTCGCTGTACAGATCCATCAGCGCGTCGACGTCTCCGCGACCGATGTACTCGAAGAACTTGCGGACCACGGCCTTGTTCGACTCGATGTCTGACATGACACGCCTCCCCATCGAGTGTTGGCTACACGATGTTGCGGTGAAGCTGATCGTAAGCGACCCGGACTGCGTTTGCAACGCGAATGTGCTGCGGGAACACCGGCACGCTTACTCCGGCACTGGCCCGGCTTCCGGGCGAGAACCTCCGACGCCGACACGCTGGTGATCCACCTTCAGCTCGCCGATCGCGTGGACCGAACCGAGCACCCGCTCCAGATAACTCGGCCCTTCGGCCGTGGAGATGAACCAGCCGGTCGGACACATGGTCAGGATCTCCACGAAGGAGAACCCCTTGCCCGCCAATTGGGTCTCGAAGGCGCGGCGCAGCATGCGCTTGGTGCGCGCCACGGTCGCGGCGCTGTAGACCGCACCACGGGCGGCGTAGGCCGTACCGCCGAGCTGCGCCAGCAAGTCGCCGATCAGGATGGGATGCCCGTGATACGCCGGGTCGCGTCCCTCCAGCGAATTCTTGGTGCGCTGGCCCACGACGGTCGTAGCCGTCATGTGTCCACCGGTCTCACCGAAGACCCCGTTGTTGAGCAGCACACACGTCACGGCTTCGCCCCGCGCGGCAGCGTGGATGACTTCCTGCAATCCCTCGTTGACCATGTCCCCGTCGCCCTGCAGCGTGAAGAGCAGGGTGTCCGGACGCATGCGTTTGGCGCCCGTGGCCACCGACGGTGCACGCCCGTGCAAGGCCTGGATCAAGTCGACGTCCATGTTGGCGGTGAGCGCCGTGTAGCAACCGATCCCGACCACGCCGATACAGCGCTGCGCACACCCGAGTTCCTCGATTACCTCCAGCAGGATACGCAACGCGACGGGCTCGCCGCAGCCCGGGCAGAGGTCGTGATCCGCGGTCGCCAGCAACCGCGGCAGGAAGCTGCCGACTTTGGCGGCCGGCTGCTCCGGCGGCCGGTCCGTCGCCAGTGTGGGATCGGGCGTGCGCGTCATGCCGGCACCTGACCGCGTGGCAGCACCGACAGGATGCGCTCGCGGATGACGTCGGTGTCGAGCAATGGCCCCAATCCGAAGCCGGCGGCGTCCGAGGAAATCCCGCCGATGGCATACACCGGCGCCTGGCCGAGCACGCTCAGGCGGACGTCGTCGATCATCTGTCCGGCATTTTGTTCGAGGACGGCGACGCCGCCCGCGCCCTGTATCGCCTGCACCAGCGCCTCGCTGGGGAACGGCCAGAGCGTGATCGGCCGGAACGAGCCGACGCGGAGCCCTGCTGCACGCAGCTCGCGCGTGACGCAGCGGGCGAACCGCGCCAGGCTGCCGAAGGCCACCACGACGATCTCGGCGTTGGCGTCGCACCCCTCCGCTTCGAACCGGGCTTCGCTGCGCGCGATTGCGTCGTGCTTTGCCTGCAAGCGATTCCAGAAGGGCTCGGGATCGATGCCCTTCTGCCCCGGCGTCATACCAAGCGAGTTGATGTTGCGCGCTCGCCCGGTCCCGCCGCGCGAACCGTCGACGGCCCAGTCCTTGGGCGGCAGCGGTTCGCACGCGGGCGCGCTCACGGTTACTGCCTCGCAGGTGTGAGCGAGCAGGTAGTCACCGTAGATCTGCACCGGGTTGCGCCAGCGATCGGCGAGGTCGAAGGCCCGCTGCGTCAGCTCCACGGCCTCGTGAATGTCGATCGGCGCGAACACGATATGCCGGTAGTCTCCGTGTCCGCCGCCGCGGGTGGACTGATAGTAATCGGCCTGTCCCCGAGCCATGTTGAAATATACGAGCGGCAGCTCGGCGCGGGTGATCTCGGACAGCGACTCCTGCATGAGGGAGAGCCCCTGGCCAGTGGAACCCGTGGCCGCACGCGCACCGGTGGCCAGTGCGCCCCACGCCATGCCGATCGCCTCCAATTCGCTTTCCGCGTTGATGCATACCCCGCCCGCCTGCGGCAGCTTGTCGGCAAAGTGTTCGAGCAGCTCGGTGAACGGGGTCATCGGGTACCCCGCAAAGAAGCGGCACCCCGCGGTGATCGCGGCTTCGGCGATGGCTGCCGAGCCCTCCAGAAGTCGGCGGCTCACGCGGACACCTCGTGTTCAAGCGGTGTCTCGTAGCGATACACCTCGAAGCAGAAGTCCGGGCACACCAGCAGACACGCGCGGCAGCCGGTACAGCCAGGGCTCAGCAGCGGGTACCGGAAGCCCAGGCCGTTGCGCGCGCTCGACATGTGGAGCACACCCGGCGGGCACGCGGGGATACACAACTCGCATCCCTTGCACCGCTCGCTGGCGATGGTCACCGTGCCGTGGCTGCGAATGATCGTCATGCCGCGGCCTCGTGTGTCACCCAGGCCGGGGCGATATCCGATGGCACGGCCTCACACCCCGCACGCAGCGCCCGCTCGTTGGCATCCGCGTGTTGCCGCCGGTACGGCGGCAAGGTCTGGCGCATCGCTTCAACCAGGGATTCAACGCACACCAGACCCGTGAGGCCGGCGTAGGCACCGATCAACACCATGGCGGCGGCCAGGGCAGTGCCCTGATCGGTCGCAATCTGGGTTGCCGGCACGGGGAACACGCGCACGTCGTCACGCCCGATCGGAGCAGTGAATAGCGTGGCGTTGACCACCACCACACCGCCCGGCCGTACCTTGCCGCGCAGGGGCTCCCAGAACGCGTGGTGCATGGCGAGTGCCGACCACGTGCGCGACACGATGGGTGGCGCGCCGATCGGCGCGTCCGCCACGATCACCGTCGAGTCGGTGTTGCCGCCGCGCATGGTCCCGCCGTAGGTGCCGAGATACAGCACGTAGCGGTCTTCCAGGGTCGCCGCTTGGGCGAGGATCTGGGCCGCGATTTGGATGCCTTGGCCGCCGATGCCGGTGAGAATCACTTCGCGTTCCATCGGACCCGTCGCCCTCTGTTGCGGGCTCCCCGCGTCAGTCCTTCAGCTCGATGAGCAGCTCGTGATAGGGCTGTTTGCCAACATTGAGCGCCCGTTCGATGCCGCCGCGCGGTACGAAGAAGTACTGCCCCGGCACAACGTCCGCCTCGAGGTACGCGGTGTACGGCCCCGCGGTGTCCGGTTCGGGCAGCACCGCCATGCGGTCGCCCGAGATCTGCACCAGGATGTGATCCGCTTCATGCCGGTGCAGTCCGCCGACCTCCCCCGGCTGCATCTTCATCTCCCAGATCCGCACCCGTGCGTTCTCGAACAGGAGCTTGGTGGCAACGTCACCAAACGTGCGTGCCGATTCCGTCATGCCTGGCCCTCCCCGAATCGGGGACTGTCCCCTTTTCTTTCGGGGACTGTCCCCTTCTTTCCCCGCGCCGGAGAATATCGTTCCTGCTTCCACGACCGACCTTCTCACACCAGATCGTATGGGTAAAGTGGCCGGGCGGCCGGCCGGTCAATAGCCGCGCGCCCGGTCGACCTGCCCCTCCAGCGGCTGGCCCGCGCGGTAGCGGCGCAGGTTGGCAATGAAGGTGTCGAGGAGCAGATCGAATGCCGCCGGTATGCTCCAGGAGATGTGCGGGCTCAGGCGGACGCGCGGATGCGTGTACAGCCAATGCCCGTCGGGCAGCGGCTCCGGATCGACCACGTCCAGGGAGGCCCGCGCGACCCGGCCATCATCGAGCGCCGCCCGCAACGCGTCCTGGTCCACCAGGGCGCCGCGCGCGACATTGATCAGATGGACGCCGGGCTTCATCCACGCCAGCGCCTCGTGGCCGATGAGATGCCGCGTCTCCGCCGTCAGTGGCACCGCCAGCACGAGGTGATCGGCCGACGCCAGCAGTTCGGCAAGGTTGTCCACGCGCTCGATACCCGCGAGCGGACTGGGCGCGTCGCTGCGCCGCACCGCCCGCACGCGCATGTCGAAGGCCAGCGCCCGGCGCGCCACCGCGGTGCCGATGCCCCCGAGCCCGACCACCGCGCAGGTCCTGCCGTAGAGGCCACCCAGCTGCGCCTCGTGCCACCGTTCCGGCGGCCGTGTCACCCATGCATCCGGCAGATGCTTCTCGAATGCCAACATCACCGCCAGTACCCATTCGGCGATGGGAATCCCGCTCGCGCCGCGGGAGCAGGTCACGAGGCGCTCACCCACCGCAGCGAAGGGGAACCGATCCAGTCCCGTCCCGATGGTGTGAATCCAGCGCACCCCCCGCTCGAGCACGGCCCGCAGATTGCCACTGTCCCACGGCGGCGTGAGCAGCACCTCGCCGTGCACGGCTGGCGGCAGATCCGACGTATCGGGGACTGCGATCAGCTCCGCCTCCGGCACCGCCTCCACCACCCGTTTCAGCATGCTGATCGGGAAGCTCACGGACAGGACCCGCGTCGTCTGCGCCATCGTCTCTCCCTGACCGCAGCAACCGGCACATCGCCGGCTCTGCTGGGCAACCTGGGGACAGTCCCCCTGTTCAAGTTTGTTCTTGTGATCGACGATATCATTCTGTCATATGGAGGACCATGGCGCTGTTGATCGGCGACATCTTCCGGCGCACTGCGGCAATGTTTCCCGACCGCGTCGCGGCGACCTTCGAGGAAGCCGCGCTCACCTACGCTGCGCTAAACGCCCAGGGAAACCAGCTCGCGCGGGTGCTGCAGCGCTCCGGCATCGGCGCGGGAGTGCGAGTCGTGACCTGGGCCGAGACTATGCTCGACATCGCACCGCTGTTTGTGGCGTTGGCCAAGGTGGGCGCCGTGTTCGCCCCGCTCAACGCCCGCCTGGAGCCTGAGGAGGCCACGCGGATCGCCGCCTACGCCCGCCCAGCCGCGTTGGTCACCGACGCGCGCCATGCGGAGGCCGCCGAGCAGATGGCCAGGACAATGGCCGTACCGCTCTTTCGGCTCGGCGGTGGGCCGGGGCCGGGCACCAGTCTGCGCGATGCCGCGTCCACCGCCAGCGACGCCGAGCCCACGGGCGTGGCGATCCGCGAAACGGACACGCACGTCATCTTCTTCACCAGCGGCAGCAGCGGCCGTCCCAAGGGCGTCATGCTCTCGCACCGCGCCAATTATCTGCGCAGCTATCAAGGTGTCTTCGTCGACGTACCGGAGCGCACCGTGTGTATGTTTCCCCTCTTCCATATGGCAGCGTTCACGGTGGCGTTGGCCGCGTGGCAAACGTGCGGAGAAATCACCTTCCTCGAGACGCCGACAGCAGACGCCCTCCTCGGCGCCGTCACGCGCCGCCGGGCCAACCGGCTCTATTGCATCCCCGCGGTCTGGGCGCGCGTCCTCGCCGCGGACACCCGCCGCTTCGATCTGTCGAGCCTGCGGATCCTCGACACGGGGACGTCCGCCACCCCGCCGGAACTCCTCAGCGGGCTGAAGGAGCGCTTCCCGGGAACGGTGACGCGCGTATACTACGGCTCGACGGAGGCCGGGGCGGGCACCGCCCTGCCCGACCGCGATGTGCGGCGTAAGCCCGGGAGCGTCGGCCAGCCGGTGCCCGGCGTCGAGCTGCGGCAGACCGCAGCCGGCGAAATCTGCTTGCGCAGCGAGTGCCTGATGGACGGCTATTTTGACAACCCGGACGCCACCGCGGCCGCCTTGGTCGACGGCTGGTATCACACTGGCGATCTCGGCATGGTCGACGACGAGGGATATTTGTGGATCACCGGCCGCCTGAGCGAGATCATCCGCACCGGGGGTGAGGCCGTCGCACCCTTTGAGGTCGAGGCCGCGCTGGCCACGCACCCGGCGATTGCGGAAGTCGCGGTGATTGGCACCCCCGATCCCCAATGGGGCGAGGCGGTCTGCGCCGTGGTGGTCCACCGCCCCGGAGCGCCGCTCGAGCTCGACGACCTGCGGCGCCACTGTGAGGGCCGGTTGGCGCGCTTCAAGCACCCGCGCCGTCTTGAGGTCGTCGACGCCCTCCCCCGCACCGCCGCCACCGGGCAGATCCAGCGCACGTTGCTCGCCGAACGCCTTGCCAGCCGCTCGTGAGCGGACGGCACGACCCTGTTGTCCGTCCCACTGCCGCTGGCAGCGGGCGGACCTCCCTGCCGGTGAGGCTACGCGAGCGCCAGGAACAGGTCTCCCGCCTTGATCGCGGTAGCGGAATCGCCGTGCAGTTCGATCAGCGGATTCTTGTAGCGGTGGCGGATGAGCCGGCTGCTCTTGTTCCCGGCGGCTCGCGCCGTGAAGTACGCTTCCACCGCATGGCGGCCATCATGGCGCTCCGGCACGGGGCTGCCGAACTGGATCACCACGCTGGATGGATCATCGAACACCACCAGGACTCCCTCCAGGTCGACCGCGTCGACGGCCCGTCCGTAGCGGTACATCAGATCCCGAATTGCCTCGCGGTCCGCGAGTTCGCGCGGGAGCGCCAGTTCGTGCGCTGCCATCGCTGGTGCCCGCACCTTGGAACGGAAACCCAACTCCCCACTGTCAACTGTCGACTATGGACTGGCCGACTGCTTACGAACGGTTGTCAACTGATCCGCTGGAAGTTCGCATGTTCCAATTCGCGCATGACCGGCTTCAGGATCGCCTCCTGGCGCAACATGCGGCGATGGAAATAGCGGACGAGTTCGGCGTTCCGTTCGGGACCGGCCGCGAGCACCAAAGCCTCCAGGGCCGCGTCCCCCTCCAGCCAATTGGCCGGCCGCCGCCCCAGGATCGCCGCCATCTCCTCCAGGTCTTGCTCCTCGAACGCCGGACCAAGCAGATCCGCGCGGCGTACGTACTCGGCGATACGCCCGGCGGCGTCGATGCGATACCGGTCTGGATCGGTGGAGCGCGGGTCGTCCTCGAGCAGCGAAACCAAGGCGCGGTACCCAGGCGAATGCCGTGTCTGCCGCTCCTCGGGCACGTCAATCGGAACGAGTTCGACGCCCAGGCGCCAGGCGAGCACTTCCAGCGGCAGACGCGCGTAGACCAGATACCAGCCGAGATACTGCACCAGGTTGGTGCCCGGGGGCGGGTCGGCGACCACGGCCTCCACCGACATCGGCGTGCAGATGCCCAGGCGCACGGTATGAAAATCGACGGCCGCCAGATCGACCTCATCACCCACGATCTCCCCGTAGCGACGGATCGCCCGCGCCAGGTTGCCGAGCGGCTCACTCGTATCGCGACACCGCAAGCCCGCGAGGTCGGCGGCCGGGTCTCCCAGACACGCCAGTTCGAGATCGTGGAACACCGTGACGCGGTTATTCTCGTAGAGGAACTGTCCGCAGTCGCCGGTGAGCAGCCCCACGCGCTGCCGGCCCTGGGGAATGTTCCCGCGCACCCAGCGAATGACGAACTCGATCAGCGGCTCCGGCCGCCGCTTCTTGCTGCGGTACACACGCTCCCAGGCATCAAAGTCGACTAGGGCAAGTTCCTCGGCCCGCCGCGGCCGCACCAGCCCGACGGCTTCGAACGCCGCGGGATCGATGCGGTGCATGCGCGCCAGAATGTCGATGTAGTCGTCAAACACCGCCTGCCGCGTCGCCGCGGCCTCCGACGCCAACTGCGCCACCGGCCGGCCGGGGGCGCGCTGCATGACGATGCCGCGCGGGTCCGGACAGAATCCGTAGATGTGCGGCACCGGAATCCCATGGGCTTCGAGCACCTGGAGCACGTGCATCTCGTGTTCCAGCGGATAGACACCATGATCGGAGGACCCACGATCACCCCGGAAGTAGAGCGGGATCGACTGCCCATCGCGTTCGAGGTCGAGAAAAGCGGCGGGCCGCCACCGCATCTGGCGCTCGAAACGGACCGCCTTGCCACCGAGCTCCCGCTCGATCCAGGAGAGCGCCCGTCGCCACTCGTCCGACAGCCCGGCCGCCGTCGTCGCCTCCTCGTCCCCGTGAGTAGATCCCTCCGCATTCGCCTGTGGTGAATCTGCGAGCATCTCCCGCTCCTCTCCATAGTCAGCCGCGCCCTGGACAAATGGGGTGGCGGCGCTGATCACTGATCGGTTGTCTCTCTCGCCAATATCAGAAGCGACATGCGCTACGCCAGCGCCTCGCTGACCGGGATCGCTTGGCACCCAGCGCCACCAAGCAACCGCTGCGTAAGCACCGGCGCGCGCCGGTGCGGTCGCCATGACCGCTGCAAGAGAATTGCCAATTTCGGCTTTTCGCTTGACTTCTCTAAACCATCCGCACTAGACGCCGAATGTTCGCGCTTTGTCGTAGGGGCATGGAGCATGATTTCCGTGGATCGCGACACCAACAAGAGGAGGGGCCAGTGACACGCATCGGAAGATCTGCACGGCTCGGTCTGGGACTCGCCGTGAGTATTGGGCTGTTCGTACCGTCACCAACTTGGGCGCAAGCGGCAAAGGGGAAGAAGGCGGTGCCGACGGGGACCCTGGAGATTGAAGAGATCACCGTCACCGCGCAGAAGCGCGAGGAAAATATCCAGGAGATCCCCGTCTCGGTTTCGGCAGTCTCAGGGGCCATGCTGGAAGAAAGAGGGGCGAAGGCGATCTCCGATCTCGTCGAGAGCGTGCCAAATCTGTTTGCCAAGGAGGCAAATCAGGGCAGCTCCAGCCTGCAAATCGGTATCCGTGGCGCGCTGGTCGGAGACCCGAGCTTCTCACAGAATCCGACCGTCGGACTCCACGTCGACGGCTTCTACATTGCGAAGATCGAAGGTGCCAACATGGACCTCGAGGACCTCGACCGAGTCGAGGTGCTGCGCGGGCCGCAGGGCACGTTGTACGGCAAGAACACCATCGGTGGCGCGGTCAATCTAATCACCAAGAAGCCGACCGAAGAGCGCTCCATTACGGCGGCGACGGAGGTCGGCAACTTTGACTCCTTCAAAGGCCGGGTGACCCTCAACGTA
Organism: Deltaproteobacteria bacterium; assembly: GCA_017860575.1. Taxonomy (GTDB): domain Bacteria; phylum Desulfobacterota; class Binatia; order HRBIN30; family HRBIN30; genus JAGDMS01. Next base: position 4,086 of record JAGDMS010000067.1, on the reverse strand, counting down.
CCGCTCATCGGCAAGAACGGTTTCTTCCAGTCCGATGCCATCGGGATCATCAGCCTGCGAGAAAATGTGTCGTACCGCTCGCACGAACCCTACATCGATAATCAGTCGCCCACCAACGTCAAAGCAAGCGGTGGCGCCGGGATGGCCAACACCAACCGGGTCTCCAACATGACCTCGGTGCGGTGGCAGCCGCGGAAGGACATCACCATCGACTATGCCTTCGAATACCACCGCTACCGCCAGGCGCCGAACGCGCTGCAGGTCAGCTATCTCCGGCCGGGGTCGGTTGGTACGGGAAACTTGACGGCGCTCGGATTGCCGGCCTTTTTCAATCAGCCCAGCTGGGATCTGACACCGTACGTCAGACCCACGCGTCAGGATGCGGTGGGGAGCAATGTCATGTGGGACACGAACGGGGTCGACACCATACAGAAGAGTGACCGATTCTCTGACGATGGGAATAATCGCATGCATTTCCTGACCGGCGCATATGACGCGGGCGAAGTCGGACCGCTCGGCAGCGTCACGTTGAAGGCCATGGGGAGTTATCGCTCGCTGACCGCGACCAACAACTCCGACATCGACGGCAGTCCGTTGCACATGTTCGACGGGCGTGCCCGGTACAACCTCGATACGTGGAGCGGAGAGTTGCAGTGGATCGGGTCGGCCCCGCGCGTCCACTATGTGGGCGGGCTGTACTATTACGGCGAGCATACCACCAACGTCGATGATCAGGTCCTCCTCTTTGGCCTGCTACCCTCGTATCGCTTCAACCGCGGGAAGGTCGAATCCTTTGCTCCCTATGGCCAGGTCACCTGGACGCCGCCGATTCTCAACGACAAGCTGAGCGTGACCGCGGGGCTGCGCTACACGCAGGAACACGTCAAGATGCACGCCACCTACCTCTCCTCATTCAATATGAACGCCCTGACCCCGCCCTTCCCAATTGTACAAACAGCCAGCTCGTGGGATGTGTCGACGGGCAAGAGCTATGGGATCCACGGCAGCGGCGCGCCCGGACTCTCACCGATGGGCGACATTTCGTATCAGTGGACCGACAACGTCATGACCTATTTCCGCGTCAGCCGCGGCTTTCAGAGCGGTGTGGCCAACGGCCGGGCCGGCGACCCGATCTCGGCCAGCAAGATGACCAACCCGGAGAAGCTGCTGGCGTACGAAGGCGGTTTCAAGTCGCAATGGTTCGACAACCGCTTGCGCCTCAATGCCGACGGGTTCTTCAGTGACTACACCGACCGCGTGCTGTCGATCGCGCGCTTCGGGGCGGGTGGGTCGACCAACTCCCTCGAGAACGCGGGCACACAAGAGGTCTGGGGAGCGGAGGTCGAAATGGTGGCCATTCCGCTGCGCGGATTGGAGATCACCGGGAACTATGCCTATCTGACCTCCCAATTTACGGAGTGGAACGCTCCCGCGTTTGATGCGGAAAACCAGCCCATCTGGTTGGACCCGTGCGGCCCGGGCGGGACGCCGTTTGTCAATTGCCAAACGAACCAGAAAATCGTCAACGTCGCCAATGACCGCAAGGTACCCGTGGCGCCGCACAACACCTTCTCGATCGGGGTCACGTATACCGCGCCGCCAACGACCCACGGTGTGTTTTCCGCCCACCTCGATACGTACTATTCGGACACGTATGTGATGCATCCAGAAGCGCCCCACTACGATCGGTGTGGACGCTACGCCGTGCTGAACGGCCGGCTGCAATTCGTCGACATCCCCTTGGAGAAGGGCAGCCTCGACCTGGCGGTGTTCGGTCGCAACCTCACCGACGAGAAGTATCGTGTGTGGGGGTTCGACCTCGGCGGGCTCCTGGGCTGGGCGGTGAACAGCTACAGCGAACCACGCACCTTCGGGCTCGGGATGACCTACCACTTCACGGCGGGAGAGGCGGCACCGCCGCCGCCCGCTCCGGTGGCGCAAGCGGCACCGCCGCCGCCACCGGCCAAGAAGAAGATCGTGCTGCGCAGCGTCCACTTCGACTTCGACAAAGCCACCCTGAAGGCGGACGCCAAGCCCATCCTGGAGGAAGCCGTCCAGGTGCTCAAGCAGGAAGGCAGCGTCGACATCGTGGTGGAAGGCCACACCGACAGCGTCGGCACCGACCAGTACAATCTCGGACTGTCGCGGCGCCGTGCGGACACCGTCCGGCGCTATCTGATCGACCACGGCGTGGCGGCCTCACGCATCACGGCGGAGGGTATGGGCGAGTCGAAGCCGGTGGCGTCGAACGACACCGCCGACGGACGGGCACAGAACCGGCGCGTGGAGCTGCACGTCAAGTAGGGAATTCGCGACGGGCCGCATGGCCCGCGACGCTGACACCCGCGGGCGTTGGGACGCTTCCCGGCGCCCGCGGATCTGTGTAACGCGCCTGGCCGCGCCACGACGGTGCGCAGCAACTGCAGTCTGGGGGTAGAGGTGAGCTTACAGGACAAACGGATTCTCGTGGTCGGAGCGTCGTCCGGCATTGGGCGCGCCGTGGCGTTGCAGTCGTCGGCGGCCGGAGCCCGCGTGCTGCTCGCTGCGCGGCGCCTCGACCGGCTGCAAGAGGCCGCGCGCGAGGCGGGTCCCCACACCCATGCGGTCGCGTGCGACGTCCGCGACGCATCAAGCTGTGCGGCGGTAGTCAGCGCGGCCGTGGAGATCCTTGGCGGTCTCGACATCCTGGTCTACGCCACAGCCATCGACCCGCTGGTGCGCCTTATCGACGCGGACGCGACGGTGTGGCAGGCGGTGCTGTCGACCAACGTCATCGGCGCCGCGCTGGTCTGCCGCGCGGCGATTCCTCATCTACGCGCCGCGCGGGGACGCGCCGTGTTCATCTCGGCTTCGTCCGTCGGACGTCCGCTCCCGGGCATGGGCCCCTATGAAACGAGCAAGGCGGCGCTGGATGAGTTGGTGCGCGCCTGGCACGGCGAACACCCCGAGGTCGGCTTCTCCAACGTCGCGGTGGGCCAGACCCTCGGGACGGAAGTCTGGACAACGTGGGACCCCGCATTGATGCAGGAGCTCACCGCCGTGTGGGCCGAGCGCGGCTACAGCTTCGACAACGGGCCCGGCGCCATGTCGGTGGACGACGCCGCCAGCGCCGTGATCGCGGCCATGGCCTCACGTGCAGATCTACGTTACGTGGTGGCTCTCCCGCCAGCCGGCAGCAGCATGCCAGGACCGGAAGGTGCGGAGAATGATTCCGAGGGAAGCGCACAATGCTGACCGGTCGTATCTGCCGTGCAGGGGTTTTTCCGGGCGATGGACGAATCGAAGTGCGGGAGTTCCCGATTCCAGACCCGCCGCCGGGCGGGGCGGTGCTCCAGGTCGAGGCGGTCGGGTTGTGCGGCAGTGACGTAGGCCAGTTGCACGGCGTCCCGCATCTGCCCACCGGCATCATGTTCCCGATCGTGCCCGGGCACGAGATCGTCGGACGCATCGTCGCGCTCGCACCCGATGCCGCCCTCGGCGTTCGTGAGGGAGACCGGGTTGGGGTCGACGAGGTACTGACGTACGAGCCGCTGCTGCTCTACGGATTCTCGGACATGACGGGCGAGGGCCGTCTCGGGCTGTGGGGCGGCTACGGGGAGTACATGCAACTGTTCGCCGGCACGCGGCTGCACCGCTTCACCGCCGATGTGGCGCCCGAGGAACTCACGCAGTTCGAACCGCTGGCCAACGCGCTGAACTGGGTGCGCGTCGCCGGCGTCCAACCCGGCCAGAGCGTGGTCGTCCAGGGCCCCGGCCATCAGGGCCTGGCGGTGCTGCAGGCGGCCCTCGCCGCCGGGGCGAATCCCGTCATCGTGAGCGGTGCGCACAACGACGCGCTGCGCCTCAACGCCGCGAAAGCCATCGGGGCGCATGTGACGGTTAATGTCGAGACCGATGACCTAAAGACCGTCGTGGCGGATCTGACCGGGGGCCGCATGGCCGACGTGGTGTTCGACGTAGCGCCGGCAAAGCAGACATTCCCGGCGTGCTTTGATCTGGTTTGCTCCCGCGGCACCGTCTTGCTGGCCGGACTCAAAGACCTCAAGCCGGTCGAAATCGTGAGCGACTGGATCCCGCTGAAGGCCC
>JAGDMS010000243.1 GCA_017860575.1 Deltaproteobacteria bacterium | reverse complement strand
CTGGGACTGTTGTCGCACCGGTGCAACGCCACCTCGATCGCGATCGCTGGACAAAGAGCGGGCGACCGGGGTCGAACCGGCGACGTCCAGCTTGGGAAGCTGGCATTCTACCGCTGAATTACGCCCGCAAGAACTGCGTGGGTGAGCCGCAGAGAAACTAGGCAAATTACTTTGGCATGTCAATGCACCTGAGCCCACGCGTGGCGGCGGCACGGTCGGTTCAACTCGGCGGCGCCGACGTGCTATGGTGACGGCGTGGACCCTGCGCGCCGGCGGGCGACGTACGACGATCTCCTCAAGGTACCCGATCACCTGGTGGCGGAAATCGTCGATGGTGAATTGTATGCGACCCCACGACCGGCATCACCGCATGCCCGCGCGGCATGGGCCATCGGCCAAGATCTCGGACCGTTCGACCGGCAACCGACAGGCCCCCCGCAGCCCGGCGGCTGGTGGATCCTGTTTGAACCAGAACTTCACCTGGGTCCGGAGGTGCTGGTTCCCGATCTCGCCGGGTGGCGCCGCACGCGCATGCCGGCGATTCCCAACGTGGCATATTTCGAACTCGCCCCCGACTGGGTGTGCGAAGTTGTCTCGCCCACAACCGGCCGGCTCGATCGCGTGGGGAAAATGCCCGTCTATGCCCGGGAGCGCGTCGCCCACCTCTGGCTCGTCGACCCCATCCTACGAACGCTGGAAGTGTACCGCCTCGACGGCACCCGTTGGGTGGTTGCCGCCACGCACGGGGGCGCGGAGGTCGTCCGACCGGAGCCGTTCGACGCCACCGAGATCGATCTCACCAACTGGTGGCTCGCCGAGTAACGCCGCTTGCTTGAAGAAGACCCGCCAAACCACTAAGACGCTAGTCTGATCCCCCAGCTGAGGCCGAAATCATGCTGCGAAAAATTCATCACGTCGGAATCGTCGTCCGCAACCTCGAGGAAGCGTTCGGGTTCTACCGCGACACGCTGGGCTTGCCGGTGCACAAAACCGCGGTCGTGGAAGACCAAGGCGTCAAAGCCGCCCTGCTCACCATCGGCCAGAGCGAAATCGAGTTGCTCGAGCCGATCAACCCCAACGGGGGAGTGGCGAAATTCCTCGAGCGCCGCGGCGAAGGCCTGCATCATATTTGTTTCGAGACCGACGACGTCGCCGCGGAGTTGGCCGCGACGAAAGCCAAAGGCATCGACCTCATCGACCAGGCACCGCGCAAAGGGCTGGCCGGCATGATCTGCTTCCTCCATCCGCGCGCCAATCACGGCGTGCTGGTCGAGTATGCGCAGCCGTTCGACTGAGCGGATCACAGAAACCAGACAACAGATGTCAGACGACAGAGAGCAGAGACCAACCGTGGCACTCGCAAAGAAGATTGATCATGTCACCGTCGTGGTGAAGGACATGGAGGCCGCAGTCACCACGTTCCGGAATAATTTCTCCTTTCCGGTGGGGCTCACCGGTGCCTCGCCGGAGCTGAACATGCGCTTCACCTGTCTCCACATCGGGGACGCGTTGCTGGAAATCCTGCAACCGACCAACGAGAAGAATGCCGGCATGCAATTTCTTTCCGACCGCGGTGAGGGGATGTACGCGCTCTCGCTCGAAGTCGAGTCCTTGGATGATGCGGTGGCGCAGCTCGCCAAGATGGGTATTTCAACCCGTGTGCAAAGCTTCCGTGAAGGCAGCAGGCTCTGCTTCATCAGCCCGGAGCACACCCACGGCGTCGTGCTGCAGCTGATCGAGTACACCAGGCCTCGGTAGAGCGTGGAGCACGGACAGCCGCCAACCCTTCGCATGACGCCCGGGAAGTCTCCCGGAGAGGCCGCCGCTGGTCGCTGAAGGCCACTGATGCAGACCGAGTTTCACGTGCGCAGCCAGCGCAAGTACGAGGCGCTCGATATCACGGCGCAGGTGGCCGCGATCGTTCGCGAAGCGAACACGGCGGAGGGCCTGTGCTCGGTGTACATCACTCACGCCACCGCCGCGGTGGTCATCAACGAGAACGATGATCCGAACGTGTGCGTCGACTTGCTCGATGCCCTGGACCGGATGGTCCCCGAGGGCATCTGGCGACATGATCGCGTCGACAACAACGGCGCCGCCCACATCAAGGCGGCAATCCTCGGCCCGGGAGAAACCATCCCGGTGCGTGCGGGCAAGCTCGTCCTCGGCACCTGGCAGGCCATCATGCTCGTTGATTTCGACGGCCCCCGCGATCGGCGCGTGGTCGTCACCGTCCGATAGCGCGGATGGTGAAGCGCCCGATACTCCTGTTGGCCGTGCTCGTCTGCGTCGCCCTTCCGGCACGCACGCTAGCCCAGCCGACACCGACGGTAGCGGCACCACCCGACGAACTCGAACGCGGTACGCCGCGCAGCGCGATGACAGGATTCCTTCAGGCCTGCCGCGACGGCAACTATGAACGCGCGGCGGAGTACCTGGACCTCAGCCGGCTGAAGCCGGCACAACGCAGTGTCGCGGGACCTGTCCTCGCACGCAAGCTGAAGGTGGTCATCGATCACGCCCTGTGGGTCGACCTCAACGCCCTGAGCGACGCGCCCGATGGCACAGCGATCAACGGTGGTTCCGCGCGCCGGCAGCGTGTAGGCACCATCCGTAGCCACAAAGGCGCCGTCCCCATCCACCTCGAACGGACCACCTCCGCCGACGGCATGCTGATCTGGCAGATCGCCGCCACCACGGTCAGCAGAATACCGGATCTCTACGCCCAGTTCGGCTATGGCCGGCTTGGCGAATGGCTGCCCGATCCGTTTTTCGAAATCACCGTCTTGCAGATCGAGCTGTGGCAGTGGCTCGGCCTCGGCGCACTGGCGGTCGTCGCCCTGCTGTGCTCGTGGCTGTTCACCCACGTCATCGCACGGGCGGTACGCCCAGTGGTGGTGCGCTGGCGCCGGACGATCGAGGACCGGATCGAACAACTGATCGCGGGACCGCTGCGTCTGGGGATCGGGATCACCCTGTTTATCTCCGGATCGTTCCTGCTGGGGTTGGCCCTACCGGTGCAAGCGTTCTTCAATGGCGCCGCGAAAGCGCTGGTGGTCGCCGCGGTCACATGGCTGGTGTTGCGGCTGGTCGACATCGGCGCGCTCAGGGCCGAGGACCAGCTCATGGCGCGCGGCCAATCGGCGGCGGTGGCGATGCTGCCCCTCGGCCGGCGCACGGTGAAACTGTTCCTCATCGCACTCGCCGTGTTGGCGTTCCTCCAGAACGTGGGCTTCGATGTCTCCGGTCTGCTCGCCGGATTGGGGGTGGGCGGCCTGGCAGTGGCCTTGGCCGCGCAGGAAACAGTCAAGAACGTTTTCGGTGGTGTCGCCTTGATCGCGGATCAGCCGGTCCGCGTCGGCGACCTGTGCCGGTTCGGGGACAAGATGGGTACGGTGGAAGACATTTCCCTCTGGTCGACACGCGTACGGACGCTGGACCGGACGGTCGTGTCCATTCCCAACGCGCAATTCGCCAGCATGCAACTCGAGAACTTGACCCGCCGCGATCGGATCCGGTTGTCCACTACGATCGCCCTCTCCACTGACACCACCGCCGATCAGCTGCGCAGCATTCTGACAACCTTGCGCCAGCTGCTGGCCGAGCATCCGAAGGTGCACGCGGGCACGGCGCGCGCCCTCTTCGCCGGATTCAATAGCCACTCGCTGCAGATCGAAATTTCCGTCTATATTCTCACCGCCGATTTTCAGCAGTACGTCACGATTCGCGAGGAGCTGTTTCTCCGCATCATGGACATCGTCAACGCCAGCGGCAGCAAGCTCGTCTGACATGCTCAGTCATTCCCGCCCTCGCGGCCGTCCACACCGTACGCCCGCGGCCGCACCCGCAGCAGGGTCGGCACTTAGCGGTGCACACCCGCCACGGCGTGACGACGAGCGGACACGGGCTGGTGGGCCCGTGTCCGCCCCTTGGGCGTCGGGGGCTCCGCGTCGGCAGCGGTCCAGATGCGGGTTGGCCGCACCGGCCACAGAAACTCCGTCACCGTCAGGGCGAGAATGAGGGCCAGGGCACCGAGCAGATGCACCATGCTGAAGAAGCCCACACCGCCGAGATTGAGCCACCAAGCCGAGAGATTTGCCAACATGTCGCGTTCTCCTTTCGAGTGATCGTTGCTGGTGCGAAGAGTAACCGCGGTCCTGCAACGCGACCATCGGCCAGAGTGATCATTTTACGGGGCTCGGAAGCACTAGTACCGCCGCCGGGCGGGGATGGTACGAACGGGCTATCTGCGGCGGATACGCTTGGCGCTTGCCGGCTGTCCACGATATGCTGGGGCGCTCCCCAAGGCTGAAGGAACAGACTCGGAAGGAGGAGGTGTGGCGCGCGACCGAATCAAAGTGCTGATCGTCGACGATCATCCTGTCTTCCGGGAGGGCCTACGCCAATGCCTCGAGGCCCGGCGCGAGTTGCAGGTGACCGCGGCCGTCGGCGGTGCCGAGGAACTCTGGCGCGCATTCCGCACCCACGGGCGCCCCCAGATCATCCTGATGGACGTCGAGATGCCCGGTCAGGGGGGCATTGAATTGACGCAGGCGGTACTTGAGAAGCACCCGGAGATCCGGGTGATCATGCTCACCGCTTTCTCCGATTCCGAGCGCGTCTTCGCCGCATTGAAAGCGGGCGCGGTCGGCTACCTCCTGAAGAACTCCTCTCCCGACGAGATCGCCGGCGCGGTGGAACGCGCAGCGGAAGGCGAACCGTTACTGTCCGGGGAGATCGCCGGACGGGTGTTGCGGGAGTTTGAACGCGAGCGCCAGGAGGAACGCTACCGCGAGCAACTGTCCACTCTCACCCCGCGCGAGGAAGAGATTCTCAAACTCATCGCCACGGGCGAGTCGAACCGCGAGATCGGCGCACGCCTGTTCATCAGCGAGCAGACGGTCAAGAACCACGTGGCCAGCATCTTTCGTAAACTGCAGGTCAACGATCGCACCAAGGCGGCGCTGCTAGCCGTGAAGCTGGGCCTGAGCGGCGACAGCACCTCATGAAGCCGACCTGGCGCTCGGTGCTGCGGACGCTGGTAATCCTCGGCGGCGCCGCCGTCACGGTCGCAAGCGTGTTTGCGTTCCGCGTCGCTGACTGGCCCGTCTACCTCGCCTTCCTTCTGGTTTCCGTGCTCCTTTTCCTGCCGTACGTGGAGGTGCTCCCCTCGATTGGGCTACCCATCGCGGAGATCGCCGCGACCATCGGGTTTCTGTACATCGGCGGCCTCCCGATCATCGTGCTGTCCAACTTCAGCCCGGTCCTGGTCCGGCTCTTCGGCCGGCTCGCACCGGAACCGTGGAAGCAACGCCTTCCCCAACTGCGCGCCGATGCCCCGGTCGCGCGCCGCAGCCCGTTCTCGGGGGACTGGAAGGCGGACGCCGCCACCCACGCCGGCGTCGCCGCCGAGTGGGCCGGGTTTACCCTCGGACTGGCGGTGCGCTGGTGGATGGTGTCGACAATCGCGCCGCACCCCATACCGATCAGCGACACCGGCGCCATGCTGCTAGCGGAAGCGGGCGGCTACGCAGGCTGGACACTCCTGGCCAGTTTGCCCATCTATCCCGACCGCCCACGCATCCGCCTGCTGTCACGAGGCAAGGTCCGGGTGGCCGTATCCGATGTGCTGCTCATTCTGATTTCCGCCCTGACGCCCTTTGTCTTCCTGATCACGTACGAGTTTCGCGCCCACGGCCTCGCTGGCGCGGCGGGATCGTCCCTCTCGGCGCTCGGCCTGCATTTCCTGCTGAAACGGCTGAACGACCGCCGGCTGACGGTCGAGGAGCAGAACCGGCGTCTGGAAAACCTCAATCGAGAGTTGGAGCATCGCGAACGCCTCTCCGCAATTGGTAAAATGTCGTCGGTCGTGTCGCACCAGATGCTGCAACAACTGGGTGTCATTGGCATCTACGCGGACTTGATCCGCAACGCGGATCCGCAGGGCAATCCCGTGACCGTATTGCGGCAAGCCCGCAGCAATGCCGAAGCGATCCAAGGAGCGCTCGGTGACGTCAACCGCGTCTTGCGCGACCTCCTGGTGTTCAGCAAGGACCTCCGGCTCAACCTCTACGAACATCAGCTGGACCGTGTCGTCGAGGAGTGTCTCGACGAATGCACCGCCGAGGCCGCGGCACGCGCGGTCGCCTTGCGGGCCGAGACTGCTGGCGGCATCACGCTCATGCTGGACAAACTCAAGATGAAGCAGGCCATCAGCAATGTCCTGCGCAACGCCATCGACGCCTCGCCCCAAGGCGGTGTCGTCACGGTGCGCGCGGCCATCCGAGACGGCCGTGCTGAAATCGCCGTCAGCGATCAGGGGCCCGGTCTCCGCAACCGCGAAGCCATCTTCACGCCGTTTTTCACCACCAAGGAACACGGCACGGGCTTGGGGCTAGCGATCGCCCGCGAGTTCACCGAAGCCCACGGTGGCAAGCTACGCGCAGAGGCCGGCGGCAACGGAACCGGCGCAACGTTTGTATTCAGCCTGCCCTTGGAGCCCGGGTGAAGTGGCCGCCCATTCCCGGTCTTATCGTCAGCGCGGGCGCTACTTCGCTGGCAGGCGCAATGCGGCATCGAGCCGGATCGTGCTGCCGTTGAGCATTGGGTTTTCAACGATGTGGCACGCCAAGGCGGCGTATTCGCTCGGACGGCCCGGGCGCGACGGGAATGGAATCTGGGCGACAAATTCGGTGCGCTGCGGCTCGGGCATCATCGCCAGCAGCGGCGTATTGAAGGTCCCGGGCGCAATGCTCACGCAGCGAATTCCGTCCCCCGCCAACTCGCGAGCAATGGGGAGGGTCATTCCGGCTACCCCGGCTTTGGACGCTGCGTAGGCCACCGTGCCCGGCTGCCCTTCGAACGCAGCCAGCGACGCCGTGTTGATGATCACGCCACGCTCGCCATCGTCATTCGGTGTGTTTCTCAGCATCTCGGCCACCGCCAGACGGATCACGTTGAAGGTGCCGCTCAGGTTGACCCGGACCACCGCCTCGAACATCTCCAGCGGCATCGGCCCGTGCCTGCCGACGATCTTCTTCACCGGGCCGACGGCGGCGCAATTCACCACAATGTGTAGCGCGCCGAAGGCAGCGACTGTCTGCTGCATTGCCTGCGCAACCTGATCAGGACTGGTCACGTCGGTGGGTACGAAGCGGGCCGCGGCGCCCAACTCTTGGACTATCGCCTCTCCCCGGGAGCTGGGCCGGCCCAGGATGACCACCCGCGCCCCGCGTTCGAAAAAGGCCCGCACCGTGGCTGCCCCGAGTCCGGATGCTCCGCCCGTTACCACTGCCACCGCGCCTTGTAGCTTCATCCAGCCTCCGCCTCCCGATTCAATGAGCAAGCCGTCGTCAATGAATGCCCCGGAGCATGGCGCGAACTCAATCGGCGCCTGCCAACTGCTCGATCGTCGCCGGCGCCTCTTGGACCAAGTTTCGTTGCGTGCGACAACGATTGCCGACTCTCAGCTTCCGTCCTGCCTCACTCCCGCGGCTTGCCCGCAGAGACCCCAGCATCGACCACGTAATCGGCGCCGGTACAAAATGAGGCCTCGTCCGAGGCCAGGAACAGCACCACCTGCGCGATCTCTGCCGCCGCCGCCATCCGGCCCAGCGGATATTTGCCATAGGCGCGGTCGTAA
>JAGDMS010000529.1 GCA_017860575.1 Deltaproteobacteria bacterium | reverse complement strand
ACGGCGGTCGACCGCATCGGCGCGGCCGCGCGGCAGGGGGCGCAGATCATTTGCCTCCAGGAGCTGTTTCGATCGCGCTATTTCTGTCAGCGTCAAGACACGGGCGCCTTCGATCTTGCCGAGCCCATCCCCGGCCCGAGCACCGAGGCCCTCGCCCGCGCTGCGGCGGACCACCACGTTGCCGTGATCGGTTCGCTGTTCGAACGGCGCGCCCCCGGCCTGTACCACAACACCGCGGTGCTCATCGATGCGGACGGCTCGCTGCGCGGCTGCTACCGCAAGATGCATATACCTGACGATCCGCTGTATTTTGAAAAGTACTACTTCACCCCCGGCGACCTCGGCTTTCACAGCTTCACCCTGGCCGGGACCGAGGTCGGCGTGCTCGTCTGTTGGGACCAGTGGTTTCCCGAGGCCGCGCGGCTCACCAGCTTGCAGGGTGCACAGATTCTCTTTTATCCCACCGCGATCGGCTGGCACCCGGCCGAGAAGGCGGAATTCGGCGTGGCACAACACGATGCCTGGGAGGTCGTGCAGCGGAGCCATGCCGTCGCCAATGGGGTCTTCGTCGCCGCCGTCAACCGCGTCGGGCGGGAGGACAACCTGGAATTTTGGGGCGCATCCTTCGTCGCCGACCCATTCGGCCGCATCCTGGCGCGGGCCAGTCACGACCGTGAGGAAATCGTGATCGCGCGGTGCGATCTCGGGCTGGTCGAATCCACCCGCCGCAACTGGCCGTTTCTGCGCGACCGCCGCATTGATTCCTACGGCGGTCTGCTGCAGCGATTTCTCGATCGCTCCAAGGACTGAACGCGCGTCGCATGGCAGCATCAGCCGACACCAGCGCAGCCGCTCGGGTACCGCGCGAACTTGGCTACCGTATGCCAGCCGAATGGGAGCCGCATGCCGGTACCTGGTTGGCGTGGCCGCACAAGGAAGAATCCTGGCCCGGGAACTTTGGCCCGATCCCCACGGTGTGGGTTGAGATCGTTCGCGCCCTGGAGCCGTCAGAGCACGTCAATATCGCCGTCAACGATTCAGCCGCGGCCGCCACGGTGCGGGAACGGATCGCAGCGGCGGGAATCTCCACGCGGACTGTCTCACTGCACGTTATTCCAACCAACGACGCGTGGATTCGCGATCACGGCCCCACATTTGTCACACGCCGCATGGCGAACCAGACCGAGTTGGCCGCCGTCAAGTGGCGCTACAATGCCTGGGGCGGGAAGTATCCCCCGTGGGACCTCGACGACACCGTGGCGGAGCAGATCGCCGCGCATGTCGGCGCGCCCGTCTATCGGCCCGGCATCATCCTCGAGGGGGGATCGATCGACGTGAATGGCAAGGGCACGCTGCTGACGACGGAAGCGTGCCTGCTCAATCCCAATCGGAATCCGCACCTCACCCAAGCACAGATCGAGCAGCACCTGCGGGATTATCTCGGGGTCTCCCACATCCTCTGGCTGGGTGACGGCATCGTCGGGGATGACACCGACGGCCACATCGATGACCTGGCGCGCTTTGTCGACGCCTCGACCGTCGTCACGGTCCTCGAGTCCGACCCCGGCGACGAGAACTTCGAGCGGCTGCAGGCCAACTACGACCGCTTGCGCCGGATGACGGATCAGGACCGCCGGCCGTTGCGGGTGGTGACGCTGCCGATGCCCCGGCCGGTGGTCTATGACGAGCAGCGCCTTCCCGCCAGTTACGCCAACTTCTACATCGCCAACGCGGCGGTCCTGGTGCCGACGTTCAACGACCCGAACGACGCGACCGCCCTCCAGACGTTGCGGGAGCTGTTCCCCCAGCGGCGCGTGGTCGGGATCCATGCCACCGAGATGGTCTGGGGTCTCGGCGCCGTGCACTGCGTCACCCAGCAGCAGCCGCTGGCCGTCTGACCGCCCCGTGCTCGGGCAGGTGGTCTTCCCCCCGCCCCGCCCGTTACGTTACGGCCAACCGTACCGGTCCTCTTCACCCAAATTTTTCGCTCGACGCGTTCATGAGGAAGCCACTTTTCCACTTGAGATCACGCCGTTCTGGACGTAGGCTGCGGTCGGAGCGGAGGGCTGTATGGAGCAATTGTGGGCCGCCATCCGATACGTCGTTGACCACCCCGCCCTCGGCGTCGCGGCAGCTATCGGGATCGGTCTGGTCTTCTACCTCCTCAACCGCAAGCCCCGCCTGACACGCGAAGCCGAGGATCGGTTCAAGCAGATTCGCAAAGAGCGGGGCGACCAGTACCACCACCTGCGCCCACCGCGCTGAGTCTGCGACGCGTGGAGATCCGAGTTGCAGCCCTGACTGGGCTCGCGCTACAAGTCGCGGCATGGAACTTGACGGAAAAGTCGCACTCGTCACTGGAGCCAGCCGCGGGATCGGTCGCGCTGTTGCCGCGGCGTTGGCATGCGCCGGCGCCGACGTCGCCTGCGCCGCACGCGCCACCGACGCCTCGCCGCTACGCTTACCGGGGACAATTGACGATGCCGTGCGCCAGGTGGAAGCCTATGGCCGCCGGGGCCTCGCGGTACCCACCAACCTGGCGGTCGAGCACGAGGTCGAGGACATGGTGCGCCGCACGCACGAGCACTTCGGCCGCCTCGACATCCTGGTCAACAACGCCGCCATCAGCTTCCCAGGCGATCTGCAGATCGTCATGAAACGGTACGACCTGATGATGGACGTCAACGTGCGCGCACCGTTCCTGGCGATCCGTGCCGTGGCGCCGCATATGCGTGCGCAGGGGGAAGGCGCCATCGTCAACGTCTCGTCGGCCGCCGCGCTCTACCCGCTTCCTGGCCTGATGAT
>JAGDMS010000242.1 GCA_017860575.1 Deltaproteobacteria bacterium | reverse complement strand
GCATTCGTTCCTGGCGTATCGCAGCCCGGCAGACGATGAACAGGAGCGCAGAAGAACGGCTGCTCAGGCAGCTTAACGGAGCTGTCCACTTAATCGGGGCAAGACCACACGTCAGCGCCACGTTCAAGGTCCATGTCGGCCTCCCGACCAGCGCAGGGTATTCGGAGAGATGCCGCCGCAATTATCATTCCAGAAATCACACCGGGATGACCACACGACCGCTCTCCCACTGGAACACCGTGCTCTCGTCGACACCGAGTCTCTTGGCCAACCGCTTCCGTGACCAGCCGCTCCCCCCGCCGGGCCATGACCAGCCACTCGCCGACGGTGACGGGGGCGTCCAAGGCACATATCCGAGAAATTCGATGAGCCGAGGCACCAGGTACGGCTTGGGATGGCTGCCTGCGCCCGGTCCCTGCAAAGCAAGCGGCAGTCGAGGCGGAAATGCGCGGCGAATGGAGCCGAGTGGATACCTCGGGTCGTTCCCGATCGTGATCGCCGCGCAAAAACCCCCTGCAGCCGGTTTAATCCCCCGATGCGCAGACTGGACGGACCGCGGTTTTGCCTCTGCATCTCCCGCGCACCCTCTTTCGCCCTCCGCGTAACGGATCAGCAATTGTCTCGGTGCGTGGGGATCCGGCGAATTCGGTTTGACGACGAACGGGTGCGGATGGGCGGCATACGAAAGCCTGAGCATCACAGAGCGGCACTTGCCGCCGGCCGGTGGTCCTGCCAACCGCGATTGCAGTTCGATCGCAAACATCCATCGCGATAAGAAGCACCATAACGTTCAGAAAGTACGCGGCGTGTATTCCGGTCGCAAGTATTGCCGATTCGCGATCGCTCAACCTCGACTTTACCCGACAGCGTAGGGTGGCGTCCAAGCGTGTATACGCAAACGACTCTGCACGGTTTCGGCTCTCACGGCACGCAGGTGTACATGATCTGATCCTGCTTCCCCCATGAGGGTTTCGTGATGAGCCCTGCCCCGTGCCGACAGCTTCGGATCACCGTTGTGGATCGTCGCTAAAAGACCGAAGAACTGCGGTTGCGGGTTGCCTCGATGTTCCCGGACCTTGAGCGCGCTCTCAATGCTCGCACGGTAGCTGGGGGTGACAAGCCTCCGAGCGATGGTGTCACGATACAGCTCCGGCCAGTACCATTGGGCGTGTCGGTGGTACGAGTACGGTAGCACGCCGGGATAGGTACCACGGAACTCGTCGTGCCGAATGAAATCATCATGGTGGAGCTGAAGGAACTGGTGCTCTTTTTTGAACAGGTCAATCGAACGTTGGACAAGGGTGTCGGCGCGGATGGTATTCTTGGTGCTGCGACCAGCCTGCCGTTCGACGAACCCGACGAAATCCTCAAACGGGTCTTGAGTTCTTCTCCCCCGGTCGATCTTGGTCTCGACAATCAGCAGCTCGCCCTTTGAGTCCAGACCCCACAGGTCACCGGGGTAGTGCGCGCGGCCGACCACAGGCGAAAACAACCAGAATATTTTTCGCCGCCAACCGAGCAGCTCCGGCCACGTCCAGAGCCAATAGCTGACGGACTCTTCGCTCGGGAGAGAAAACCGCCGACGCCCTGCCGACTCTCGCGTCGGTAAAGCGCAGGTGGCATTGAAGTCTCCTGGTGTCACGGATCCACACTCCATCTCCGACTGTAGCCGAAGATTAGCCCCCACTGACCGTGATCATCGCAGGCGGCAGCCCATAGCGCTCCTGTGCCGATTCTCTGCTTTCGGGAGCCACTGCATGTTCGACGGGTCATCCGCCCCACCGCACGCCAGGGGATCTTTGTGATCGACGTCGTAGCCGGGACAGGACCCGCTGGTCTTCCCGGTCGAGGGACAGGGGTGCGACCTCTTGAATTCCTTGACCGCTTGCTGGCGGCGCTTGATCTTCCCGTGGTCATCGCGGGCAGCGACGGTCCTGTGTTGGCTGTCGTGGCTACTCCCACCATCCACAGCATCGGACTGGACGCTGGAGGAATCGCACCCTGGGCTCGCGCTGCCCGAGGGACTGCCGTCGCGACCGAATACCATCGGCGCAAAACTGGCGAGCAGCACACAGAGGATGATCGCGCGGGTCGACATTTGGCTTTTCGTTAACGCTTAGCATTTACTGCATCCGTTCCTGTTTGGGCAATCATTGTCCCGACCCTTGGCTCCGAAGCAGTCCGTGCACATCGCAATAACCGCCAAATAGCCGTGGGGAGTGAACAATCCGAATAAGCTGGCTCAAATGACCGTCGGGAGAACGCCATTTTGCCCGACTCCGGAGGTTTTGTGATACAAGGGCTTGGTCATTACGACCAGGAATGATTCCTTGTCAGACACAGCGGCCGTGGTGATGGCACTTGCCCAACAGGAGGGAACGAACGAGTGACCCCATCTATTCTCACGCCGATGTTGGCGCTCATCGTATGGACCTTCGTCATCTGGGTGTGGATGTACGCCACGCGCATTCCGGCGATCCGTAAGGCAGGAATCGACCCGAGCAAGATCAAGCAGAAGAGTGACCTCGACGTGCTACCGATGAGGGTGCGGCAAGTCGCGGACAACTACAATCACCTGCACGAGCAGCCGGTGATCTTCTACGCGTTGCTCACGTACTGCTATCTCAGCGGCGCGGTTGACTCGTTCAACGTATTCCTCGCATGGTCCTACGTGGGTATTCGCGTGGTGCACAGCTTGATCCAGTGCACGATCAATTACGTGCCGGCGCGATTCACTGTCTTCGCGCTGGGCTCGCTGGCCCTCTTCGTTATTACGGTGCGCTGCGTGATCGCACTGGTCCGATGATCTTGCCGTGACCAGATGTAGATGCAGCACTGTGGCAAAGAGAAACGCTGCCCCACCTGCGGGGACGGCTCCCTCGTCGGCGCCCGCTGCACGGTCGAGATACCCGCGAAGCACTGCGACACCCCCGGCAGTCCACATAGGCACTGGATCTGTACGCGGTGTCTTAAGGAGTGGGTGAAGCTGCAGGCCGCGGCGCCATTGGAACTAGGGGCTGTCTCAAGAAGGGCGGCACGTTGGAGCATGTCCAGCGGATTGCCGCCCACGACTCCCCCAGAACGACGAAGGTCTAGGCCCGCACTTTGGATCAATTTACGCTCGATGAAATCGAGCGGATTTCGATTTGAGTCCCGGCTCCGAGGCTCCCGGCGATTCTCGTTCAGCCAGCGATGGGGTGGGCGGGGATGATGTCAGCGAAGGCGCCGTCGGAATCGGCTAATGGCCAGCCTCCGGCCGGTTGCCGAGCTTCCACTTTTCGATGGCCTCCTTCACCTTGGGTAACATGTCGTAGACCGGCGGGTTGTTGCTGAGGAAGCCGATCTTGAATTGTGGCGGGTACTTAATCAGCTCTTTCATGTAGTCTCCAGCCGCAGCCACCGCCGGTCCCGCCGCCGGGATGTGGCGGATACCGCTATTCACGTCTTCCTGTGGGTCGGTATAGAGGTTGACGACGATGACACCGCCGGTGTCCGTCATGATGCCGCCGCTGAAGCCACCCGTGTACCCTTTCTGGAAGAAGGAATCCTCGATCTCCGCGGTGAAGATGTATTTGAACTCGTCGACGCGCATGGCACTGAAGTACTGATTCAATGTATAGGGCCGGCTGCGACGCGCCGACTGGCCGTTGTCCGCGATCAAGAAGGAAGCCTGATCCACGCCGTCGATATAGGTGGTCTTTGGGAAGAACTGGGTAAGCTCTTTGCCGGAATGCCCGGCGATCGACACGATGGTGGGCAGGAGATCGGTAAGGTCGAAGAGGCCGTCGGACTTGTGCGGCTTGATCGTCCCCGTCCAGTAGGCGAACGTCGGCACGCGCACACCACCCTCCCAGCTCGACCCCTTGCACCCCCGGAACGGTGAGCGCGCGTGCGGCGGGATCTCACATTCGGGTCCGTTGTCGGAGGTGAGGAAGATCAGCGTATTCTCGAGCTGCCCTGTCGCCTGCAGCGCTTTGACCAGCTCGCCAAGGATATAATCCATCTCCACCATGCAGTCGCTGTAACTCGTGTGTGCCGCGGAGCGTCCGGCCCACTCGTCATTGGGGTAACTGTCGAAGTGGCAGCCGCGCGTCGCGTGATACAGGAAGAACGGCTGCTTGCTGCCTTTCATCCGCGTGATGAAGTCGACGCTGTACTTCATCCACACCTGGTCCAGATTCTTGATGTACTCCAGATCGATCAGCTTGACGTCGTCGCACTTCTCCGGGTGCTGCGCGGTACAATGCACGTCGGATTTGTTGAACTGCTCTTTCTCCACCATGGCGAACCGTTCCGGGTTGAGCGCGATTTCGGGGTTGAAGTAGACATCGCGCCACTCGGTGTACATGTCCGACACACCGAGGAAGCCACGATAATCGTCGTAGCCGACGTTCTGCGGCAGTGACGCCTGGTTCTCGCCCATGTGCCATTTCCCCACCCCTTGCGTCACATACCCGAGCTTCTTGAGGATAGCGGGCAGCGTGACCACACCGTCGAGTCCGCCGGGCTCGCCATACATCGGCGGTCGCAGCAAGCCGTGATGCAGCGGGTTTTGTCCCGTGTGCACGGTCGCGCGGGTCGGCGTGCAGGAAGGGGTCGAATAGGCCGAGGTGAGGAGCAAGCCTTCGTTGGCGAGCCGGTCCATGGTCGGCGTGTCGTTCCCCACGGCCACGCCGCCGCCGTTAAATCCGGGATCCATCCAGCCCACATCGTCCATGATGAAGATGAAGATGTTGGGTTTCTTGCCGGCGCGTTTCTCCAACTCTGCGAGCTTGGCCCGCATGGCCTGGTCCTGCTCCGGATGGGGGACCACCGGGTACATGTTGTCCGCCGGCTTGACATCCTGCAGATGCATGAACTGGTTGGGGTGGTTGTAACCCTTCGCGGTGGTGGGAGCGGTGGTGGAGCCGCGGATGTTCTGTGCCCGTGCCGCGCCGCCTCCCAGAGCGCCTGTCAACAATGCCGCAAGAATCGATGACGTCATGGCGTGAATTCTCATGAGATCGCCCTCCAATTGGCTGACAAGTTGAGCGCACGCCTCGACTGAGGACCACGTCCACCGCCAACAGCTCGGGCGCACGGCGCACTGCACCGGATAGCCTTTGCAGACACCATGCCAATTCCCCGCAGCGCTGAGTCGTGATGTCACGCCGAGAGGCGTTCCCGTTTCGTGGAATGTGCGATTACCGAACTTCGTCGCCGTGGAGAAGAACGGAACGCACTGGTTACTAGAAACCAAGGGACAGGAACCGGTCGCGGTGTGTGAATCGGCGTGCCGCTTGACCCCCGAGATCTCGCTCATTGCTTAGATGCGCGTTATTGACGGGGTCTCTTGACTGACCCCGCTCTTCACGGTCACAACCTCACGTATTTTCAGGGAAAAACGGGAACCATCATAGACGAGCAGTGGCTTGAGAAGGTGATAAGGTTGTTGAGGAACGCGACGACGGGAACCTAAGTTGGACGGATCGCTGTAAGATAAGCGGCGTTATGCGGAGCGCCAAATCACGCAAAGTCTGCACCGCCGAGGACCTTAGAGAGAAGGCCATCCATGCGCGTCAACCGGATCAGCATAATCCTTGTAGAAACCAAGTCCCTTCGCCGGATGCACGGGTGCCGTCGGGTCGGTACGTCACGGCACTTCTCCTCACCGCTTGGATCTAGAGTCCTTGCGCCCGAGGATACTTCCGAGGTCGGTCCGACCGGAGAGGAGGAATTTCAGGGGACTGACGCCATTGTACTCGTACGTCTGGGTGTCAACTCGATCTTCGGCGATGGCGGCAAGGATCGGGCACCGCAATCGGACAGTGTCAAACTCGCGGTCAGACGCCGCCGGTCCCCCGCGGGTCCGCGGCGTTACAATCCGCAACCTCAATCTCTCGACAATTACGCCCGCCGGCAGGCTGCCCATCCACCGCCCTCGAAGGTCTTCGCCGAGCAATACGTAAACGATGGGATGTAGGGACCGATACGAGGGGATGAATGCCCGCTGTGGATCGCCGCGGCAAGCTCCTGGAGGAGTGGGCTTTCCTTGAGAAACAGTCGCCAGGTTAGCTGTCCATCGAGATACGGGCCCCAGTCGATCCACGTTACACCATGGGTCGGATCCGCGGTGGTGGGCCGGTCGGCTACTGTCGAGACGACAATCGTGTAGTAGCCATCCGCGTCGACAGGCGCCTCGTGGTCAAGGATGCAACCGTTGGCATAGCCTGCATAGAAGTTGTACCCGCAAATCGTCCAACCGCGAATGTCTCTACCCGGGGTGTACACCGGCTCCCGGGCCGCAGTGTGCGGCGTGCTGAAGGCCTTTGCGCGAGCGACCAGGATCTGCCCGAACCGATGACTGTAATACGCCGTCATGTATTGGACATCGGGATTCGCCAGCAAGTCGATGGGCAGGTGGTAGTTGCTAGAGAACGACAGGGCAGGCGGGTCTTGGGCCAATGGGCCAGGGATCGGGAGAGTTGGGAACCGTGCGACATGCTGCGGCCGGCTTGGCGGTCCGTCGGGATAGGGGTCACATTCGTCGAAGTGTTGTGTCACGTGGCCGTCCGGGGCGTATACCGTTACCGCCGGAAGAGGCACACCCCCGCTGTTGGGCTGCGATCCGAAATCGCTACCGTAGATGCGGTACACGACGCAAGCTGCCGGGTTCGGGTCCGTGCCGTCCTTGGTTACTCCGATGTACGACGTATTCGGGTTTCGCACTGGCGGTGGGGCAGTTACGGTATAGCGTACCGTGTAGTACCGTGCAGTGCCTGGCGGTAGCGGCCCCCGAAACGGGTTCGCGCTGCCGGGGTCAGGAAGGATGTGGACATCGGTGAGCTGCTGCAGGTTGTTGGTTTGGAAGTCGTTTGGCAGGATCGAAAAGTACCTGGCATGTGGGTACTGTCCATGGATTTCGATCCAGCCCACCTGTGTGAGTTTGGTGACGAAGTTCCAGTAGTTTGCCCCTGATGTGTCGAGGATAAAGGGGAAGCGGTTATGGGTGTAGATATTGCCGAGCTGCCGCCAGCCCGGACAGATCGACGTACTCTCGTCACCGGTGGCACTCGAGGTCGTTGGTGGCGCGATTTCTGCGCCGCACTCCGCCGACAGGTGGTCGGCGATCCGCTGTTCTGCGTCAATCAATTCGGGTCTGGTCAGTTTCTCGAAGGCTGAAAGGCCGCTCTCGTGCGGGCGCGGGGGCCGGCCCACTGCTGTGAACAAGTCGCGCACGAAGAGGAGGTCCGCCCGAAGGGGATCGCTGGCGACCGAGGCCAACCGCGCGAAAAGGTACGCAGCCTGGTCGTATTCCCCAGTCTCGTTCGAGATGATCTCACCGCGCTGCATCTGCCGCAACGTCTGGCAGAGTGGGCGTAGAAACTCCGACCGGGCCGCAGACGGCGACTGTGCTTCAGTTGCCGGTGCGGTGTCGGTTGGCCTCCCGGAGCCACCGGGCGGGGAAGCTATCGTGGCTCGCTGCTGCTGGAGGGTGCAAGCGACGGCCACCAAGCTGCTGATGACGAGGGCGGCCGCGACAGCCGACCTGCGAATCCACCGGCTCGTATCCGTCTCTCACTCCATTCTTCGAGCGCACCCGAAATGCCCAGACTGGTTGGATGCAACGATTCGCCCCGGAGACTCTCTCGCGCACCGCGAGGATTGTCAATTCCGACCAACTCCAGCGAATTGGAGGCCTGGCGCCTTGCCGTCATCACACGAAGGCGCCCCTTCGGGCGCCCCACTTGGCAGATCCGTGTCGTAGGATCTCGACCATCTGCGTGCCGGTGAAGGTTTCTTATATCGCAACCAGCGGAGCGGTGGCCACCGTGCGGAAGAGGGGGACCCCTTCTTGTCGTCCCACATACCGGCGGCGTCACAGTAGGCGTCGAGGTACTGCTCTAAGCTGTGGTGCGCCGGAACGTCGTGGCGCTTGCCGCCTTTTTCGTGCAGCCGGAGCCACCAGCGTTTGCCCTGCGGATCGTAGTCCTCGACTTTCATGCCGAGGGCGGCTCCGACACGGGCGAAGATATAGACCAGCGTGCCGATCAGCGCGCGATCGCGGAGCCCGATAGTCGTGTCGGTCTCAAATCGAGTCTAGGAGCCGGCTACGTCCGCGTAAGCTCGTGCCCGCCACGACCGATATGCCGCCTCGGCGCGGTGCTCCGGGCCATAGAGCGTTTCCGGTTCGAACTCTGGGAATGGCCAACCAATCTTCGTGAACAAGCGATTGAGACGCTGAATGGCGGCAGGGAACGGCCGCGTCTTGCCCGGTTCCCATTCGACGACACTGCTCTCGTCGACATGGGCACGCATCAGTCCCGCGGTACGACGGGCCATCACCGGCCACTTGCCGAAGCTTTGCGGCGCCCTCCACGGCGCGGGATCGGTCGACTGTCTTTCTTCCTGCCACGCCAGGCCTGTCGCGCGGCTTCTTGCCGCTGCTCGGGACCGTAGAGCGGCTCACCTCTAGGTTCGAGGGTTGGCCCGTATCATCCGCGCGGGCGCGGCATTTGTCACATCGCGTTTGCCGTTTTGTGGCTCCAGGGCTTTCCCGCGCGCGGTTTCTGCCTGGCAGCGGGTTCCTTACTGGACGTTAACGTCCTCCTTCGAAAAAATTCCGGGCGACATGACCTCTTCATGGGATCATGCGCGAAACAGCGTAGTGTCCGCGGATTTCGTCCGGTAGTCAGGTAGGTTCGGGTAGGTTTGGCGCGTCAGGGGCCGGTCGGTGGTCATGGCCACAATCGTGTATTTCGCGCCTTTCTTCGTGGCGTCGGTGCCGAGCTGGATCTTCGTCGTGGTCGCGCCGGGGTTGAGGCCGGACTGGCGCCACCATCTCCTATCCGCCGCATAGACCAGCACTTCGACCCGCCGCCGAGCTGGCCTGGCCAACAGGGGTATGTTGGCAATTTTCGGGAAGGCCCTGCCCGCCACGGCTTTGTTGATGAGCGGGCGTTCGAGATCCTTCAGGAAATCGTCAATCATTTCGCAGCCGCGCAGCATCGTCTGTTTCCACTCCCATTGATTCATCGCGGACATGGGTTTCAGATCACCCAGGGTCATCGCCTGAAACTTTTTGATCTGCCCGTAGCGCCTGATATCGCAGGGTTCGAGGTAGGCCCAGAAGATCATGAGACCCCGCGTTTTGTGCACGCGGAGAAGATAGGGCAGTTCTTTGTCCATGATGTAATCGGAGGCGAGGAAATTGTCGCTGACGAGCAAGACGGCGGCGACCGCGCCTTCCATCGCCGCCTCAATCTGCTTCTCCCACTCGCCGGCCTTGATGTCGTGGTCGGACCAGAAGCGCATGGGCTCTGCGCGGCTAAGCGGTTTCGAGATGGTCTCAAAGCGCTTGCGCCAGGTCTCGTCCTGGTGGCTATAGCTGACGAAGATCATCTGAGATCACTATAGACCGGCGTGGGAAAAACCCGACGCCGTTGTCTCGCTACTATTTGGCCATTTCCCACTAGCTGACGACCTACGAAATGTGCTCGATCTCAATATCGCCCCACTTCTCGGTCAGATATTCGGCGACAAGACGGCGGTGGCAGTGGTGGGGCTTGTCTTCGCTCGACAAGGGGCAGCCTCCGTCGAGCATCTCCCGAGAGATCGTCTCTTCGATCCGTCGCTTTCGCACTAGGTCGAGAAGCTGGCGCTCGTACACGCTCCAGTCACCCTTTTTCTTCTTGTAGCGAGCTGCGAGACGTCATTTCAAGCGAACATCCACGATCCGCTTCACCGTCATCTTCCGCTTGTTTCCAACCTTCGTCAGCGCCATCGAAGACCTCGCCGGTTACTGCCCGGGTCGATTGGCACGACGGCTTCCGGCGCATGGTGCAGGCGCGCCATCCGGAAGTCGCTCTCCAAGGCTAACTGCTGGCCCGCGACTATTTCAGCCGTCAAACCGGGCGTGTTGTTGGAACTGATGTCGACGGGTGTCGTCCAGTCACGTCTTCGCCCTTGCCAACAGGCGTGCCCCCGTCCGCGGCACTCAACGAGGCGCGGCCGGCCGCCGCTTTGAAGACTGTACGGAACTGGGAAGGCGCTTCTTCCTGCCGCGCCAGGCCCGTCGTGCGGCTTCTTGGCGCCGCTCGGGACCGTAGAGCGCCTCGGGTCCGAACTCGGGCAGCGGTCGGCCGATCTTCTTGAAGTAGCGACCGAGGCGCTCGAACGTCGCCGGGAACGGAAGCGTTTTGCCCCGCTCCCACTTGGCGATCGTGCTCTCGTCGATGCGCGCACGCTGGGCCAGTTGCTCCTGCGAGAGACCGGCGGCCCGGCGAAGTGTCCGAAGGGCTTCCGGAAAGGAATGGCTCGGCGGGATCGGCTGGTACCCAAGGAAGGCAATCACCGCTGGAAGGGAACGGGTCTCGGGTTCTTTACGGTTCCGTTCCCACTGCCAGACGGTCCCGGCCGTCACGCCTAATTGTTGGGCAACGTCCTGCTGGAGGAGGCCCAAGTCGAGCCGTCTCTTTCGCAGGTGGTCGCCGAGGGTGTTGAGCTCTTTCGGGTAGTTCTCGTCGAACCGCACGACAACAGGCACGGCAATCGTGGGGTTTGCCAGTGCGGATTTCAGGGAGACGCCTCCCATGAATGTACCTGCTCAGCTCTGCAGATCCAGCGCTACCGCGCCAAGATCTCCGGGCCGCTGCTCGACCGCATCGACATCCAGGTCGAGGTGCCGGCGGTGCGGTACAAGGAGCTAGCCGATCAGTCGTCGGGGGAATCATCGGCGGACATCCGTGCCCGCGTCGACCGGGCGCGCGCCGTACAGCTGGCACGCTTCCAGGGTCGTAAAGTGTTCTGCAACGCGCAGATGAGTCCGCGCGATCTGAAACGCTTCTGCCGCATCGAGGCCGCCGCCGAGAAGCTCCTCGAGACGGCGATGACCAAGCTCGGCCTCAGCGCCCGCGCCTACACGCGGATATTGAAGGTCTCACGCACCATCGCCGATCTCGATGCGGTCGCGGCGATCACTGCCGCGCACGTGGCGGAGGCGATTCAGTATCGTAGCCTGGATCGCGCATTTCACTGAGTCAAAGGGGACAGTCCCGCTGGCCTGCTGTCGTCCAAGCGGGACTGTCCCCGTCGAAAGGGACTGTCCCCATGCCACGCATTGCGCGCGCCCAGCTCAACGCTCACCTCTTTCACGTCCTCAACCGCGGCAATGATCGAACCGTGATTTTTCACAAGGACGGTGACTACCACGCCTTTCTGCGCTGCTTCGGCAACGCAAAAGCGAAACATCTGGTGCGCGCCTTCTGCTTCTGCCTCATGCCCAACCATTTCCACTTCC
Source organism: Deltaproteobacteria bacterium (assembly GCA_017860575.1). Taxonomy (GTDB): domain Bacteria; phylum Desulfobacterota; class Binatia; order HRBIN30; family HRBIN30; genus JAGDMS01. The sequence continues at coordinate 11,190 of JAGDMS010000242.1, read as the reverse complement.
TGCTCCACGCCGACACCCCGAGAACCCTCGGGATGTTTATGCACCGCTGGATGACCAGCCACGTGCGCCGCTACCACGCTCATCACCGGACCAGCGGGCACCTCTGGCAGGATCGGTTCAAGACGTTCCCCGTCGTGACCGACGACCATTTTCTCACCGTCTTCCGCTACGTGCTGCAGAATCCAGTGCGTGCCGGTTTGGTCCAGCGCGCTGAGGACTGGCTTTGGTCGAGCCTCCGCTTTCCCGAGCTCATCGATCCGGCTCCCGTCACGCTACCCCCTGACCTCCAACAGTGGCTTCACGAGACACTCCCCGAGCATGAAGTGGATCGCCTCCGCACGCTGATCAACCGGCCGGCTCTCGTACGGACGCCCCCCGTGCCGTCTGACGACGTTCTTCCACAACGGCAGGCGGGACAGGCTTCCTAACGGGACTGTCCCGCTTGCGCCCCGCAAAAACCGAGACGGTCTCGGGCCAGCGGCGCGCGGGTCTGTGGCGTAGGCTGGTCAGGGCTCAAAGGCTGGGGTGTCCGGTAAGCGCCTGGCCCCGATCTCATAGCCTGCCAGCTCCGGAGGGGTTAGGGGTGGTGAGCGATGGAACCGCAACGACGAGACCGGTTGACGCCTCCTCCGCGCGTATGCGGGCGAGAAGCGGCGGGACAAGAAGCGCCGTGAGCAGCACGCCAACCCCCGCACGAGAAGCCAAGGCCCATCCCGGCGAGCTGATGAGCAACCCCAGATAGCTGGGGTTGCGGACGACGCCATAGACACCATTTGTGACCAGCGTATGTCCGGGCTGGATGGCGACCAACCCGCTGAACCGACGACCGAGGACAAAGACCAGCCAGATACGCGCCGCCGGTGGCAAAGAGAACGACGACGCCCAGCCACCGCGCTTCACCAATCGCAGAACGTTCAACCGAGACATCACCAGGGGGTGTAGCGGCTCTGGGCATCGGCCGGATCTTCCACTAGATTAGAATCGATTATGCGATGTCTCGCCGCCGCGGAGGAACTTTCGGCGTATTGTGGTGTAATCTTTACATGCGGCAAGACGTTGTGGGCTTTTGACGTTGTCATTTGGTTCCGTTCTGACTGGCACAGCAATGGCTCCGTTGATCCAGCCATGCAGCTTGGCGGAAAACGACGGCGAGGCGCGCCGGACCCAGCCACCACATTGTCGATACTGACGGCGGCCATTGGCATTTTCAGTCTTGTGATCACATGCCTTGCTGCGCCCGCAGCATGGGCGATCGAAGAGTTAGTCACCGAGGAAGACATTTCCGACCTGCTGATTCCGCAGATGGAGTCGCACGGCAAAGCCGAGGGACGGCAATGGGCCGTTGTGCCGCAACTGGGGTACGGGCCGGATACCGGGCCAGTGGTCGGGGTCAAATTCACGCACCGCAATCTCCTCCGGACCGGCATCACGCTGGACGTTGACGCGACGTATGCTGCCCTCAACAACCAGCAGTCTCATGGCATCAAGATCATGCAGCCGCATCTCTTCGGCGATCGTTTTCTGATTACCGCGTACGGAAAAGTCCGCTACGACCCGGAACGGGAGTTCTTCGGCTTGGGAAACAACGATCGGGGCCCCGATCCCGCTTCGACCCATGCGTACCAGGATATGTTCGGGGTCCTCGCGTTGGGCTGGCGCCTTCTGCCGCGCGTGTCACTGAATTTCAGCGTGATGTTTCGCGAGGTCGACATCCGGCATGGCGATCAACGTGACGACTGCGGCGGTTTGGTTCCGTGCCCCTTCACTCAGGATCCAGCTTCAGAGGGCGGCTTTGCAGGGATGCCGGGAGTCAATGGGGGCAAAAGCAACCCGTTGTCGCTGTCGCTGGTGTGGAATGATCGTGATGATATTACCCACCCGACGCGCGGTTGGTTGGTCCTCGTCAAGGCGAGTCACACCGACAAAGCACTGTGGAGCAATTTCGAGTTCACGCGCGTCGTCGGCGATGCAGGCTATCTCTATCCCTGGTTCGACAAGCGTCTGGTGACCGGAGCGCGGCTCGACGGGGTCTGGATGGACGGACCATCTGGCGAGCTCCCGTTCTGGGAACTGACCGACCTCGGTGGAGCCGACAGTCTGCGCGGTTTCTTTCCGCGTCGGTTCGCCGGCAAGAAACGCCTACTGATCAACCTCGAGGCCCGGGGTCTGCTGAAAGAATTTGACTTCTTCAACCTCTGGCACGTGAAGCTGGACGGGGTCCTGTTCGGCGAAACCGGTCGGGTGTTCTTGGACAGCACCGAAATCAACCACGAGTTCCACGCCGCGCGGCCCGATATCCACTATGTGTCGCATCTGCAATACAGCTATGGTGGTGGCCTGCGCATCGCGCTGTCGTCAGCCCTCATCGCGCGTATCGACGTGGGCTTCAGCGAAGAAGAGCAAGGTCTCGTATATCTCACATTCGGCGAGACCTTCTAGCCTCCTCTTGCAGTGCGAGAAAAAGGGGATTGTTGAAGGTTCCCTTCTTTCGTACACAAGACCGCTCCCGCGCATGCCCTTCGCAGCAGCGCCGCACGGCGATCTGCTCGCCGTGCGGCGCTGTCGAAAGGCAAATCGTTAGGAGTCACAACGCCTGCAACAGTGCTCCGTGTTTGCCTGAAAGCCCCCGGAACAAGGAGCCACCACGCCGCCCTGCCGTCATTGGGCGTTTCACCGTGCAACCGCCGCCGCTGGCTTGGGCGTCGCCGTGGGCGTGGGTGTCGGTGGGGCTAGCTCGAAATCAAGTACGCCCGCATCGGTCCCGGCGTAGGGCGTGCTTGGGGTGCTCGGGTCGATGGCTAGCGCGCTGACCGGTTGGGTCAGGCCGGTGGCGGCCAGCTTTTCCCACTGTCAGTGCTCTTATACACAGCCGTTGGAACCCTGATTACCCGCAATCTCCCGAGAGCGCGGCGTAGACCGTCGTCGGGCTCTGGGGATCAATGGCCAGCGCGTAAACATTGGCATATGTGTCGGGCAAGCCGGTGTTGACTTCGCTCCAGCGGGCGCCAGTGTTCGTGCTCTTAAACACTCCTGCTGGATTGCACCCGTAATATCCGCACCCCCCGCGATCTCGCCGGCGTACGTGTGAGAGGATAGGTATGCAGGGCGACTGGATTGCGGCCTGCGGAGAGTCGGCCGCGACTGTTAGGCTCCTTCCGACGATGAGGAAATCCGGAAAGGAGCGAAGTTATGACAGTCACGGCCGTATATACGGTCAGCGTCCGTCTGAAGTTTGAGGGGTTCGCCCGAGGCGCAGGGAGCGTCTGAGAGTGGGTCTTATGGCAAGTACCCCGTTTATGCGGGCTATCCTCGCCTTCCAGCGCAATATTCCAGGCCGCCCCCTCAGGCTGCGCAGCTGGATCGTCCGTCTTACTTACACTTGCACGCGCTTGCTGTTGCCGGGAGTAAGATCTACACGCACCCGGCTTCAACCGGCCGGAAGGCATGGCCGGGCTGGGATCGCGCGATTGGTGCGCGGCTTGCATCGGCTTCTCTGCATGAATTTGCGTGATCGAGCCGAGCGACCTGAACAGCGAGCACCCAGGCTCAGCGACTTGACAGGCGCGTCATCTGTGCCGTAAAGCAACGGCGTCGCGTCAGAAAGGAGGACCTTGTGAAAAATCGAATGTCAATGGTTGGCAGCAAAGTGTTGCTACTCACTGCGTTCGTAATGTGGAGCGGCGTTCCCGTCGTCCATGCGGAGAACGACGCACAAGCGGCGATTGCGAAAAAACAGGCCGAGCTGGATCGACAGCGGCTGGAACTGGACAAAAAGAGCCTCGAATTGAAGCAAAGGGAGCTCGATCTCGAGAAAGCGCGGCAGGAATTTCAGGCGCAGCAAAGCGGCCGTTCGCTCAGCATGAATCTCTCCGGCGATGTGCTCTTCGACGAGGGTAAAGCCGCTCTCAAACCAGCCGCGGAAGAAGCGCTGAAGAAGGTCTCTGTCGTTCTCTCCCAATTTCCTGAGAGCAAGGTTTCGGTGGAAGGCTACACCGACGCTAAAGGAACGAAATCCGCAAATATGCAGCTCTCGGTCGAGCGCGCCCAAGCCGTCAAGGATTGGTTGGTTCGGAATGGTAACGTGAACTCTGCGAACATCTCTGCGAAGGGATTCGGCGAACAGTATCCGGTCGCGGAGAACACCAACCCCGACGGTACCGACAATCCGCTCGGCCGCGCAATGAATCGGCGGGTCTCGATCGTCGTAGAGAAACCGGCGGCGTGACGCCGAATTACTGGGCTGGATAGCGCGCCGTCAGGCGCCGGCGCCGAAATCATCGGCAAGCGGAAGAGTTCTGCCGACGCGGCACGCTCCCGTTCCCTCGGCTGAGGATGCCATGGCCTCCTCACCGGGCCGCGCGCTTGACGCGCCCGCAGAGCGTCGCCCCGACCCACGCCTTCCCCGTCCGCGTCGGGGCGCCTAATTCGTTGAGCTTCGCCACGATCGAGTATCGTAAGAGAGCCGCTCCCCGTGAACGCATGGGCTGCCAGCTGCGCAGAGATGAGTTGGTGGTGTTTGGAGGTGAAGCCGCCAATGAGGAAATCCTCCCGAGGGGTTCGACCGTGGCGGGTGCAATGGCGAAGGGACGGCGGTGGGTCCGCAACGGAACCCACGATCTGTGTCAGGAACGCCTGCGATCCCGAACCGAGATCAAACTGGCGACACCAACCGCAGCCAAAAGTACGCAAAGGGTGACGATGCCCCGCTGAGAGGCTGCCGGCACTCCACTGATCTCCGTACGGCAGAAACCGGCACTGCCTGGCAGAGTGCATGATTGCCCCGCGTTGGAACATGGGGCGTTGCAGCACACCCCGCTCGCACAAAACGTCGAGGCACACTGGGTGCCACTGATACATGCCAGGCCCAAGCCGAGCGGCGTGGGTGTTGGCGAGGGGGTGGGGGTCGGGGTGCTGGTCGGTGTGGTCGTTGGTGTCGGCGTCTCCGTGGCGGTGGGTGTTGGGGTCGCCGTTGGCGTCGGTGTGGGTGCGCAGTCAACGACGAAGAGGGCGGTGCAGGCGAACGAATCACCCGCCTCCGGCTTAAACTTGATTCTTATTCCGATGTTGGTCGTGACGGCCGGACCGATCGTCGTCAAGCCGGGGAGCCCGAACGATTGCCCGGGAAGCACCACGGTAGCACCCGCCGCGGCGAAGGTGCCCGGAAAGGCCGGTCCGGGGAGGCTGAGCGGGCTTCTTAACGGGACTGTCCCGCTTGCCCCCTCGACCCGGCCTCGGTGATCCGCTCAGAGATCCGGGATGCAATGTCTTCTACGCGACCGTTGCGGCGCATCGCGGTGCGGTCGATCATCTGCTGGCGGACTTCACCGAACTGAGCGAGCCAACTCGAAAGCGCCGGCGTTTCGATTGCGCCCGGCGCGACCGCGTTGACGCGGATCTTCGGCGCCAGATCTGCGGCCACGTTGCGGGTGAAATGCGAGAGCGCCGCCTTCGCAGTTGCATAGGTGACCGAACCACGCGTCGCCTTGTGACCGGATACCGACGTGATGTTCACGATCGTGCCCTGGCCTCGCTGCAGCATGTGCGGCACGGCGCGTTTCGTCATCTCGAACGCGGTCGAGACGTTGAAACGAAAGCACCACTCGAACTCGTCGACCGTCGATTGTAGAAACGGCTTCGCGTTCGATCCGCCGGCGTTGTTGACGACGACGTCCAAACCGCCGAACTCGGCGACGGTGGCATTGACGAGTCCCGCCAGCTGGTCGAGCTGCATCACATCGAGCGGGTACACCAGCGCCCGCCGGCCCAACGCCCGCACCCGCTGGGCGACCGCCTCGAGATCGGATTTCGTGCGCGCGCTCAATGCCACGTCGGCACCCGCTTCGGCAAACGCGACGGCGATGCCGGCACCGATGCCCTTGCCCGCCCCCGTGATGATCGCGACTTTGCCGGTCAGCTTGAATTCGTCGAAGAGTGTGGTCACGGCGAAACCCTCGAGCGCGGCCGCGCCGTCAACACGTTCTCGACCTCCGCCGGATCCACGTTGAAGCCGCCTGCAATGTAGTGGTCCTTGATGCGATCGGTGATACGCAGGTTGCCGGCGTCGTCGAGCCAACCGACATCGCCGGTGTGGACCCAACCGACGGCATCGCTGGCTTCGGCGGTCGTGGCGGGATCATCGCGGTTGCCCGCCATCACGTTGTACCCGCCCACGACGATCTCACCCGCCTCTCGCGCATCGTCCGTACAAACGGGGTAAGGGACATAATCGCCAGGGATCAGACGTCGCCCGCTGCCGCCGACGCCCCCTGAAAATCTCGGATGCACCCTATATACGGGGCGGATAAAGCCCCCGTCAAGCTTCGTCAGCGGAAATGTGCGCAGCCAAGGGTAATCGGTGATCGTTGCGATCAAACGCAGGCGGCTACCGCGCACCCCGGGCAACTCAGAATGTCGATGGCGAACGTCCGCTCCAGCAGCAAGGCCCACGTAACGTATTTGGGCCGCGCATACCCGGGAGCTGGCGCGGGTGGCCGCGGCGTGGGGGGATAGGGGGATAGCCCGCATTAAGCACCAGCTTGACGAAACATCTACTTATCGGACGTTTCCACCGGCATCCCTGGCCGCCCAGCGAGAGGGCCGCCTCGTCATTCAGCGCCCGGGCGGCCGCATCCAGTAGCCCCTCGGCCCGCGGCCTAAGCCGGTGCCGCATCGGTCGGAGGCTCAACCCTGTTTCGGAGGGGGCGGCCGGACCGATAGGCCTCAAGATTCTCGAGAAATAGTGCCCACACCCGCTCCATATACCCATTCGGCGCAGGGGAACTATGTGGAGACAAGTATAGGTTAGGCACGTCCCACAAAGGGCTATCCGGCGGCAGGGGCTCCTGACGCGTAACATCCAGAGCGGCCGCGCGCAGGCGGCCTCCGCGCAGCGCCGCCGCTAGCGCCTCTTCGTCGACCGAGACGCCGCGACCGACATTGATGAATACACAAGACGGCGCCATGACAGCGAACAGTGATGCGTCGAAGAGGTTGGTCGTATCCGCGCTGGCCGGCACCGCCGAGACCACGACGTCGGCTTCGCCGGCGATGTCGGGAAGCCGGTCGGGCGGATAGACCCGCTCGACACCTTTGGGTTCCTCGCCGGGTTGGCACGGCGTGCGGCGGATACCGATCACCTTCATGCCGAGCGCCGCGCAGCGCCAGGCGACTTCACATCCGATAGCGCCGAGCCCGACGACGATCACCGTCTTTCCGGCGATCAACTCGCCATAGGCGGGCTCCCAATGGTGGGCACGCTGCTGCTCGCCGTGAACATCGAACCGCTTGAAAATCGAAAAAATCCGGCCGATCACCCATTCGGAAATGGGAGCGGACGAGATTCCGGCGCCGTTGGTCAGCACGATGCCGCCCCGGTCGAGACCGCAAACGCCAAATTGGGAAATGCCCGAGCCGATCGCCTGAATCCAGCGCAGCCGCGGCGCGACGGCCGGAAGGTCTCGCGGAGCGTCGAGCGTCACCAGTATCTCGGCACGAGCGAACGCGGCCGCCTGTTCTTTGCTCAGGCGCGGTTCGGAATCGATGAAGCCATGCGGATCGTGAATGCGTTTGGTTTGGAATTCGTGCGGGAGCTCATAGGCGACATGCAACAGTTCCAGATCGGGAAATCGCTCGCTGAACTCCCGTTCGTCCACGGCCTTCGAGACCAGAGGATAGGCGACCAGCACGGTCGGCCGGTGGGAAGAGTCGGCGGACACCGCATTTTTGTCGTTCATCGGCAGCTCCAAGGAATGTCCGGCACACTATCCGCGAAAGCGCAAATGCCACATGGTTCATGGTGCTTTTCCCCGATCGGCACCCAAATCACTGTAGTTAGCAAGCTCACGCGGCATTTCGGTCGGCCACCTCATCCGTTTGGCCACCATAGCGTCATGGCATTGGTTCCAAGATAGCGGTCACGGTCGGCGGCTTCCAGCCGGCGGGCGGAATGACGCGCCAATGCGATCTTCTGTTCGTAGCTCCGGCCGACACTCTGGGGATGGTCCGAACCCCAGACGAGCCGGTCGGCTCCGAACGTGGCGACGAGGCGGTCAAGCAAGTCCGCCGGGTCGCCCACGGATTCGGCATGCTTCAGGCTATGGGTCGTGACCTTGAGGCGAACGGCGGGATGGCCGGCGAGATCGAAGAGAGGCCCGGCTTCCGGAAATGGCGTACCGCCCGACAAATCAACGAAGCCGATGTGCTCAAGAACGGTTGGAACCTGGGGGTGCCGCTCGACGACGGACGCCATCTCGGGCAACGCGGCGGGGAACAGCGTTGGAACGATCGTGATCGCCAATTGGCCGGCAAGCTCCCACACGCGATCGGCGCGACCATCGCGAAGCCATTCAGGTTCATGCGCCAGGACGCCGAAGAGGCGGATGCCACGAAGAATGTCACCGGCTGCCCGGGCCAGAGCGAACAGGGCGGCTGACGGATCCTCCCCGTCCATATCGATCGAGCCGACCAGGCACAGGCGCTCCGGATAATCTCGCACGGCGTCGATAGCGTAGGAGCAGTCATGCCCGTAGGCGCCGATCGCCTGCACCACAACCGTGCGGTCGACGCCATGGCGATCCATGAGGCCGAGCAGATCCAGGACACTGACATCGTCGGTCCTGAACCATTCGCTGCCCACGCCGCTGGGCCTCAGCGGATAATGTGCACGATTTGGCGATGCCACATGTACGTGCGAGTCAACAATCACGCGGCGACCTCCTGATCAGGACCCAATTGTCCGAACATTCGAATGGGCAATCCGAAATTCATCCCTAACACCGCACACTTGACGAAATGACGCGGGCGCTTCCTGCCGATCACTGCCACGCAGGGCTGTCACCCGCAGCGTCGCCGGGGGTGTGTGCACAATACACACATCAGCCGCGGCTACGGCCTCCAACGACCTCACCACGCTGTCTACCCCCAACCACGATCACCGCACTCGCCCGCGTACAGCCCCGTTCCGCGGCTTCGTACACCACTCCGGGCGCCAATTTCCTCATAAGAGAATCTGCCCAGCGCGCCGCGCCGTGCCGCCGCGGCTTGGTTCAACCGCGCCTTGGCGCGACGCTCGCATTGAACCTTCACCCCAAGCGGGACCCTTGGTCTCGCTCGGTCCCTCCAAGCCACTCAGAGCTAGAGCCGGGCGAACCGCCTGCGGTAATCCGAGGCCGTCTCCCCATGCGCGCGCTTGAAGGCGCGCGCGAACGCACTGGAATCGGAGAAGCCCGATGACAAGGCGATTTCCGTCAGAGAGTACTGGCTGTTGGCCAGCATCTCTCGGGCGCGGTGGCATCGCGCCCGCTCTACCATGTTCGCGTACGACAGCTGGTGTCTGCTCAGATGCCGCCGCAGCGTCGGCTCGCTCATGCCCAGCGCCTTCGCTACGTCGGCCATTTTCGGCACCCCCTGTTCGAGGTGCTCCAATATGCTGCGGTACACCCGATCTTCGATGGGAAGCATCTCGGGGGTGCGGCGCTCGAGCAGGGCATCCAAGTACTCCAGCACGACCTCCGAAACCTCTGCGTCTGCACCGGGAAGCGGGAGCGTCATGGCGTCCCAATCGAACTCCATCGAATCGTAAGGTGCCCGGAATCGCAGCGGAGCATCGAAGAATTCTTCCAGTTCCGTGGTGTCGCGGGGGGCTGCGTGGGTGAAGCTGACCGATCGTGGCCGCAGGCAAACGCTGGTAATCTTGCGCGCCGTTTCCAGCACGGCCGCAAGAATAACTTGATTCAGATACTGCGCCCCCAGGTTCTTCGGGTCGACCGGCGGCAGTTCGAGGTGCATCACTCTACGATTCGCTTCCGGCCGAAGCTTCGGGGTCCAGGGAAACCAGATGGGGTGATAGCGCTGGAGCCGCGCCAACGCGTCGTGCAGCGTGGGGGCAGTCTTGATCGCGAGATCCAGCGCGGGGACCGCGCCCACCGGAAATCCCCGCCCCAGGCGGATCGCCACACCCGGCGCGCCGAATTCCTGCGCGGTGGCGAACAACGCCTCCTCGCATCGCCGCCGATACTCGTCGGCGGGAAGGGAGTACCAATCTCCCCCCATGGACCTGGTGAACAGGCCACAATCAAAGCCGAGGCTCGCGACCAAGTCCAACATCCGCTCAGTCTTGATGCCCCTGATCGGGACCATACATCGTAAGTGCTGACAGGAATGACGGCTGCGGTCAAGAATCTGAGCGGGCATGCATAGTCCGCGTACGCCCTTCGGAAGTAGAGAAGGCTGTCAAAGCCATTTCGAACCAAGAGAAGCGATCATATCGAGGGCAGAAGGCCGCGGCGCATCCATTTGAGTAACTCTCGGAATCAGTTGTGGCGCTCGCTTATGAGAGGAGGTCCTCACGCATGGCGGACGAAGAGAACCTGAACGATTACACCGGGGAGTTTCGGAAGAAGTCCGGGCATCTGGAGGATTTCTCCAGAGAGTTTTTGGTCAAGCTGACACACGTCTATGAGGATACGATCCTGTTTGCCTACCACGCCTGGGCAACGGCGTACGCCAACAAGGTCGGGGTGAAGGCTGCCTGGGACCTGGCCGGTGAAATCTCCCGCAGTATGGGGCGGCAGGTGATGCCTGCCGGCCGATACGTCGGCAAACCTGCAGGCGCTTGGAAAGGCGTGGGGGACCAGGTCCTGCCCTTCGATTGCGGCGCCGAGGACCTGACCAAGGAAGCGCTGCTCAAGCTGCTCAAGACGTACTGGGATCAGTGGCTCAAGTTCGGCAATGAATGGGTCGAGCGCATCGTCAAGGCGCACAAGATGCGCGGAGAGGAAGCCGCGGCAATTACCACTGATGCGTACGCGCTCATCGCGGACTACGAAAATGCCAGGCTCGCAGAGCTGTGCCGGATCGAGCCCCGGCACGTCATCGATGACATCAAGCTCGCCACGATCGGGATCGACGCCACCAACGGCTACCAGGGCGAATGGGAAGTGGTCGATCCCGATCACGTCGTGCTCCGAATGTACGAGTGCGAGGTCATGCAAAAGTACCTCAGCGAAGGCGTGTTCGGCGCAAGAAAGGCCCGGTGGATGTGCCAGAATGAAGCCCGCATCGCCGAGGCGCTGCTCCCCGGGACCAAGCTGGATATCCAGTTTCCGGCCGGATTCGACAACCTGCAGGTGCCGCCCGGGACACCGTTTTGCGTCTGGCGGTACACCAAGCGGGAGCCGACGAAGAAGACGA
>JAGDMS010000528.1 GCA_017860575.1 Deltaproteobacteria bacterium | reverse complement strand
CAATGTCAGGCCATATATCTAACTTTACTTTTTGGGTCAATTCAGTTAACCGATCAGTCGTCCATGACTGGAGTTGTTCCACGGTATCCAACAGCGCATGGCTTGCTCGCCGGTAAGACGGTCGTGGTGACGGCTTCGGCCGGCACCGGCATCGGGTTCGCGACGGCGCGCCGCTGCGTCGAAGAGGGCGCCACCGTGATGCTGTCCGACAAACATGCGGGCCGGCTTGCCGAATATGCCACGCAACTGGCAACGGTCGCCGGTCGCGCGGTCCCGGCCATCGCATGTGACGTCACCCGCGAAGCCGAAGTTCAGGCGCTGTTCGCGCGCGCGATCGCCGAAATGGGGCGTGTCGACATTCTGGTGAACAATGCGGGCCGGGGGCTGACCGCCTCCGTGGTCGAGACGAGCGACGCGCAGTGGCACGCGGTGCTCGAGGTATCGCTGACCGCGACCTTCCGCTGTATGCGCGCGGCCATGCGGCATATGATGGCGCGTGGGACGGGCGCCATCGTGAACGTGAGCAGCGTCGTGGCGTGGCGCGCGGAGGCGGGCCAGGCCGCCTATGCGGCGGCGAAGGCGGGGGTGCTGGCGCTGACGCGGGCCGGCGCGATGGAAGCCGCACCTTACGGGGTGCGCGTCAATGCCGTGGTGCCGACGCTGGCGGTGCATGAGAATGTCGTGAAGGTCTCCTCCGAGGAGTATCTGGCTCGAATGGTGGCCTTGCAGGCGTTGGGCCGAGCTGCGGAACCGTGGGAGGTGGCCAACGTGATCGTCTTTCTCGCCTCCGATCTTGCCAGCTACATGACGGGGGAGGCGGTTGCCGTGAGCAACCAGCATCCGTAGGAAAGGGCAAAGTATGCGACTATCTGACGACGCCAAGAGAGTGTTGGATGCGCCAAACTTTGCGCACCTGGCAACGCTCAACACGAACGGGGCGCCGCGCGCGGAGCCGGTGTGGATCGGGCGCGAGGGCGACCGCGTGCTGATTGCCACGGACACGCGCACACACAAGGGGCGCAACATGCAGCGGGATGGACGCGTGGCCATCTCCGTGGTCGACTTTTTCAATCCATACGAGCAAGTGCTCATTCGGGGCCGCGTCGTGGAAGTGCGTCCTGATGACGACCTGCGGGGGCTCGACGCACTCTCGCAGAAATACCTCGGAGCGCCGTTCCCGCGCCGCAAATGGTCGAGCCGCGCCATCTTCGTGATCGAGCCGCACCTGGCACGGTACTACAAGTCACCGCTCGTGCATCCCAGAGCTGATTGAGTGCACTCAAGCAAGAAGGAGGACGCATATGAGCATTACCTGCACGATCAAGGACAATATTGCGGAAGTGGTCATGCACCACCCGCCGGTCAATGCCATCACGGTCGGGGATACGTGGAAGATTCGCGACACCTTCAAGGAGCTCAAAGAGAACAAGGAACTCAGGGTGGTCATTCTGACGGCTGTCGGCAAGGGGTTCAATGCGGGGATCGACATCAAGGAGATGCAAAGCGTGCCCTCGTTCGAGCACCTGCTGGGGTCGGGCGAGGCGTGCTACTGGACCTTCCGGGAGATCTACGAGTGTCCGGTGCCCGTGATTGCGGCGGTCAATGACTTCTGTATGGGGCTCGGGGTGGGACTGGTCGGTAGCTGCGATATCATCGTGGCCTCGAAGAAGGCACGCTTTGGTTTGCCTGAAGTGGACAACGGGGCGCTCGGCTGCGCCTCGCACCTGGCACGGCTGGTTCCTCCGATCAAGTTGCGGCAGATGGTCCTGACGTGCAAGCCGGTGACGGCAGCGGAGTTATATGCGTGGGGGACGGTGTACAAGTTGAGCGAGCCGGAGGCGCTGATGGAGGAAGCCTGGGCGGTGGCCCGGGACATCGCTGCGAAGCCGGCCCATGTGGTGCGCTGCGCCAAGCAGGCGCTCAACGGCATCGATCCGAGCAACCTGCACAACAATTACCGTCTCGAACAGGGCTACACGTACCAGCTCAACATCATGGGAGAGGGCGGCAAGGCCCGCGATGCATTCGTGCGCCACGAGCGCCACATCACGCGCTGAGGCGGGTTCGGGGGGCCAGGACCGAGCTGGTGAACTGAGGAGAACAACCACAAATGGGACGGTTGGATGGAAAGGTGGCGATCATCACCGGCGCGGCGCGCGGCATCGGTGCGGCCTCGGCCAAGCTGTTCGCCCGCGAGGGTGCGCGCGTGCTGCTCGCGGATCGGCGTGACGAGCAGGGTGAAGCGGTGGCGGCCGAGATCTGTCAGGCGCACGCCGGGGCGGCGGCCTACGTACACCTCGACATTACCGTCGAGGCGGACTGGCAGGCCGCTGTCGCACGGGCCATGAGCGGCTTCGGGGCGGTGCATGTGCTGGTCAACAACGCCGGCATCATCCGGGTGACACCGCTGGCCGAGTGTAGCCTCGAGGATTTTCGCAAGGTCCTGGACACGAACCTGGTGGGCGCGTTTCTCGGTATGAAGGCCGTCCTCGAACCCATGCGGGCGCGGGGCGGGGGTTCGATCATCAACTTCTCGTCCGTTCAGGGCCTTGAAGGTCGCTACGGCATGCCGGCGTACACCGCTTCGAAGTTTGGCGTGCGCGGCTTGACCAAGACCGCCGCCATTGAGCTGGGGCCACTGGGGATCCGCGTAAACACCGTGATTCCCGGTCCGACCAAGACAGAGATGACCCGCCGTGCGGGCTGGAGCGACGCCGATTACGACCGCGCCTATGGCAAATATCCGCTGGGCCGGATGGCGGCGGCGGCAGAGATCGCGCAGGTGGTGCTGTTCCTGGCCTCGGACGAGGCCTCATT
>JAGDMS010000066.1 GCA_017860575.1 Deltaproteobacteria bacterium | reverse complement strand
CGGCGGTGTGCACCCGCAGCATGGGCTTCATGTGGGCGCCGACTGCCCCCGCCAGAAACTGCTCCGGCAACGCCACGCCCTCGAACAGGTCCGGGGCCTTGCCGATGACGACCGCATCGATGTCCTTGTGCTCGAGCCCGGCATCCGCCAGTGCCCGTTCGATGGCCTCGCGCACCAGGCCCGCGATGTTCACGTCGGCCCGCTTGGACCGATGGTGCGTCTGTCCGACGCCCACGACTGCAACCGGACGCTTCATGACCACCTCCGCTCGGTGCCTAGCACGCACACCAGGTTGTGCTGCAAGCAGTGTCCCTGCGTGGCGTGCGCAATACCCCGGCGCGCACCGGGGACCGCACGGCCATCGGCCCGTCCCGACAATTGCCGGAACACTTCACCCATGCGGATGAGGCCGGTGTTCATGATCGGGTGTGCGCACAGCGGTCCACCCGATGGGTTGATGGCCGGGCGCGCGGTCTTCGGGTCGATCCCCAGCGCGTCGCAGAGGATCAGTTCCTCCACCGGAGTGGTGGCGAACAGTTCGAGCAGATCCACCTCGGTGGCACCCTTGAGGTCGGCCATCGCGCAGGCGTTCTGCCCCGCGAGTTGCGCACTGGCGCTGCGCGACAGATCGCGGGCGCCCAGGGTTTGCATCTCGACGCGCTGATCGATGCCGTGAATCCAGACGGGGCGATCGCACAGCGCGCTGGCCTTCTCCTCGGTGGCCATGATCAGGCAGGTGGCGCTCTCGCCGATCGGCGGCACGTAGCCGGTACGCAGCGGTTCCACGTCCCACGGCGTTTGCAGCAACTCCTCCGCCGTAGCCGCGTGGCGGACCTGGTTGTCCGGGTTGCGCGCCCCCGCGGTCCGATTGCGTGCCGCAATCGCCGCCAAGTCGCGATCCGTGGTGCCCGTGCGGGTCATGTACGCGCTGGCCTGCAGTGCCGCCGTCGATTTCAGGTCGAGCCCGATCGGCGCCTGGTAGTACGGATCGAGCTGCAGGTTGGCAACGCGATTGGGATCCCCTTCGGAGGTCTTGCCATGGCCGACCACCAGAGCGGTATCGCAGTCGCCCGCTTGCATGCGCAGCCAGGCGTAGTAGACGCAGAACGCCGCGTCCATTTCGAGGTGGAGGTCCTGCTTCGGCGGCCAGCAGCCCATGGCATCAAGGGCGGCGGCAAAGCCGAACGGGCGGCCATCGGTGTAATCCGTGGAGCCCGAAATTTGATATTCGATGGCTCCGGGTTCGACGCCGCAGTTGGTCAGTGCCTGGCGCACCGCCATGTAGATCATGTCGGTGGTGACGTGATGTTCGTCGCGGGCGACGACCGGCAACTGCGCGAAGCCGACAATAGCGACATTGCGTAACGTGCTCATTACTGCCTCACAGTCGGTTGATGTAGGATGCTTGCGGCGCGTCCGGTTCCCCCGTCGGCCGGAAGTGCAGGATGTCGTCCCAGCTGCCCTCGCGCTCGCCGTCGGGCTTCCAGACCGCTTCGACGCGCATCCCCATCCGCACGTTCTTGGCCTCGCACTCCTGGATCAGGGTGAAGATGGAGATGTCCGCCCCATCCAGCGCCACGGAGGCGCAGGCGTAGGGCAGGGCCAGCGTGCGGCCGATGACCGGGATATTAACGATGCAGAAGGTGGTAATCACGCCGCGGTCCGCGACCTCGACGAATTCGTTCGCCGGAGCGAAGCTCTCGGCGGAATTCATCACCGGCGCGACGAACACCTTGCCGGTCTTCGAGCACTTCGACCCGAGAATCTTCTTGTGCTTGAGAGCGCGCAGGAAGCGCGCCTTGTAATCCCCGGCGACGTAGTTGTACGGCAGCCACATGTGGGCCTTGATCTGCTTGACCGGCTCTTTGGGTGGTTCGTTCATCAGATGTCTCCCTGGTCGTTTGCCAATGGGCGGCCGCCCGCCCCCTAGGCGAGCACTCGGAAGCAGGCAATGTCGCGGATGGTGCCCTGCCGTTCGTCGTCCGCGGCCCACACGGCTTGCACGCGTGACCCAACCTTCAGTTTGTCGAGATCGTCCCGCACCACATGCGCCATGGCCGTGTCCGCCCCGTCCAGGCGAACGAGCACGAAGGCAAAGGGCTTGGAACAGGGATGCAGGTGCTCGAGCGGACGGTGGACGACCGCCACCGCGGTCACCACCCCGGTGTCCTTGACGGCCACCCAGTCGCCGGCGACGGAGCCGTCCACCTCGGAGTAGCCAGGCGGTGGAACCACCACGCCCTGGCCCGTCGCACGCTGTCCCCAGATCTGCTTTTGTTCCTTCAGCCCGGCGAGAAATCGTCCGACCACGGGGCCGGTGAAGTGCACATGTGGAAACTCGACGACCGTGGCCTCGTGCATCGGCTCTTCGACCAGTGTCGACATGCTGGATGGCTCACTCATATAGGTGTCTCCCTCGCGGTGTAGACGTAGGTGCGGCCCCGCGTCAATCCGTCGGATCGCGTTGATAGCACCAACCGGACTCCGTGATCAACAAACGGTGGCGCGGACCGGGCACATCAAGGTCATAATCGCCGTAGGCGGCGTCCCCGGGATAGAGACAGCACGCACCCTCCGCCATTACGCGGAGCTGCGGCATGAACGGCGGCAGCGAGCATGCTGGGATGACCGTCAGGATCTCCGCAACCGAGCGGTGCGCGGCCAACTGCGTCAGGGTGACGAAGGTCGGCGGCGGGAGGTCGAATTCACCCGGACGGTGGAGCGCCAGCGCTTCCTGCGGACGCATCCAGCGATGCTCGTGGATTTCTCCGCCATCGACGCGGACCTCGTCGGTGGTAGCACGTGCCACGAAGAACAGGGTGTCGAAACGCTTGGGTGCTTCCTCGGGTGTGATCCAACGTGAAAACAACCGCAGGTCCGTGTGCGCGACGTGTACGCCCGCTTCCTCCCATGCCTCACGCACCGCGGCATAGCGTCCGGCGGCGATGACGTCGTCGGAATCACCAGCAGCCGCGTAGTCCTCCGGATCGACGCGGCCACCCGGGAAGACCCATGCACCGCCATGAAACGACAACTGCGCATTGCGTCTGACCAGCAACGTCTCGCAACCATGCTGGCTGTCGCGGACCAAGACCACTGTCGCCGCTAAATGGGCTGGAGCTGGAATTTCGGTTGCGTGCACAGCTAGTGGTACTACAATGCCGAACGGTCGTTTGGCAACCCGCCGGCCGGATGGTGGGCGGCACAGACCTCCAGCGAATGTCCGGTGGCGGATCCCCTGGCGGTCCCATCCTTCGGGACTGACAAAACGTTTTATTGAGTTGACAAAAAGCGTCTTTTCCGACGCTGCGGTAGCGTACCATTGCACCGTCGCCCTGCCAGGCAGTACACCAGCGCGACGCCCACTGATTGGCACGATCGCTGCTGTCCGGTAAGTTGGCACTGGATGCTGCCATGAGCTACGTGAGTCGGGAGCCCGAGACGGAACTACCGGTCAGCGCCTATCCGTATCACCGGCAGGTGTTCGGCACCGCCGACGCGGCCGCCGCGACAGGTCTGCTATTCGACAGCAAGCAGTTTGCCGTGATGGCCATCGCCCAGCCGGCCGAATCGCAGACGCCGGATTTGAATGCCGACAAGGAAGGCGACCGTATTTTGATCTGCTTGGACGGCGATTTGTCCATGCAAATCGGTGAGAACCGTTTTCGGCTGGGGGCGGGCGATGCTGTCCAGATTCCGCGCGGCGTGCGCTTCGGACGAACGAGCTCGGTGCGAGGCGCGCGCATGCTGCTGGTCCGCGGCAAAGCGTTGCGTTCATTCTCTATGTACCGGTAGGGCGGCGATGCCGCGTGCGTAGGGCGTACCGCAGGCCGCATATGGTTTAGATCCAGAGTTCAAAAGCGAACGGCGGCAAGCCGTAAGCGGTACGCCATTTCCACGGCCCCTTTACTCTGCCGCGCCCCGCGGTGTAGTCATCGGCCGCGCTGTGCTACGAAGGCAGAGGTTCGTCCTGCTCGGGAACGGTTGTGGTCAGTTGCTTTGGACTTTAGAGTCTGGACTTTGGACGGCTTGCGGAGCCCGCGTGTGAGAGCATGACCCGAACTGAGACGTTCACCGCCGACGAGCGACGCGCGCTGGCAC
This sequence comes from Deltaproteobacteria bacterium, assembly GCA_017860575.1. Lineage (GTDB taxonomy): Bacteria > Desulfobacterota > Binatia > HRBIN30 > HRBIN30 > JAGDMS01. The sequence goes on along the minus strand of JAGDMS010000066.1, from coordinate 13,909 downwards.
CGTATTTCACCAACCTCGACGGGCCGGTGTTTGCGCTGCGGAACCTGCCGGAGGTCGTGAAGGGTGCCCTGTTTGCGCGCTACTCACGTTCCGCCAAGTCGTTGCGTCGACTCTTTCTGGACGAATTTCTCGACCAGGTGGGGGAGGTGGCGGAGGGTTCGGCGGTCGGGGTAGAGCGTGCCGACAAGCTCTACGAACGGGTCTTCGACGAGTACGGAGACGATTCGGTTGCCCAACTCGGTGGTGCGCACCTGGCGTGCGAGGGGGCATCGAACCTGCTGACTAAAGTGTTGGAATGGGGACGCCTGATGGCGTACCTCGAACAGTCCACCCGCTACATTGCGTACAATGACCGGCTTGGGGGTCGGTGGAGATATCTGGTGCCGGCGGAGATCCGCGGGACGGATCTCGAAGCGCGCTACGTCGCGTGCCTCGACGGTGCGTTCGAGACCTACGCGCGCTGGATCGAGCCCATAGAGCACTTCTTCCAGGTCCGATACCCGCGGGCGCCGGGCGATCCCGAAGCCGTGTACCGCCGGACCATTCGTGCCAAAGCGTTGGATACGTTGCGTGGGCTCCTGCCCGCCGCGACGCAGTCCAGCGTCGGCTTATTCGGGACCGCGCAGGCGTATGAGGCGCTGCTGCTGCGCATGCGGGTGCATCCGCTGCTCGAGGCACGGGAGTACGCTGATCTGATGCTGGCGGAATTACGGAAGATCATTCCGTCGTTTCTGAAACGCGTCGACCGGCCGGACCGGGGTGGCCGCTGGGGCCAGTACCTACAGGATACCCGCGCCGCCACGGAAGCGGTGGCGCAACGGCTGCTCGCCGGGACCGCGTCTGGATCGCGTCCGGAGGTCGTGTTGACGGACTACGACCCGGACGGTGAGCTGAAAGTTGTGGCGGCGGCGCTTTACGCGGTGTCGCATATCCCCGACGACCAGTTGCTGGAAATCGTCCGGCAGATGAGTATCGAGGACCGGCGCGACGTCTTACGGGCGTACGTCGGCCGGCGGGACAATCGGCGGCACAAGCCCGGCCGCGCCTTCGAACGGACCAGCTACCGCTTTGATATTCTCACCGATTACGGGGCCTTTCGCGATCTCCAGCGGCATCGCTTGCTCAGTCTGGAATGGCAGACGCTCGGTCCGCGCCACGGTTACGCGGTCTCGGATGCCGTTCGCGAAGTCGGTGCGCTGGCGGACTGGACGCGAGTAATGGAAGAGTCCGCGGCCCTGTATCAGGCGCTTTGGGAGGGTGGGTATCCGCAGGTTGCGCCCTATGCTGTCAGTATGGCGTATCGCGTCCGCTTCTATATCGAGATGAATGCACGCGAAGCGATGCACCTGATCGAGTTGCGGACGTCGCCGGCGGGACATCCGTCATACCGGCGAGTGTGTCAGGCGATGCACAGGCTGATTGCGGAGCAGGCGGGACATCGCGCCATTGCGGCGGCCATGGCCTTTGCCGATCACTCCGAGGTGGAACTGGAACGGCTCGCCTCCGAGCGCTCGATCGAACGCCGGCGCCAGGAGCGATGAGCAGCTTGTTGGAAGCGCGCGCTCATGCTTCGACAAGCTCAGCATGAGCGGGACCGTAGGTCTGGTGGAAGGACTTCCGCTCACCCTGAGCCTGTCGAAGGGCGAGCAAAAATCCGACTGCAACGGGCGGCACAGCCGCGCTATTCATCGAAGGGGTGCAACACCAAGCCGGTGAGCAGCTTCGGGTAGAAGTAGGTGGATTTCTCCGGCATGGTCTCACCGGCGCGGCAGGCGGCTTCCACGTCGGCGATGTCCGGAGCATTCATGAGAAAGGCGGCCCGCGCCCCGCGCTCGACGGCGCCCAGGGCGATGTCCTCGTCGTGGGTATACGTGAGGAGCCCTTCCTGTGCCGCTGCCGTGCAGTCGATGCCGACGAGCCCGCGCAGGATGACCCGGTCGAGCACGGTCACATCGAGCCGGCGCACAACCGGCGCCAGTTGCCCCGCGTAGCGGTCGACCACGGCGGGATCGCGGAGGACCGCGACGATCCGTTGGTCCTTGTCCGCCAGGATGATGCCGAAGCGTGCTTGCTGCGGCTGCTCGCGCAGACAGGCGCGAAACGCGTCCCGTCGCGCACGGGGGAAGCGCGTCAGTTGGAAATATTGTTCCAAGTCGTTCACGAACTTCTCGGCGTCGAAGGTCGCGCCCGCGGCGAGGACGCGGTGCGTCGGCAGGATGACCAAGCCCGGGTGGCTCATGCTCGTCAGGTACATGAGGACAAAGTTGTGCGAGGCTTCGGGATCGGTGGCCCCCTGTGCGCGTTGGTCTTCGGCGTATGCCAGCGCGGTCTCGTAACGGTGATGCCCATCGGCGATGACGACCGGCTCGTTGGCGAGAGCGGCCGTGATCGCATCGGTGCCGTCGGCCACGGTCAGCAGCCAAAGGCGATGACGCACCTGGGCGTCGTCGCGCACATCGATGTCCGGGGGGCGCGTGGCCGCGGCCGTACGCGCGGGTTCGAGCACGTCGAGCTTGTCGGCAAACAGCCCGAAGAGCGGGCTCAAATTGGTCCGACAGGCGCGTAACAGACGCATGCGATCCTCTTTCGCACGGGCGAACGTACGCTCGTGCGGCCGGATCTGGCGCGATGTGAAGGGTTCGAGACGGACCGTGCCGATGATGCCTTCGCGCTGCCGGGCTCGTCCGTCGGGCAGGACGAAGTCCTCGACGTAGAAGCACAGTGCCGGCTGTGCATCGCGTGTCAGCACGCCCGCCTGGCGCCATTCGCGCAGCAGCCGTGCCGCGGTGCCGTAGGGGTCCGTGGCACGATTGAGAATGAGGTGTACGACGTTGTGCGGGCTGCGGTTGTGCAGCGCATCGCGTTGCTCGACCGAAATGACATCATACGGTGGTGCGACGACCGGGGTGAGGTCGCCGATCACAGCAGGGTTGTAGCGCAGGGGACGAAATGAACGTAGCATGACCATGGGTACACCAGTAGAGTCGACTCCGATCCGTTCACCGTCCTCCGCTCTCGACGGCCGTGCGGACGTCGTTGCTCGGTGACGGATCCGGGTTGGGTGGTTGATGCGACAATGCCGACCACAGCTCGTTGGCCGAAATGGCGCCCTCGCGAATGAGCGCGAAGCCGTCGCGCACATCGACGACGGTGGACGCCGGCTCTCCAGGCAAACTGCCGCCGTCGAGGTAATAGTCCACCTGTGAACCGAAGTAGGCTCGCGCCCGCTCGCGGGTGGCCGGTGGCTCCAGACCCGCCGGGTTGGCGCTGGGCGCGGTGACGGGACGGCCGAGGGTCCGGACGAGCGCTGTGGCCAAGGGATGGCTCGACAGGCGCACCCCGATCCCCGTGTCGTTGCCCGTGAGCAACGGTGAGACATGGGGGCGGGCGCGGAAGACCAACGTCAGCGGCCCCGGCCAGAAATGACGGATCAGCACGCGCGCCCGTGGCGGAATGTCCACGGCGATGTCCATGAGCATGTCGATATCGCTTACCAGCACCGCAATGGGCTTCCCGGGCTGTCGAACCTTCAATTCGACCAAGCGCTGCAAGCCAACCGCGTTGCCGGCGTTGGCGCCGAGGGCGTAGAGGGTTTCGGTGGGATAGACGACGATGCCGCCGCGGGCCAGCACTTGTGCGGCCGCGGTGACGGCGTCATGCTGTTCCGCGCCACTGCTGCTGGAGCCGAGCATCCTTTTCCTTGACTTGTTGCGTCAGTTCGCGCTTGAAGTCGGCCAGTCGTGTGGCCAGGCGCGCATCCTGGAGTGCCAGGATCTGCGCCGCCAAAATTGCCGCGTTCTCCGCACCGGCTTTGCCGATTGCCACCGTCGCGACCGGCACGCCTGGGGGCATCTGCACGGTGGCAAGCAAGGCGTCCATACCCCGGAGCATTCCCGTGTCCAGCGGCACGCCGATCACCGGCAGCGCGGTGTGCGCGGCAACGACGCCGGCGAGGTGCGCGGCCAGGCCGGCGCCCGCGATGAGCACCTGCAGTCCACGCTCGCGGGCGGAGCTCGCGTACGCCGCTGTCCGTTGCGGGGCACGGTGCGCCGAGGTGACGGTGACCTCGTAGGGGATGCCGAAGGCATCCAGCCGCGTGGCCGCGGCGGCCATGACCTCCCAGTCGCTATCGCTGCCCATGAGAATGCCGACACGTGGCGGAGCTTGTCGTGCCGGTGCACGTCGCCTGCTCATGTGTGGCGCTCCAGCGCGTGATACCCGATATCGCGCCGATAGTGGATGCCGTCCCAGTGCAACTGTTCCACCGCCAGGTACGCCTCCGTCACCGCGTCCCGCACCGTGGGCCCGAGAGCGGTGACGCCAAGGACGCGGCCGCCATTGGTGACGATGGCATCATCGCGCTGTGCCGTCCCGCCGTGAAAGACGACCCCGTTTTGCCAACCGCGCAGGGCCTCCAACCCGCGGATGACCTTGCCCTTTTCGTAGTTTCCGGGATACCCGGCGGCGGCCAGCACAACGCACGCGGCAGCGCGTTCGTCCCAGTCGATACGCACCTCGTTGAGGCGACCGTCAACGCACGCGTCCATGAGCTGCACCAAATCACTTTTGAGACGGAGCATCAACGGCTGGCACTCGGGATCGCCAAACCGAGCGTTGAACTCGAGGACCTTGGGGCCGGCAGCGGTGATGGTCAGCCCAGCGTACAGGACGCCGCGGTAATCGAGCTTCAGGTCCCTCAGCCCGTGCACCACCGGCTCCATGACCTCGGCCATAATGCGCGCATGCAATGCCGGTGTGACCACGGGCGCCGGTGAATACGCACCCATGCCACCGGTGTTCGGTCCGGTGTCCCCGTCGAAGGCGCGTTTGTGGTCCTGCGACGAGGCCAGCGGCAAGACGGTGTGGCCATCGGTGAGCGCGATGAACGAGACCTCCTCGCCCTCGAGGAACTCCTCGACGACGACGCGTTCGCCCGCGTCGCCAAAGATGCGTGTGCGCATCACCTCGTCGATGGCGTCCTCGGCATCCTTCACCGTCTGGCAAATGAAGACGCCTTTGCCGGCGGCGAGGCCATCCGCCTTGATGACGATGGGGACCCCGACCTCGTGCACATAACGCACCGCCTCGTCCGCATCGGAAAAGGTGCTGAAGAATCCGGTGGGCACGTTCTGGCGGCGCAGCAACTCCTTGGTGAACGCCTTACTGCCTTCGATGCGGGCGCCGGCGCGGGTCGGGCCGAAGATCCTCAGCCCGTGGCGCTGGAATTCGTCCGCAATCCCCAGCGTGAGTGGCAGTTCCGGTCCGACGACGGTCAGGTCAATGCGCTCGTCGCGGGCAAAGCGTGCCAAGCCGGCGACATCGTCGACGACCAGTGGAACGAGGTCCGCCACCTGCGCGATCCCGGCGTTCCCGGGCGCGCAGAAGAGCCGCTTTACATGCGCTGACTGGCGGATCTTCCACGCCAGCGCATGTTCGCGGCCGCCGCTGCCAATGATCAGGATATTCATACTAATGCCGGAAGTGTCGCACGCCGGTAAAGACCATGGCCAGGTTCAATTCGTTGGCGGCAGCGATGACATCGTCGTCACGTACACTGCCGCCGGGTTGCACAATGGCCGTAGCGCCAGCCTTGGCGGCCTCCTGGACACCGTCAGGGAAGGGGAAGAAGGCGTCGCTTGCCAGCACCGACCGCTGCAACGAGATGCCGACGCGGCCCGCCTTGGCGCGCGCCGCGTGCACCGGATCGACCCGGGAGGTCGCGCCGCCACCGATCGCCAGGGTGCGATGCGACTCCACGAAGGCGATGGCGTTCGACTTCACGTGCTTTACCACCTTCAGGCCGAAGGCGAGCCCCGCGTACTCATCGGGTGTGGGTTGCCGCCGGGTGACGACGCGGGCGGTACGCACGTCCTCCATGGCCCGGTCGGCATCCTGGACCAGCAAGCCGCCGAAGACGCCGCGGACCTCGCGGGTGGTCCGCCGCACCGCGTCCGGATGCCACAGCATGAGCCGGCGGTTCTTCTTCTTGCGCAGGAACTCGAGCGCGTCCGGTGCGAACTCCGGCGCGATCAACACTTCCGTGAAGATCTCGTCGACCTCGCGCGACAGATCGAGGGTCCAGGTCTTGTTGGAGATGAGGATTCCGCCGAACGGCGAATCCGGATCGGTGGAAAAGGCGCGGCGATACGCTTCCAGGACGGTGGCGGCGGTGCCGACCCCACATGGCGTGTTGTGCTTGAGAATGGCCACCGCCGCGTCGGCGTCGTCGGCGAACTCGAGCATCAAGAACAGCGCCGCGTTGATGTCGACGATGTTGTTGTACGACAGTTCCTTGCCGTGCAGTTGCTCGACCCCGCGGAAGAACTCGCCGTAAAGCGCTGCCTGCTGGTGCGGGTTCTCCCCGTAGCGCAGGTCCTGTGCCTTGCCGAGACCGATGTGCACGGTGTCGCTGAACGGACGCCGGCCACCGTCGTCGAGACTGCCCAGATAGTCTGCAATCACGCCGTCATAATGCGCGGTGGTGACGAATGCCTTGCGCGCCAGGCGCACGTTGGTCGCGACCGACACCGCCCCACCGTTCCCGCGCATCTCACCCGCCACGGCTGCGTAATCCGCGGGGTCCACAATTACCGTCACGTCGTGGTGGTTTTTGGCGGCGGAGCGCACCATGGACGGTCCGCCGATGTCGATGTTCTCGATGGCGTCCTCGAGACTGCAGTCCGGCCGTGCCACCGTCGCTTCGAACGGGTACAAGTTCACCACCACCATGTCGATCGGCTGGATGTGGTTTTCCGCCATCTGTTGCTGGTGGTGCGGGTCGTCCCGGCGGCCCAACAGCCCGCCATGAATTTTCGGATGTAGCGTCTTGACGCGGCCGTCGAGGATCTCCGGCGAGCCCGTGTGCTGGCTCACCGGCACAACCGGTATGCCCGCCTCGGTCAGCAGTTTTGCCGTACCGCCGGTCGACAGGATCTCGACGTTGAACTCGCGCAATGTCTTGACAAACTCGACAAGGCCGTTCTTGTCGCTGACACTCACCAATGCCCGTGTGATCTTTGCCATCCAGCCTCTCCTCTGAGTATCGACCTATTGAAAGACGCCACCCCATGCCGTGACGAACTCAGCATGAGCGGATCCGCTCGTTCCGCCGACCTTTCCTGCTCGCCCTGAGCTTGTTGAAGGGTGCATCCCTCTTCTTGAGCGGGCGGTTATTCGACGATGCGCGGCACCCGCTTGCCCACGCCGGTCAACACTTCGTACGCAATCGTTCCCTGCCACGCCGCCACTTCCGATACGCTGATTGCGGCGCCGTTCTGCGCCCCCCACAGCACCACTTCGTCTCCGCGTTGCACGTCATCGATGTCGGTGACGTCGACCATGGTGAGATCCATGCACACGCTGCCGACTACGGGGGCGCGCCGTCCACGGACAAGCACCGACGCCCGATTCGACAGCGTGCGACTGTAGCCGTCGGCGTACCCGATGGGCAAGGTGGCGATGCGGCTCGGCCGCCGGGTGAAGAACGTCTGGCCGTAACTGATGGGGAACTCCGCCGGCACGGCCTTGAGTTGCCACACCTGCGTCACCAAACGCATCACCGGACGCAGTCCGGCCGTTGCCGCGAGGGCGTCCCCGTCAAACGGCGAGATGCCGTACAACGCGATGCCGGGGCGCACTATGGTGAAATGCGTATCCGGCCGGGTCAGTATGGCCGCACTCTTGGCGAGATGGACCCAACGGGGCCGCGTGCCCGCCGCTTCGAGGACGGCGATCACCTCCCGGAAGACCGCCAACTGGTGATCCGAGTAGTCGCGCTCGATGCTCTCGGCGCTGGCGAGGTGGGAGAAGACACCTTCCACCTCGAAGGTGCCCGCCTCCTGGATCTCGCTGAGCAACGCCGGCAACTCCGCCGGCAACACGCCGATTCGGCCCATGCCGGTGTCTACTTTAATATGGATGGGGAGCCGCGCGCTCTGACCTGCTTCGGCCAACTCGCGCACCATCTCGCGGTGCAGGATGGCGACGGAGAGTCGGTGCTCGCGGACGGCACCGAGGTCGCGGTGACCGATCCCGGTGAGCACGAGGATGGGCTTGCGGACGCCGGCGGCGCGCAGTTCGACGCCCTCTTCAACCGTGGCCACGCCGAAATAATCCGCGCCGGCGTCTTCGAACAGCGGTGCTACGCAGGCCGCGCCGTGTCCGTAGGCGTCGGCCTTGACCACCGCTAGAATAGCGACGCCGGGGCCAACGGCGGCACGCAGTGTCGCAAAATTCTGACGCAACGCGGCCGTGTCGATCACAGCGAAGGTTGGACGTCCGGCCGATGGTGTGGTCATGGAGAGCGGCGAGCGTGCCCCGCTTACCAAATGGCCTCTACGTTGTAAAGGTAGCCTGAAATCACTATGTTTTTCGCGTGCAGGTAATCATCAATGGCGAGGCGCACACGCTCGCCGAGGCTGTGACGATAGCCGATCTCGTTACGCAGCTCGGACTCAGTCAGCGGCGGATCGCCGTGGAACTCAATCGGGAAATCGTCGCGCGGGAAGATTACGGCAGCCTGATGCTTGCCGACGGCGACCGCGTCGAGATCGTGCACTTCGTCGGAGGAGGATAGCGAGAGAACATGGTGGATCTATTCGAACTGGCAGGCAAGCGCTTCCGCTCGCGGCTGATTGTGGGAACCGGCAAGTATCGGGACTTTGCCGAGACCAAGCGCGCGGTCGAGGCCTCGGGTGCGGAGATCGTCACGGTCGCGGTGCGGCGGGTGAACATCACGGAAGCCGGCAAGGAAAACCTCCTCGACTACCTCGACCCCGCGCGGTACACGATCCTGCCGAACACCGCGGGTTGCTACACCGCGGACGATGCCATCCGGACGGCACGGTTGGCACGCGAGGCTGGCATCGGCACCCTGGTGAAGCTCGAAGTCATCGGCGATCAGCAGACGCTGTTCCCGGACGTGCCGGCGACCATCGAGGCGGCGAAGGTGCTGGTGCGTGAGGGTTTTGCGGTGCTGCCGTACATCAACGACGACCCCATCGCCGCCAAGAAGTTGGAAGAGCTTGGCTGCGCGGCAGTGATGCCGCTGGCGGCGCCGATCGGGTCAGGGCTGGGCATCCGCAACCCGTACAACATCCGCATCATTCTCGAACACGCGCGGGTGCCGGTGATTGTGGACGCCGGTGTCGGGACCGCGTCGGATGCGGCCGTGGCGATGGAGCTGGGCTGTCATGCGGTATTGATGAACACGGCGATCGCCGGGGCCAAGGACCCGGTGTTGATGGCGGAAGCCATGCGCCTGGGTGTGGAGGCGGGCCGCAAGGCCTACCTGGCCGGCCGCATTCCGCGGAAGCTGTACGCGACGGCTTCGAGCCCGATTGAGGGGCTGCTGGCGTAGCGATAGAGGACAGACGACAGAGGACAGACAACAGAGGACAGAGGTCTGAGATCTGAGGTCTGTTGTCTGTTCTCTGTCCTCCGTGATCTCCTGCCAGCCGATGACGCCCCGCCCCATCCACCTCTACCTCGTCACCGACCGTACCCGCACCCGCGGGCGGCCGTTGCTCGACGTCGTCGAGGCGGCGCTGTGCGGTGGTGTGGATGCGGTGCAGTTACGGGAGAAGGATCTGTCGGCACGGGAGCTGTTCGACCTGGCATGCCGGCTGCGTCGGGTGTGCGGCCGCTACGGGGCGCGTCTGCTGATCAACGACCGCGTCGACGTGGCGCTGGCGGCGAAAGCTGACGGCGTGCATCTGCCGGTCAATTCGTTGTTGCCGGCCGACGCCCGTCTCCTGTTGGGGACCGGCGGCCTCATCGGGGCATCGGCGCACAGTCTGGCTGAAGCCCGTGCGGCGGCCGAAGGCGGCGCCGATTTCGTCCTTTGCGGACCGGTCTTTGACACCCCGTCGAAGCGCGCTTACGGGCCGCCGGTGGGATTGGAGGTTTTGGGGCGGGTTACGGGCGCGCTAAAGGTTCCGGTCATCGCCATCGGCGGTATCACTGCCGATAGCGTCGACGCGGTGGGGCGGCAGGGTGCAAGGGGCGTTGCGGTGATCGGCGCGATTCTGGAGGGCGAGGACCCGGAAGCGGCGGCGCGGGCCATCAAATCACGACTGCGTGCGGCGCTGCCTTAGCTGGGCAGGGGGCGCACGTCGGCTGCGGAGGCTCGGTCCGGCGGATCTACGCCGAATCCTCGGGTGGATACTTGACGTAGCGTTTGTCGACGCTGTAGACGGGTTTTTCCACTTTACTGCGCGAACTCTTGGGAAAGGGGACGATAGAATGCTTGCCGACACGACCTCGCTGCGTATGGTGCTGCGCGGCATGCTGACCGCGGCCGCGCTCGCCGCCGTTGCGAGTCCGAGCCACGCCTTGAAGATTCTGCTGGTCAACGACGATGGCTGCACCGCGCCCGGCGCCAATGTGCTGGCCGATGCGCTCGAGGCCAAGGGTCACACGGTGCAGATGTACGCCCCGGCCTCGGACCAGAGCGGGCAGGGGTCGCGAGCGACGGTGATCAGCAGCAGCTGCCTGTCGATCACCTTCGGCATCAGCCAGACCGATCTCAGCAATGCCAGCACCAGCGCGCCCAACCGTCTGTGTGTGACCGCCGTGAGCGCCGGTTGCAGCGCGCCCTTTCCGCCGCCGATCATCGCCGACGGCCAGCCGGTGAGCGCCAGCCCATTCGATTGCGCACTGGTTGGCTTGCAGAAAATGACTGGCAACGAGAAGCCCGACCTCGTCGTCTCCGGCATCAATCGCGGTGAAAATGTGGGGATGGTCGCCAACAACTCGGGCACCGTCAGCGCTGCCGTCGCCGCGATTCGCAACGGCGTTCCGGGTATCGCCGTCAGCCTCGGCTTTCCGAATCCCGCGTCGCTGTACCCGGCCGCGGCGCAGGTGGTGGTGAATGTGATCGAGCGCCTGCAACAGGAAGCCAAGGGCGGGCCGCTGCTGCCGCCGCAGACCGGGCTGAACATCAATTACCCCGGTGCCGGGTCGCCGAAGGGCATCCTCTATACGAATGTCGGCACGTTCAGCACGATCAGCATCGGACCGCGCGTGCAGACCGACGGGAGTGTGAAGATCGAATTCGCGTTCAATAACACACCCCAAGGTACGCCGGTGAGCCAGATCACCGACGAAGGGATCGCGCTGCGTGAAGGCTACGTCAGTATCAGCACCATCGACGGCGACTGGAATGCGGTGCGTGCGCCACGCGAAGACGTGAAGCTGCGCCTCAACGGTATCACGCCGTGATCGGTTGCTGTGGGGGTGCATCATGAAGACGACGCGTTCGAAAGCGCTGCTCGCGGCATTGATGCTCGTGCTTACCGCCTGCGGCGACGATGACGACGGCAGCAACGCTGCGGCGCCGAGCCACCCGGGTATTTTCATCGGCAGCGTGCGCACGCAGACCGGGGCGGTCGCCCTGAACACCACGGTGATTGCCGCCAACGGCCGCTCGACGGTCAGCTTCGAGGAGACGTCCGACGTGGTGACGTCGGTCGTAGCCGGGACCACGGAGGCCAGCGCGCTGAGTGGCAGTTTGTACCGTGCCGGTGCGGCGGCCGAAAACGTGACCCTCGCGGACACCGACACCAAGGCGGACACGTTCACCGGCAAGGTGAGCAGCACGCAACTGACCGGCAGCTTCACGTTGAATCGCGAAACGCCGCTGGATGTACCGGTGAGCATGAGTGCGGTCGCGGCCACCTATCGTTTTGTCGGTCCGGACCAGCTGACGTGGCGTGCCACCATCGCCGGCGACGGCGCCATCACGGCAAGCAGCGGCAGTTGTGCGTTCAGCGGTACGGCCTCGCTGCCGTCGAATCAGCATAATACCTTCGTGCTCGAGCTGAAGGCTGGGACGTGTGCGCCGTTCAGCGGCTCCGTAACCGCGGTAGCATTTCTCGACGCCATCCCCGCGGGCGGCCAGCCGGCGAGCAGTCCGACGTTGCGCGTTGTGTACGCGGCGAATGATGTCGGTGTGGACCTGCTGTGGTTCCGGCAGTAGGCGGGCGTGGGAAGAGCACGCAAAGGGACGTGGTTGTTCTACCCCGCAGGGGTTGCGCGACCTAGCCTCGGGTTCGGCTGCCTCCGTTACCGTGTCGCGGTGAGATGATTACGCACGGAGTCGGCCAACTCGCGTTCACCCATCCCGTGATCGGCTAGAGCCACCATAATCTGCACTACCTCGCTGTCGGTGGCCTTCAACTCGTAGCCGTTGAGCTCCACAAAGGTGGTCATGACCAGGAACGCGACGCGTTTGTTCCCATCCCGATACGGGTGACTCGTCGTCAGGCCCCAGCCGTAGGCCGCAGCAAGCTCCGCCAAGCCAGTTTCGGTTTCGTAGTGCCAGCGATTTCGCGGTCGCGCCAGGGTAGACTCCAGGACGTTCTCGTCCCTGACACCCGGCAGTCCGCCATGCTCTCTGAGCTGGTCAACGTGAATCGCGTCAACAACAACGCGGTCGATCCACGCTGGCTTTCGGCGGGGTTTCGGCACCAGCTACTTCGCCAACTCCCGCAGCGCGTTGCGATGTTGCTTGGCCAGGCGCCTGGCGATGCGGAGTGCCCGCTCCACCGTGGCATCGTAGGGCGTGAGCAGTATGCCCTTCTCGGTCTCCACGGCCAGCACTCGATCGCCTGCCTCAAGATGAAGCCGGTCCGCCATCTCTTTCGGCAGCGTGGCACCGATCGAGCCCCCCGCCCGGCGCAGCGTGACTTCTCGAACCATGGTCCATTGAGTATCATTCTTGTGCTACCCCGACAAGGACAGCGGAGCCCGGCGATCGAGAGCGACGCGACAAGAACGCGCGGCTCACCGCCAAACGGTTGGCGCGCAGCACCTACCCCCGGGGGGGGTAGAGAACAAACCCAGATTGATCTCAACCCAGAAGGGGTTGCGTGCGACCGCTCAGGATTGAGAAACGGCGGCAACGACCGCCCGGCGTAGCCACTGCCGCGGCAACAGTCGGCTGTGATGTACAACGCCTTTGGCGTGGACAATGTGAGCCTTGGCGGCGCCGGGGCGCTGATTTCACGTTCGGCGACGGAGGGGTGCGGCTGCCGTGGAAACTTAGGCGGGCGCCGCCATGCGAGGGGCGGTCTGACGCTGCCACGACGTCGCTTGCCGTTCCGCCACGCATCGTTTATGCGTTACTCCATGGTTGGCGCGGAGCGCGAGTTGCTTGCCCTCATCCGGGCGGCGCCGCAGGACCAGGCAGGATTTCGCGAGGCGTGCGGGCGGGTGACGGACTGGGACAAGCTCGTCGACTGTGCCATCGAGCAGGGGGTGGCGGGCGTTGTCCACACCGAGGCAGGGAAGGCCGGCGTGGTGATTCCGGCGGATGCGGCGCGGAAGCTGGAGTGGCGGTTGGCGATTGACGGCCTGCACTGGCAGGGGATGCGCAGGTCCATGAGTGAAGTCCTCCAGACGCTCGAAGCTGGTGGGATTCGCGCCGTGTGCCTCAAAGGCCCGATGCTCGCGGAGCGTCTGTACGAGGACGCAAGCCTGCGGCCAAGCGTCGACCTCGACATCCTGGTTGCGGAAGAGGACTGTGAGCGGGTCATCAGCGTTCTCGGCGCTGCGGGCTGGGGTTGGGACGACGGGCCGTCAGAACGCTACCATCGTCGGTATCACCACCACGTCCATCTGCATCGGCCGCGTGGGCCCATGCTCGAGGTCCACTTCCGTGCCCTCGTGGGCTTCGGTATCGTTATCCCGTCCGAGGATTTTCTGAGCCGAGCCATGCCATACCAGAGCGGCGGTGATTCAACGTGGATCCTTTGCCCGGAGGACGAGGTCCTGTATCTCGCGCTCCACGCTGCCGGTCACCTGCTCAGCCGGCTGGGCTGGCTTTATGATATCAAACTGCTCCTCCTGAAGTACCCACAAGTTGACTGGATAGAGGTTTCCAAACGTGCCGTGCGGCTTGGCGTCCAGC
>JAGDMS010000241.1 GCA_017860575.1 Deltaproteobacteria bacterium | reverse complement strand
CGACCGCACTGCCCGGCTCCACCACCGTTCCGGGGCGCGGACTCTGCACCAGTACGGTACCCGGTCTTTGCTGGGAACTCTCGGCCTCGGATATCCGCCCGATCCGGAGGCGTGCGCTACTGATCTCGGCCTGCGCCTGCGCCAACGGCATCCCGACTACGCTGGGCACCGGCACGCCCGTGGCCTCGACGACGCGCTGCACGGGTGTGCCGGGGGCCACCCGCGCTCCGGGAGGTGGGTCGTGCTGTAAGACCGTCCCCGCTGGCGCTGATCCCGTCGGTTGCTCGCGGATCGTTCCGACCTCGAGACGCGAGCCGGCAAGCATGCAGCGGGCCTGGTCGATCGGCTGGCCGACGAGGCTCGGCACTGTGGCGAAGTCGCCCTCCACCTCGAGATGGACGCCGCTGCCGAGGGGCACGACGGTCCCTGGCGGTGGCTGCTGATCGATCACCGTTCCCGGTGGCCGGTTCCCGGTGATGCGCTTGCGGACGCCGGCCACTGCCAGCCCCTCTCGCCGCAGCACCGCTGTGGCGATCTCCAGCGACTCGCCCAGCACCGGCGGTACCCGCACGGCGGGCGCTTCCACCCACAGTGTCACCGCGCCACCGGGAGAGAGCCGTGCTCCGGCGGGCGGTTGCTGATCGATGACCGTCCCGATCGGCCTCTGCCCGGTGGTGCGCGTCTCCACCGTCGCGAGCGGCACCCGCTCGCCCGACAGGACCGCCCGGGCTTCTGCCTCGGCCAACCCCGCAACCGCAGGGACGAGCAGAGAGGACGATCGGGCGCGTCCGCGCGCGATGTCGTTGACCCAGCGCACGATCCGATTCACCTCGCTCGGGTCCACCCTCCGCCGCTGGGGCACGCCGTCGCGTGGTACGCTTGCGGCATCAATTGACGCCGAGGTGGACCGCCGTCCCCCGCTGGCGCGCGGCGGCAATCGCCCGACGCAGCTTGTCATCGTCGGGCGAGGCAGTCTCGAAAAACAAATCAAAGGCCACGACCTTCCAAGACCAAGTCCGGGCTGGGTGCGGTTGCGACCCAGGGCCGAGTCAGCCAGAGCGTAAGGCCTTGGACCCGTGCGTCGAGCGCGAAAAAGTCCAGCGTCGACATGACGGCCAGCACGCTTACCCCTGTGGCGACCGCTGCGGCGGCCACCGTCACGGCCCGACGCACCCGAAGCCGTTCCTGGAAGAGGTCGAGCGCGGTCCGGAACCGGCCCTTCGTGGCTCGCTCGACCCGTCGCGGCGTCGACAGCGCACGTATCGCTTCCACGAGCTCAGTCAGGGGAGCGGACAGGGGAGCCGTGGTGGCGTCAATCCACTGGACGACACCGATGAAGTACTCGAGCGACCCCGCCGGATCGACGTGCTCGATGCGAAACGACAGGATCGGAACGCGCTTGGCCGCCGCGCGCTCGAGCTCGCGCGCGACCTGGTCCGACTGGTTGGCGTGCGACGAGAAGATCAGCACCAGGGCCCGGCTGCCTTCGATGCCGTCGATGATGGCGGCCGGCCACTGCTGGCCCGGCGCGATGTTGCGTGGCGCGATCCAGACGCGTAGCCCCCCGCCTCGAGGCCACGGCATACGGCGTCAGCAACCTCCGCGTCCTCGTCCGCGTAACTTATGAACACGTCATGCGCCATCGAGGCTCCCCGCCGATCCCTGTTCGCATCCGTGCCCAGGCGCCGGAACATGGGATAACACCATGGATGCGGAGCAGACGAGCTCGCCATACATACCACAGTCGGCCGCCGAAGTCCTGAAGTCTCCCTGCACGTTGGAGTTCGAGACCAGCGACTGTGTAGATCCGTTCCGGGTGTCGCGGCCGCCGGCGCGGCTGTGCTATGGGAAAGGGGCCTGAGCCTGCCCTATGAGTACGTTCCTGTCCCCGTCCGGAGAGCCGCCGGCGAACGCTGCAACCGATCCTGGCCCGTTACGGCGTCTCGGATTCTGGCCCCGGCTGCTCTGTCGCACGTTTTTCTCCCAGGTTCGGATTGATCCGGAGGCGGTGGATCGGGTGCGTGCGCTTTCGGCACAGGGCAGTGTCGTGTACGTGATGCGGTACCGGTCCCTGGTGGATTATCTCTTGGTGGCGTTCATCTTGCTTCGGGAACGCCTGCCGCTGCCCGAGTTCGTGTCCGACGTACCCACCCTGCTGCTGCGGCCGCTCAACGAAATCGTCAGCATCCTGTGGGAGCGCCTGCGACAGGCGCGGAGGTTCGGGCGGGCGTGGCGGCATGTTGAGGATCGCGATCGCTGTCAACGGCTGGTGCGCCAGGGGCGGCCGGTGTTGATCTTCATGCGCTCACGCGCCCCGGGTGTGCGTCTGCTCGAGGGGCGACGCGCCGCGGTCAGCCGAGCGCGTTCCGGCACCGATTACCTCAGCGAGATCGTGCACGCGGGGTGGTCCGACGGCCAGGAGGTCTTCCTGGTCCCGCTCGCCCTCACGCGCGGCAGAGGCTTTCGGCGGCGGGAATCGCGCCTGGCGACCCTGGTGTACAGCGTCCAAGAGGCACCGGGTGAGATCAAGCGCCTGGTGTCGCTGCTGTGGAACGCGCGCGAAACCAGCCTGAGCCTCGGGAGCGAGGTGCCGCTCGCGCAGTTTATGCGCGAGTTCCGCCCGGAGGGCGAGGCGCGCGTCGTGCGGCGGCTAGCGCGTGTGTTGCAAATCGTATTGTACCGCGAGGAACGCGTCGTCCTCGGTCCCGAGTTGCTCCCGAAGCGAACGGTGCGCCAAATGGTCGTCCAGGGCGAGGAACTGCGCACGCTGATCCATCGGCTGGCAGGCGAACGCAACCAACCGGAGTCGCAGCTATGGCGCACGGCCGAGCGCTACTTCGGCGAAATCGCGGCCAACTTTCACAGCACGTACTTCTCGTTTCTGGAGTTCGTCTTCAATCGCGTCTGGCCGCGGGTGTTCCGCGGCTTCGAGTACCAGGGGCTTGAGAAGGTCGCCGACTGCGTCCGGCGGCATCCAGTGGTGTTGGTGCCCTGTCACCGCAGTCATTTCGACTATCTCATCCTGTCGTACTTGTTCCACGCCAACTATCTGAGCCCGCCGCACATTGCCGCCGGCATCAATATGTCGTTTTGGCCGCTGGGGCCGCTGTTTCGCGGCGCCGGTGCGTACTTCATCCGCCGCAGTTTCGAAGGCAACGAACTCTACAAGTGCGTGTTTCGGAACTATCTGACCTACCTCATCCGCGAGGGCTATACCCAGGAGTTCTTCATCGAAGGCGGGCGTAGCCGCACCGGTAAGATCCTCACGCCGAAACTCGGAATGCTCTCCGCCATCGTCAATGCCTTCATCGCGGGTGTGCGCCGCGACCTCTACCTGGTTCCGGTCTCGATCTATTACGAGCGTGTGGTGGAAGAGGAGGTATACCAGCGTGAACTGGGCGGCGCAGAGAAGGAGAAGGAATCCTTTTGGGCCCTGCTCAAAGCGCGCACGGTGCTGCGCAAGAAGTACGGCACCGTGCATGTTGCCTTTGCCGACCCCATCTCCCTGAGCGCACTCCTCGGGGAAGGGATCGAGCGCCTGCGCCTCGGCACAGGGGATCCGGCCATCGAGGAAGAGCGGCGCCGCTTCACGCAGAAGCTGGGGTTCCGGATCCTGCGCGACGTGAACGCCGTGACGGTTGTCGGGGCAACGTCCGTGTCGGCGACGGTCCTCCTCGGCCTACCGCACGCCGCCTGCCGCTATGCGGAGTTTCTGCGCGCGGCGCAGACCCTCCTGCGCTTCCTGCGCCGACAGGAGGTCCGCATCACGGGTACGCTCGAGCGCAATGCCGAGGACTTCAAGGAGAATCTCGCGTTCCTCGAGACGGCCGGCCTCATCCAGCGCCTGCCCGGTGACGACGCGGTCATTCACGTCCCGCCGGAGAAGCGCCTAATCCTTGATTTCTACAAGAACAACTCGATCCATTTCTTCCTGGTGCCCGCGCTGCTGTCGCGCGCGCTCTTGAAGGGCTTGCACGGAACGGCGGTCGCCGAGGAAGTGACCTGGTGGCTGCACCTCTATCGCTGGGAGTTCCCGTTGCCGGAACGTGCGACGCTGGCGGACGAACTGGCGCGCCTCCTCGACTATTTCCGCTCCGAGGGGGCGATTATTCCCGGCGACGGCGAGGTCGTAGACTCCCACAACGGACTGCTGAGCGCCACCGCGGGAATCCTCGATAATTTTGCCGAGGCGTACTGGATTACGGCCCAAACGATGTTGCGACTCAGCGAACGCGGCCTGACACAGAAAGGTTTGCTGGAGGCGGTCCGCCAGCGCTACTCGACCGGTTTGTTGCTGGGCGAGGTGCGGAAGCCGGAAGGAACCTCCACTGTCACCCTGAGGAACGCTGTCAGCCGCTACACGGAAATGGGCTTCGTCACGGCCAGCGGTGGTTCGAAAGCGCGTGAGCGGGCGATCGCCCCGGGGCCCAGCTTCGCGGACCTCAAAGGCGTGGAACGACGCTTGGCTGCCCATCTGCAACTGCCGTAACCTGGAGCCGCACCACGGTTGCAATGATCGGAACCGGGCCGTAGACTGAAGCATCGTCTTCGAGGGTGACAACCCGATATGATCCACGTCATGCATGGCGCGCGATGGCGTGTCTGGCCGCTCCTGTTGTTGGCGGTGGGGGTGGCGGTGGCGTGTCGCCGGCAGGCCGCGGAGGAGATTGAGGTGGAAGTCCGCGGTGTGGGCTTTGACGATGCCGTGAATGGTCCGGTGGTCATCCTGCAGGACCACGACCGGCGGGTGGCGCTCCCGATCTGGGTCGGTGCCGCCGAAGCGCGGGCGATCGCGATGCAGTTGCAGGGGATCAACCCGCCGCGGCCCCTCACGCACGATCTCGTCAAGGAGATCCTGGATGGGGCCGGGGTGGAATTGCAGAAGGTCGTGATCACCGACCTCAAGGAGAGCACCTATTACGCGCGGCTCTTCCTGCACACGCGGGGGCGCGAGTGGCAGGTGGATAGCCGGCCGAGCGACGCCATTGCACTGGCCGTGCGTTTTCACCGGCCGATTTTGATTGCGCCCGCCTTGCTGCAGGGCGGTGGCAGCATCGACCTGACGCGTCGTCTGCCAACCGCCAGCACGGCGCAGTTCTCCGGTGTCACGGTGCAAAACCTGACGGCGGAGATGGCGGCATACTTCGACGTGCCCCCCGGTCTCGGCGCCGTTGTCGCTGACGTTGCCAGCGATGCGGCTACGGATCTCCAGCGCGGCGATGTGATCCTCGAGTTGGACGGAACGGCGGTAACCGGGGTGGGCGATCTGGCGCGGCGCCTACAGGCCATGCCCGAGGGCGGTTCCGTCCGCCTCTCGGTGCAACGCGGGTCGCAGCGCATTCCCGTGCGGTTCGCTGCCGCGGGACCCACGCCCCACTGACTCGGGCGTAATTCCGGGCGCGTCGGCGTGGGCGGTGCTTGCTGATGGCACCGTCCACACCCGCCCTCTTGCGCTTTCGTGGGACGACTGACAAAAATAATGCAACTGCCACGACGACGGTGTCGGTGTCGCGGCTCGATTTCCAAGACGGCCCCCTGGTGATTGCATGATTCCTCAGCCTCAGACGCTCGACCTCGATGTCGGCCACGTCCAGCGGCGCGCCATGGACTTTCTCGCTTTGGCGAAGGTGCGGGTCGTGCTGATGGTGCTCGTAACCACCTACGCGGGATTCTATCTCGGCACACGCGGGGCACCGGACTATCTACGCCTCCTGCGGACCCTCATTGGGACCGCGTTGGCCGCCGGTGGTACCTTGGCACTGAATCAACTGCTGGAACGCGATGTGGACGCCAAGATGCAACGGACGCGGCGCCGGCCGTTGCCGGATGGCCGCTTGCAGCCGATCGAGGCTCTGATTTTCGGCGGCTCCATCACCGTTGCGGGCATCCTGTATCTGGCGGTCGCGGTTAATTGGTTGAGTGCCGTGGTGACGGCGGCGACGTCGGTGACCTACCTCTTCTGGTACACGCCGCTGAAACGGAAGACCCCGCTGTGTAGCGTGATTGGCGCGTTGCCGGGCGCATTGCCGCCGGTGACCGGCTGGGTTGCCGCCCACCAGGGATTCGGCATCGACGCGTGGATCTTGTTCGCCATCTTGTTCCTGTGGCAAGTGCCGCACTCACTGGCGATTGCACGGTTGTACCGGGAAGACTACGCCAGAGCCGGCATCCAGTTCCTGCCCATCGTCGAGCCGGACGCCAGGAGTACCGGCCGGCAGGTGGTCACCAATTGTGCCGCGCTGCTGGTGATCGGCATGCTGCCCACATTGGTCGGCCTCGCCGGAGCTACGTACTTCTTCACGGCGCTCATCCTCAGCGTCGGCTTTCTCGCCTGCGCTGCCTCATTTGCCGTTACCCGAACCGCAGCCGCAGCCCGACAGCTGTTGCTCGCATCGCTGCTCTACCTGCCGGCGGTCCTCCTGGTGATGGCGCTGGACAAGGTCCCTATGTAAGCGCCGGCGTCGCCGTTGGACACTCCGCTCCGAGCTTCGACGCGTGTTGCTGCGTGCGGAACGCTGACGGCTGCGTGCTCGACTCATGCTGTCCTTCCATCAGCTACCAACGGTGAACGCCGCACTCAACGCGACCAGTGCGGTGCTCTTGGCACTCGGCTACCGCTGTGTTCGCCGAGGGCGCATCCGGGCGCACCGGGCCTTGATGCTGGCCGCGGTCTGCGTCTCAACGCTGTTTCTCGTCTCGTACCTCACGTACCATTACAGGGTGGGGACGGTACGGTTCCCCGGAAGCGGCTGGCTGCGGGTCGTCTATCTGAGCATCCTTGCCACACACACGTTGCTGGCCGCCTGCGTGCCGGTGCTGGTGATCGTGACCCTGTGGCGGGCCCTGAGCGCGCGTTTTGATCGCCATCGGCGCATCGCCCGATGGACATTGCCCGTCTGGATGTACGTGTCGGTCACCGGCGTCGTCATCTACTGGATGTTGTACCACCTCGCCGGCGCCGGCGGGTAATGGCCCGTCGCTTGCCCTGTGGGAGCGAACGGATCACAATCCGCTTCAGGCGATCTGCCGCGGGTGCGGTCGCAAAGGGGAGGGAGCCGAGAGTGAACGCGAGACGCGCAGTGGGATGGCTAGTGGCGCTTGGGCTGGGCGTGGCTGCCTGCAGCACTCCCCGCCCGGTGCTGTATCCGAACGACCACTACAATCGAGTCGGCCAAACCGTTGCGGAGCGCGACGTCGACGACTGCATTGCGCGCGCAAAACAATCCGGCGCGTCCGCTTCGCAAGCACAAGGAGCCGGCGGCGACGTGGCCACGCACACGGTGGCGGGTGCGGGTGCCGGCGCCGCGATTGGTGCCGTGGGCGGCGCCGTTATGGGTAACGCCGGTGAGGCCGCAGCGGTGGGGGCGGCGACGGGTGGAACGGCCGGTCTGTTGAGCGGTATCTTCGGTGGGTCCAGGAGCCGCGGGCCCGACCCCACCTTCGCCACCTTCGTCGATCGCTGCCTGCGCGAGCGCGGCTACGAACCGATCGGTTGGTAATGACGCCACGCCACCGGGTCTTTGCGCCGCTCGTCCTCGTGCTGGTTGCACTCGCGGCGTGCGACCGGCTGCCGTTCGGCTACACACCGGTTGCGGATATTATCCGCGCACCCGGGAGCTACGAGAGCAAAGAGGTCAAGGTGCGCGGCCAGGTGACCGATGTGGCCGAGCTTCCCTTTCCCGATGTCCGCTACTACAGCCTGCGTGACGGCG
>JAGDMS010000527.1 GCA_017860575.1 Deltaproteobacteria bacterium | reverse complement strand
GAATCCCGCCGCCTCACGGCAGGCAAGGTTAGCGGCCATTTCGGTCAGTGTGCGGGGGCAGGATCGCGCCGAGAATTGCCTCGGGATCACAGCCCAAGTAGGCAAGTACGGCCGCCGACCGTTGCAACCCCCGCCGCATTGATTGGCGGGTGACGCCCAAGAACCGCGCCACGGCATTCGACGACATCCCAAGGTGGAGCACGGCCACGTGGGCGATCAGTGTGCGCCCCGCGACAGCGGCCCACCGGTGCGACGGACTCGTAATCGCGGCGGGCGGGGTTGCGCACTGGGTGGCCGCGCGCTGCAGCAGAGCTGACAGGACTGCTGCACCCTCCACCGGACTCACGGCCGGTGGGCGTGCGACTGTTGCGGCTTCCTGCTCAACCCGCACACGCCCCAAAAAATTCCGCCGAGCCCAGCACGCGCTCATCAAAGGCCCACTGTTCGCGACCCCGAATGTGCTCCGAAGGTTGCAGCCATCCGCCGGGGTGTCGGCGCAGGGCGCCCGCCGCCCGCTCCAGTGCCGGGTCTCTGCCCACACCGTCGGCGACGAATCGGTGGTAGGCGGCACGGGCGGCATGGTTGCCAGGCCCGAACAGCATCAGGACCGACTGCGTGGCTTGCCAGGGCCGGTTGATGCGGCCGAGGAGCGCTGAGTGCCCCGCCATCGTCCCCGGTAGCCGGCGTCGGGGCCCTAGGGACAGCGCGCTCAGGCGGCCGCGTCGATGTTCTCCACCCGGTCGGCGAGCCCGATCACTTGGTCAGCGTGCACTTCAAAGCGGCACGCCCACACGAGGGCGAGCCCGTAGCTGTCGATCCATAGCTTGGACCATGCGTCCACATCCGGCGGAAAACAGGGCACGCTGCGAAACCGCATCAGATCCGCGCTGTAGCGTTTCCCGTTGCCCGCCTCGATAGTCACACGGCCGTACGCCGGTGTCGAGACCGAACGGATTACCGGAGTGGCGCCACCCATGGGATCTCCTTGCCGGCAGCGGCCGCCTGCCACGCTTCCCGCAACTGCGTCTGACGCTCGGCGCACCACTCGCGGATCAGGCGGGTCGCTCTGACGCCGAGATCACCCTCCAGACAATTCCCTGCCAGATCGAAGACGGCCTCATCCCCGCCGAATCGCGCGTGGAAATGCGGCATCCTGTGCTTCTGTTCGTCGAACCAGTACATGAAAACCACGATACCGAAGAACTCCGAGATGCGCGGCAATACCGCCACCTCAGAAGAACTCACCAGACAAGAACTTACCAGACGCCGGCGCCGACAGGCAACCGGGAGATCGCCAATTCACAACGGTAGGTACCGGTGGATTGATTGCTCGCCCAAGCGGATATACAAAGCGCCGGTGGATAAATGGGAAGAGGTCCAATTGCACGCCGGCCTCCACCCTGACCCTCCTCCGTCCGCGGAAGGGCTAACGGGAAGGCCTGGGGGCTTGCGGGCTTGGGGGCTTGCGGGGTGGAGGCCAGGATCCGTCCCAGGGTTCGCGTCGTGGAAGCGTACAACCTGGTGAAAGCCCGGTTCGCAAAGGCCGTCGCACAGCTGCCCAATGTCGTGCGCGCACTCGCCTTGGCCTTCGGGGCGACCCGCGGTTGGACGCTGAGCTGGGGCGCTCTGCTGCTGCTTCAAGGACTGCTACCAGTCGCCACGGTCTACCTGACCCGATGGCTGGTGAACAGCCTGATGCTGGTCCTCGGTTCTCACTTCGGCTGGTCCGGCTTGCGTCCCGTGCTGGTGCCCATGGGTCTGATGGTCGCAGTGCTGCTTCTGTCGGAAGCGCTGCGGAGCGTCACCGGCTGGGTGCGTACGGCACAGGCGGAGTTGCTCAAGGATCACATCAGCGGATTGGTCCACGCCAAGTCGCTGGAGCTAGATCTCGCCTTTTACGATCTCCCTGAGTTCTACGATCACCTGCACCGCGCCCGCGATGAGGCCAGCTACCGGCCCGTCGAGTTGCTGGAGAGTGTCGGGAGCCTGCTGCAGAACAGCGTGACGCTGCTAGCCATGGGCGCCGTTCTCGTTCCTTACGGCGCCTGGGTGCCGGCGGCGGTGGTGGTCAGCACGCTGCCCGCACTCTACGTGGTCATCCGCCACACGCTGCTGCAACACCAGTGGCGGCTTGCGGCTACCGCCGACGAACGCCGCACCTGGTACTACGATTGGCTCCTCACCAGCCGGGAAAACGCGGCCGAGATGCGGCTCTTCGGACTGGGGCCACGCTTCCAAGCGGCCTACCAGGCGCTGCGGGACAAGTTGCGGCTCGATCGGGTGCGCATCGCACGTCAGCAGGGACAGGCGGAGTTGTTCGCCGGCAGCTTTGGGCTGCTGGTTACCGGACTGGCCCTGGTGTGGATGCTGCGCAAGACGATCGCCGGCTTGGTGTCCGTCGGCGACCTGGCCCTGTTCTACCAGGCCTTCAATCAAGGGCAGCAACTGATGCGCTCGCTGCTGCAGAATGTCGGGCACCTCTATTCGAACAGCCTGTTCCTCGGCAACCTGTTCGAGTTCCTGGCGCTGGAGCCGCGCGTCGGCAGCCCCACGCGCCCAGCGCCGGTGCCGGTCCCGCTGAGGCAGGGAATTCGCTTTGACCAGGTCACGTTCCACTACCCGATCCGGAGGCGGGAGCGATACAATTCGACGGCGTCGACCTGCGGACGTTGGCGGTGGATGAATTGCGCCGCCGTGTGTCCGCCCTGTTCCAGGAGCCGGTGCACTACAACGCGACCGCAGGGGAGAATATCGCACTCGGAGATATGACTGCTGGAAGCGCGCCGGAGGCGATCGAGGCTGCCGCGCGCAAGGCGGAAGCGAACGACATCATCGAGCGCCTGCCGCAGGGCTATGAGAACCCGCTGGGCAAATGGTTCGTCAGCGGCGCCGAGCTGAGCACCGGCGAGTGGCAGCGCATTGCGCTGGCGCGGGCCCTCCTGCGCCGGGCTCCGGTCCTGATCCTCGACGAACCCACCAGTGCCATGGATCCGTGGAGCGAAGTCCGATGGCTGGGGCAATTGCGCAACCTGATTGCCGGTCAGACCGTGCTGCTGATAACCCACCGGCTGACCACAGCTATGCGCGCCGATGTGATTCACGTGATGGACACGGGGCAGGTGGTCGAGTCGGGCAGCCATGCGGACCTGCTGGCGCAGAAGGGCCGCTACGCGGCGCTGTGGGCGGAACAGGGCGGGGGGAGGTGAGTAAAAGGCGTGGGGGCTTGCAGGCTTGGGGCCAGGAGGCGCGCCCCTCAAGCCCCACGCCGGGACGACCTACAGCCGCACAAGGATCGTGATGATCCCGCCGGCGGCCAGGCCCCAGAGGACGTCCTTGGCGATGTTGGCTTCGGGGCCGCGCATGCGCTCGCTTACCGCTGCACTGGCGGTGAAGATCATGCACAGGACACCCAATGCCCAGGAGATCCCCGGCAAGTCCTCGCCGCCGCGGATGAGTGTTGCGTAGCGGGACAGTGCGAACAGGCATGCGAACCCCAGGGCGATGGCGACGATGCGGATGGTGCGGAGGAGAATCATCGGCGGTCGTGCTGGCGCGGCGGGCCGCTGTCCACCTCAGGCGGTGCCGCGTCGAGCTTCATTCGTCGCTCACCTTTGCGGAGCGCGCCATTTTGAGGAGTTTCTGCGCCTGGCCGTCCCCGCCGGCGGCTCGCCGTTCCCACTGCCTCTGGCGCCACGGTTTGACCACGTATTCGTCGAGCACGATGACCAGCACGCTGAAGCCCAAGACGATCAGAATCGAATTCCACAGATTCAAGTGCATGGTCAACTCGTTGCAGACGCGCCCGACATGCTGGTCATGGCGGAGGGGCGGTTGGCTTCTCGCATGATGAACCGGGGCCGGAACAGGACGATTAGCACCGGCGTCAACGTCTGTGAGCCGACGTAGCTGATCGCCATCCAGATTGCCAGGAGCAAACCCATCTCGGCGTTGAAGCGAATGTTGGACGACATCCAGAAAACCGTGCTGATCACCATGGTGACGGCCGTGAAGGTGACGGCCTTACCGGAGGTGACCAGTGCTTCACGGACGGAGTCTTGCAAGTCGCCACGCACGCGGATTTCCTCGATCGTCCGGCTCACGATGTACAGGCCGTAATCGATGCCGAAGCCCAAGCCCACGGTGACCAGCGGCAAGGTGTGGATGTTCACCCCGATGTGGCGTGCGGCCATGTACGCGTTCACCATTACGTTCGACAGCGCTAGTGGCGCCAGCAGGTAGAGGCCGGAGGCAAACGAGCGGTAGGTGAAGAGCATGATCATGTACATGGTGAAGAAGCCGAGCATATTCATCATCACGTCGTTGCGCACCAGTTCTTCGTTGGCCGCCGCCAACGTGCCGACGAGCCCGCCTGCGAGCTTGAGCACGGCCTTCCAGGGAGCGCTCACCGTCGACACCATCGGCTGACCGGCGCGCTCCACGGTGAAGTCCAGCAGCGTCGAATGGTCCGCCTCCCGCATGAGCGCGGCACGGAACTCCGCCTCCGTCTTCACCGGCTGCTTGCCGACGGCCACGATGCGGTCCCCCGGCTTGAACGGCGCGTCATCCGACGCCAGGCTGCCCACGACCCACGACGGGCCGGCCTTTTCCCACACCGGCTGGGCCGCCACGGTTTTCACCACGACGCCGCCGTTGGTCGCATCCAGCGAGATACCGAGGTCCTCGATCTCCGTGCTTGCTATGAACTCCTTGCACTTGCGGATGATACGCCGGATGTTCTCGCCCTTGTGATCCTTGCAATAGAAGGTGACGTGCGCGGTGGTGTAGCTCGGGTCCACGTACTTTGCGGTCTCGGTCGGCGGCGCGCCGGAAAAATAGATGAAGAACAGCCCGCCGACGTCGACCCAGCTGTCGGGGATGACGCCCCATTTCGGTTCCAATTCGTGGAAGACGCTATTCACGCCGCGGATGATGTCGGCGAGGGAGAAGCTGTATCCGACCGCCGGGTCGCGCTCCATGTAACGCTGGAAGCGCTCCATGGCCCGTAGCGTCTCCGGGTATTTCATCGCGTCCTTGTCATAGCCCTCGTTGACCACGATGAGTGGTTCCACCCCGCCAAAGCGGTTTTGTATAGCATTGTGGGAAACGTTGTAGGGAGAATCGAGCCAGAGCAGCGGCGAGGCCGAAGTGGGATCCCCGATGGTGAGGCCGCGCACGAAGTACAGCGCGACGACGGTGACGCCCAACCAGGCGGCCACCGTGGCGATCTTTCCCGTTCGTGTCAGCAGCGCGTCGACGAACCGTTCGATGCCGTGCCGGAAGATGCCGTGTTCGCGCATGACCACCAGCTCCGGTTCCGGCGCCTTCAGGTAATAGTACACGATCGGGTTGAGCAGCATCTCCGAAATCGTGATCGCCAGGATCCACCAGGCCGCCGTGATCGCCAGCTTTTGCAGCATGACCACCGGCACCAGGAGAATGACCAG
>JAGDMS010000240.1 GCA_017860575.1 Deltaproteobacteria bacterium | reverse complement strand
ACGCCACCGCGGCGCCATAGTTGCCGCTGGTGGCCGCCACCACGCCGGCGTACCCCCGCCGCCGCGCTTCGTGAATCGACAGCGCGGCGCGGCGGTCCTTGAACGAGCCGGACGGATTGGCGGCCTCGTCCTTGACGAAAATGCGCGCGCCCTTGCCGGAAGGTGCAACGGTGCGGACCAGTTCCGTGATGTTGCGCAACTCGACCAGCGGCGTACTGCCGACAGCGGTCTCCCGTTGGACCACGCGCGCCCTTGCCAGGTCGTAACCCGTGTCGGCAAGCAGACGCTCGTAGTCGAAACTGAGCGCGCCGGTAACGTAGCGACCGTAGTCGATCCCGATGGAGGCACGCATGATTTCCGCGCGCTGCGACATGATCGCGGCGTAGCTCTCGTCCGTCATTGACGGCCTCCACGCTTGCGCAGCAGAGTGCGAACCTCCTCCCCAACGGTGGAGAGCTCGGGGATCGGCGCACCGAAGCTGTGGGTATAGGCGGGATTGACTTCGGTTACGGTGCCGCGCAGGCGTCTGCCGGCGCGCGTGACGATCTCGGCCGCATCGCCGAGTGCCGCGGGCGCCAGCAGGAAACCCTTCACCCGCATCTCCAACGCCACCGCGGCCGTGTCAGCCGGCACTTGTGGGGCGCGTTCACCAGCCGGCAAGACGACCCGGTGGATTTCCACCCACGTGCCCGTACCGAGCACGTCAGGCATGGCGCGGCTCCCGCTGCGTTTCGCGAAGGTGCCGGCGCACGTCCCCCAGGACCGCAGCCGGCACGGGCAGATCTGCCATCGAGTGGAGACCGGGAGCCGCGCTGAGGACGCGCGGAATCAGATTGACCGCCAGCGCAATGGTCCCTACGCCACCCGGAATTTCCGGGCTGCCGGCCAGGCGAACGCTTGGTGTCCCGGCGATCTCGATGCTGTCCCCCGTCTCGACCCCCTCCAGGTGCGGGTGGATCTGCTGCGGGTGGATCAAAGAAATGACGGGCTCGCCGGATGCAAAAGCGACGGCGGTGTGCAGGCAGCCCGCCACCGTTCCAGGCTCCACTGTGACGAAGGGCGTCGTGCGGCGCACGGCAGATACAATCGGTTCGCGGCGCTCTTCGATGCCCTCAATCTCCCAGCCCAGCGTGTCGGCAATCATGCGAATCGACTGCGGGAAGCCAAAGTGACCGACCACGCTGCCGTCCTCGACTCCCCTGCGAAACGCCTCCGGCGTCAATCCGATCCCCTGGGTGGTCAGGACGGAAGGGCCGTACGGCGAGAGGTCATTCACCCGCCGCGCCGTGATGGAGCGGATATCGGCGCACACGCCCGACAGGGTGATCACCAGAAGATCGAGGACGAACCCGGGATTGATGCCGGCGCCCACGACCGCAACCCCGTGTGCGCGGGCGAGCCGGTCCAGTTCCGCGGCGATCGCCGGCGACGTGGCCGCGGGATAGGCCATCTCCTCGGCGATGGAGATCACCGGGACTCGGTTGCGCACGACCGTGGTGATTTCCGGCAGCGCGTCCGTGAGTCGCGAACAGGTTGCCTGGATGGCGATGTGCGGTTGGGTCCGTGCAACCGTCGATTCCAGGTCAGCGCTGATCGCGATGCCCACCTCGCGATCGAGGCCGATCGCACCGCCGAGATCGATGCCGGCGCGTGCGCGCCGTCTCCCGTGCGCCCCAACCAGTGCGAGGCCAGGCTTATTGAGGATCAAGCGCGCGATCCCGGATCCCATCTGCCCGGTCCCCAGAACCAGCACTCGGATTCCTTCATGCATGGACATGCTCAACGCGGGCTTTGCCCGTAGTCCAAAGTCGAAAGTCCAAAGTCCAAAGCAGCTGCTGAGAATCCTCGCACCACACGACGATACTCAGACGTCGTAACTCAGATGGCTCCAACGGGAGCGCCGGACCTTGGTGTGGCGGCTCGTCTCAGTCGTCGAGGACGCAGCGCACCCCGTTGCGATCCATCTCGGCAACGCACTTATTGCAGGCGGTGCAGCGCGAGCGCGTCACTTCGCCCCGCCGCATGCGGTCGATCAGGTCCGGGTCGGCGATGAGGGCGCGCCCCATGGCCACAAACTCGAACCCCTCCTGCATGGCGGTCTCCAGATTCTGGAGCGAGACGATGCCGCCCAACAGCACCAGCGGCATCCGCACCGCCTTGCGGATTTTGCGCGCATGCTTCAGAAAAAACATCTCCTTGAATGGATACTCCTTGATGACGGCTCTGCCGAGGACGGCGAGCACGAGTTTTTGTGCCCAGCTCTTTTCGACCGCAATCATCTCCTTGAGCGGCCGTTCGCCACGGAGGAGATACATCGGCGTCTTACTGGTAAAGCCGCCGATGAGTTCCAGCGCGTTCACGCCCGCCGCTTCCAGCCGCAGGGCGACGCCGATGGATTCGCGCACCTCGAGGCCGCCCTTGAAGCCGTCGCGCAGGTTCGTCTTGGCAACGATGGGGAACTTGGGACCCACGGCCTCGCGCACGCGCTCCACCACGGTGAGCGGCAAGCGCATGCGATTGTCCAGGCTGCCGCCCCACCGGTCCTGTCGCTGGTTGATGGCCGGGCTGATGAATTGACTCAGCAGATAGCCGTGTCCCATGTGCAGTTCGACCGCATCGAAACCGGCGCGCACCGCCCCCGCGGCAGCGGTGCCGAAATCGTCGACGATGTCGGCGATGTCGTGCTCGGTCATGGCCTTGGAAAACATGATGCCGGACATGAAGCCGTACTCGTTGAACTGCGCCGACGGCCCCAGCGACCGGCGGCCCGGCAGTTCCGCGTTGCGGCTGAAGGCGCCACAGTGCCCGAGTTGCAGGGACACGGCCGCCCCTTCGGCGTGCACCGCATCCGTCAACACCTTCAGCCGCGGCACCAGCTTCGGGCTCATGACCATCTGGTCTTCGAACGTGCGCCCATTTGGCGACACGGCGCAGTAGGCCACCGTGGTCATCCCAACGCCGCCCGCTGCGAGATCGCGGTGATGCCGGATGAGCGCATCCGACGGTAGGCCGCGCGGACACATGCCTTCGTAGGTGCCGGCCTTGATCACGCGGTTGCGCAGTTCGAGTTGCCCGAGCCGCCCCGGGGTGAACGCTTTGCTGTGCACTGCGCTGCGCGTCGACATGACGTCTGGCGATCAGCGATCGCCGATCCTATGCATGACAGACTCCGCGCCCGAGCGCCAGACCCTCCGGAGTGAAGAAGACGGGGAAGAAACGGGAGGCACGACGATCTTGCACACCGCCAGCGTGCGGTGGTATCGCCTAGGACGGCAGCTGAGGAACGACACATGGCAATCAAACGCATCCTGGTACCGGTTGATTTCTCCAAGGACGCCCTAAACGCCCTCAGGTACGCCACTCATCTCGGCGCCGCGCTGAAAGCGGAGCTCCAACTCCTGCACGTGGTCGACCAGACCTATCTTGCGACCACTCCCGAGCTGATGATGGCGAATCCGAAGTTGGCGAAGCTGTTACAAGAGCAGTGGCAAGCGGCGGAGGCACAGCTGGCGCAGGTCGCCGCCGACCTTGCGAGAAAAGGCCGCCCCCTGCGTCGCCTGCTGAAGCGCGGTTCAGCGGTGCAGATCATCGTCGATACCGCCAAGCGCAGCGGTGTCGATCTGATCGTCATGGGCACACACGGGCGCACCGGCGTGGCACACGCGCTGATCGGCAGCGTCGCGGAACGCGTCGTCCGCATGGCCCGCTGCCCGGTGTTGACGGTCCGCTATGCGCCGCGCAAGCGACAGTGATGCCACGGCCGCATCAGGTCTGTGCCGCGTTCGTGCTGACCACGATGGTGGCTGGTTGCGCGGCACGCACCAAGCCGCCGTCAACCTGGCCGGCCGCGGAGGCGCCGAACTACCGGCTCCTGGAGAATGGCGTCGCCACGGCCAATGTGATCACGCCAGCAGCGGTTCCAAAACTGGCGGCGGCCGGGTTCAAGACCATCATCGATCTGCGCGCACCCAGCGAGCGAGGCGTGCCCGAGGAGACGGCCGCGGCGGAACATGCGGGCATCCGCTATCTCAATCTCCCTGTGGCGTTGGCGACGCTGAACGCTGCGCAAGTGCGCCAGGTTGCCGCCGCGCTCGATGATCCGGCGAACCGGCCCGCTCTGCTGCACTGCGCGTCCGGGAACCGTGTCGGCGCGGTGATAGCGCTCTACCGTGAACAGATCCACGGCGTCAGCCACGAAGCGGCGCTCGCCGAGGCGCGTGCCAGCGGCCTGCAGGCGCCGGAAGCGATTGCGGCGGTCGAACGCGTCCGGCGCGAGATGGAATCCGCACGTTGACGTCAGGAGGGCACGGTCGGCGCCGTGTTACGCCACGCCGTTGCGTTTGAACCACTCCAGCAACCGCTTCCACCCGTCCGCCGCCTGCTCCAGGCGGTAACTGCTGCGGTAGTCCGCGTGAAAGCCGTGCGGCGTACCGGGATAGAGAATGATCTCGGAAGGCTTGCCGGCGGCCTGCAAGGCCTGGCGCATGCGCTCGACGGTCTCCACCGGGATACCGGCATCATCACCACCATACAGTCCCAATACCGGCGCCATCAGTGCCCCAGCGACGTCAATCGGGTTCTTGGGATGGAGCGGGTCGGGGTCTCCCGCCAACCGCCCGTACCAGGCCACTCCGGCTTTGAGGGTCGGGGTATGTGCCGCGTACAGCCAGACAATCCGCCCGCCCCAGCAAAAACCGGTGATGCCGAGCTTCTCGATATTGGCGTTCTCGGACTGCTTCGCCCACGCCGCGGTCGCATCGAGATCGGCCATCACCTGCGCATCAGCGACTTTCGATACCACGTCAGAAAGGATTTGCTGCACGTCGCTCAGCTTCGACACATCGCCCTGCCGCGCATACAACTCGGGTGCGATCGCGAGGTAGCCCAGCTTGGCGAAGCGGCGGCAGATGTCCTTGATGTACTCATGCACACCAAAGATCTCGTGCACAACGAGCGCCACCGGAAACGAGCGGCCAGCAGCGGGGCGCGCACGGTAGGCGGGGATCTGGCCACCGGACACAGGAATCTGCACTTCTCCCGCAACCAAACCGTGGGTGTCGGTGCTGATGCTATCTGCGGACACCGGCTGCACCGCCAAGGCAAAACCCGCCGCCAGGGTGGTCACCACAAACTGCCGGCGCGTAAAATCCGCCGGGGGCCTCAGACTTCGCAGATCGTCCGGCATGGTCGCAGCGCTCCTTCCGCAGTGAGATCAACTACAATTATCCAGGTTTCGAGCTACTCACAACAAGGCCTCGCGCAGCGCCGTGAAGGCTGCCACGTTGGCCTCCCGGGCAGCGGGCAGCAGATCGGCCAGGCTGAAGAAACCGTGGAACATCCCGTCGTAGCGCCGGACGGTGACCGGCACGCCGCTGTCGCGCAGCCGGTGCGCGTACGCTTCGCCCTCATCGCGGAGCGGATCGTACTCCGCGGTAACCACATACGCCCGGGGCAGTCCGCTGAGGTCTGGAGCACGCAATGGCGACGCGTAGGGATGGCTGCCGTCGGCGGCGCCCAGATATTGCTCCCAGTACCACCGCATGTGCGCCGCGGTCAGGAAGTAGCCCTCTGCGTTCTCCTCATACGAGGGCGTGTTCCGCGCGCAGTCGGTCACGGGGTAGACCAGCAGCTGCCCCCGCAGCGGCGGACCGCCGCGGTCGCGCGCCATGAGCGGCACCACCGCCGCCAGGTTGCCACCAGCACTGTCACCGGCCACGGCCAGCCGCGACCGCGTGGCCCCGAGTTCCGCTGCATGCGCGGCGGCCCAGACTGTCGCGGCATAGGCGTCCTCCGCGGCGGCGGGAAATCGGTGTTCGGGTGCCAACCGGTAATCGACGGACAGGACCACTGTGCCCACCTCGTTTGCCAGCGCCCGGCAGAGCGGATCGTGACTTTCGAGGTCGCCAAGCACCCAACCGCCGCCGTGGAAGTAGACCACCATCGGCAAAGGGTCGCGGCCCGCGCGCGGCCAATAGATGCGCACGGGAATCGGCGGCCCCGCCGGGGCACCGGGAATCGTGCGGTTTTCGACCTTGAGGACCGGAATGGTTTCGGCCGCGGCCATTGGCGCGACCGCAATCATGCGCCGCGCCTCAGCGGCGTCGAGCACCTTGACACCGACGTCGGGAAATACCTGCACCAGGGTGTCGATGACGACACGTGCTACCGGGTCGAGCGGCATTGTCACTCCTTACGGTCTGCTTCCACAGAAGGCGCGCAATCGCTCTGTGTCAGGACTGTTCGCGGCAGGCACAGGGGCCTGCCGCCATCCATGATTCTTCTGGGCATGAATGACGGGTAGTGGCGGCAGCCGTCCCTGGCTGCCGTGGCGAGTGTGCGATGTAATGTTGATCCACGTTTGGGCCCGCTCACTGCCGTGCCCGCCGGAGGTGTGGGATCACGTGGCGGCCCCACTGGCGGATCGTCTCGAGGCACGCCGCCTGCGGGATGGTGCCCATCTGCATCAGGCACATGATCTCGTCCGCACCCGCATGCGCCAGACGTTCGACGTAATCGATCGCCTGCGCTGCGGTCCCGTAGGCGTGGTTGATATTGTAATTGCCGGTGGTGGCCGGCGTCACCGGGATGTTGGCCTCGTGCAGGCGGGCGACCGCGAACTCGGCATCGCGGCGGATCGCGGCAACGTTGTCGTCATGCTCGGTGTCCTCGGCGGGCGGCGGACCACCGCCGTACCAGTGGTAGATCGACTCGGCGAAGAAGCGCTGGCCGCGCGCGCCGATCCGCAGCGCCTCGGCACCGTCGTCCAGCACGATGGTGGGGCACAGCGCCGAGAAATGGTCGTTGACGACGCCGGAGACGAAGCGGTCGCCGCTGCGCTTGGCGATCGTGTCACGATAGATCTTGTTGAGGTGTGCGACCTCGTCGGTACCCGCAAAACCAAGCACCAGGGCGCCCACGCCGTACTCCGCCGCCAGCGCCACGGTGTCCCGCTTGGTGCAAGCAAGGTACAGTGGAGGATGCGGGCGTTGGACCGGCCGAGGCAAGACGCTGTGCGGCGCGATGTCAAGCAGCTTCCCGTGCCATTCGAACGTATCGTTTACCCACATGCGACCGATCATGCGCAGCGCCTCATCGACCTCGGCATAGGTGCGATCGGGGTCGACGCCGCACAGCGACATCTCCTGCAATGTGGCACCGCGTCCGGCACCGAGGTCGAGCCGGCCATTGGAAAGGATGTCCAGCATGGCCGCCCGCTCCGCCACGCGCACCGGGTGATTGTAGTTGAACGGCATACAGACGACGCCGTGACCGATGCGGATACGCGACGTCTTAGCCGCGACCCAGGTCAGGAAGATCTCGGGCGCACTCATGTGTGCGTATCGCATCAGCGAGTGGTGCTCCACTGCCCATACCCGATCGAATCCCATCTCCTCCGCCAGGACGGCCTGCTCGACGCAGTCGCGGATGGTCTGTCGCTCCCGCTCCGGGGTAGGGTTGGCCAGCTGTGCTTCAAAGATCACAGAGAACTTCACGACGCCTCCTTGTTGCGAACGAAAAACGCATACGCCGCGCGCACCCGTCGGTCAATGCAGGGATGGTCTCAAGAGTTACAGACAACAGACTGGGAGACGACAGACACCAGACGCATGCCTTTGTTGACGCTGAACTTGGATTCTGTTGTCTGTCCGTCTGTTATCCGTTGTCCGCTGGCCGTCAGCGCCCAACTATCGTTCGTCCGTCGGTACCGGCTGCACT
>JAGDMS010000526.1 GCA_017860575.1 Deltaproteobacteria bacterium | reverse complement strand
AACCTGCAGCAGATGACCATCGTTGCCGATGAACAGATCAACAAGGCGATGCAGTCCTGCAAGCGAGCCCGCGGCCAGCGCCTGGAAACCATGGCCACGATGATGTCCAGAAGGTTCGCGGGCGCGGCGGGCGAAGACAGTGAGGGGCAAGACGTGACTGCACTCGACGACCACGAACCCGATTTCATCGAATCCCCGCTGAGCCAGAGCGTCACGCGTAATGGGGTGGCTGTCCGGGTGGAGATCTATGGGGACTCCCAAGGCGGCTGGATCCTTGAGATCGTAGACGCTGAGAACGCCTCGCATGTGTGGGACGACCACTTCGAGACCGATCAGCTGGCCCTGATCGAAGCGCTTCGTGCGCTGGATGAGGAGCCGCTTGAGTTCTTCGGCCGTGCCGCGGATCGGCCCTTGAACTGACTCGGGAGCGCGCAGTGGCCCATCCGTGGGCTGGATTCTGTGATTCTGGTTCGTCGGCTGTATGGCATGCCAGTTTGACCGACAGGTCTACGGCAAAGAGATGGAGCTCACGTAGACCCGCCGCCGACCCATTGCCGTCGTACATGGCGCCGACGCCAACAGCCGCTGCGCAGCAGAAAGCCGCCGCTCATCCCGACCGGCCAAATCACCTGCCTGCTACCATGCCCGCGCGCAGCGATTGGCTCTGGCCGAAACTGCTGCGTCACTATCCGGATACGGGCGCATGTCGCCCGACATTCAAGTCAGGCGCCATCCGCCCAAATGAATGCATCAAGACGATGCATAGCCAGGCGACAACCGGGAGATTGCTTGTGACTACTCTGCCGGCGAGACCAAATCCGTTAGAAGTGGATATCGGGCGAACTGCGCTGATCGTCGTGGATATGCAAAATGCCTTCGCGTCAAAGGGCGGCATGTTCGACCTTGCGGGGTTCGATATCTCGGGCGCTTCACGCGTGATCGAGGTCAATCGCGAACTTCTCCGTGTAGCACGGCAGGCTGGCGTCAAAGTGATCTACCTGCAAATGACCTTCAAGCGCGACCTGAGTGATGCGGGCGATTCGTCTTCGCCTGCTTATCACAAGGAGTTGGCGCTCATCATGATGCGACATCGTGAAGAACTCGAAGGTAAATTGCTTATTGAGGACACTTGGGACTGGCAGATCGTCGACGAATTGACGCCAGAACCCGGTGACCTCGTGATCCGTAAGACGCGCTATAACGGCTTTCATCGAACGATCCTGGAAGACTGTCTTAACGCTGACAACATCCGGTATCTGTTGTTCACCGGCATTGCCACAAACGTATGCGTGGAGAGCACCGCCCGCAGCGCGTTTTTCAGTGACTTTTGGCCAATCTTGGTCGAGGACGCAATGAATCATTCTGGTCCCGATTTCAACCGACAAGCGACGCTTTGGAACTTTGAGCATGTGTTCGGCTGGGTAACTACTGCGGCTCAAGTTGGCGAGGCGCTGCAGATAGCGGCCTCAAAGGTTTCATCGACGCAATAAGTCGGCCACGGCCCGATTTCTCCACGGCGCCTAGCCTTGTGGTCAACCGGACGCGCCGAGACGTGGCTTCGACTTGGCGATCAGCACGGCGCGCCGGTTACCTCTCTTGTTGAGCGTTGAGCGGCAGCAATCTGGAAAGCCGAGAGGCCGCTGGAAGTCTGGAGCAGGCACTCGGCTGGAGTCGGCGAAGGTCAGCAGATGGCCGTCACGCACCGGCCACCGGAACGATGCAGCCGACCGCTGAACACCACATTCCGGTCGTCTGGCCTCGAACTTCCGGTGTGCGTCGTACTGCTGCCCTGCCCGTCGGCCCCCGGCCGCGTACACCGGCACGCGACCCGGAGCTGTCAGCCGACCATTCAAATTCGGATCCGGAAAGTAGTCACCGGCCGGATCCCATTTGAACTTTCAACGTCGAACCCGCCAAAGGCGGATCACTGGAACGAAGAGCGGAGTGATGTCCGAGGCTTCCGAGGGTCTTGGCCGGCGTCGGTCATGGCGGGAAGTTGACCTTGTCGCCAACTGCTGTCGATGCAAATTGCGCTCCTAGCGGACGTTCGAGTACGCTGCAAGTCCTGTGCTGCAGCGCGGTGCGCTGGCCGGACAAAAGGGAGGCAACATGACGGGGAACCATAGTCTGCGGGCGGCGCTCGCATTGGTTGTTCTGCTTTGCGGTTGCGCGACACAGTCGCCGCCCGAACGCGGTCTTTCCAGCGCAGGCCTGGCGCGGATCGACAAAGCGATCAGTGCCGATGTGGATCGCGGCCGCATTCCAGGCGTGGTAATGATGGTGCAACGTGACGGCAGGCTGGTCTACAGCAAGACCATCGGCAAGCAGGACCCGGCAAGCGGCGCACCGATGCGAGAGGACTCGATCTTCCGCATCTACTCGATGACCAAGCCGATTGTGTCGGTCGGTCTGATGATGTTGGTGGAAGAAGGCCGGGTCGCACTGTCGGACCCTGTGGCGAAATTCATCCCCGAACTGAAGGACCTCAAGGTCGGTGTTGAAAAGGACGGCAAGCTCGATATCGTTGCCGCGCAGCGCCAACCGACCGTCCACGACCTGCTGCGTCATACCTCCGGCTTCACGTACGGGGTCTTCGGCAAGTCGATGGTCAAGGACCTCTACGCCAAGGCCGGAGTCGATTTGGACGAACACAGCAACGCCGAACTGGTAGCCAAACTTGCCACGGTACCGCTCATGTACCAGCCAGGCACAACGTGGGAATACGGGCGTTCTACCGATGTGCTCGGACACGTGATCGAGCGGGCCACAGGACAGCCGCTCGACGCGTATTTGCAGGCGCGCATCCTCGGGCCGCTCGGCATGAAGGACA
>JAGDMS010000239.1 GCA_017860575.1 Deltaproteobacteria bacterium | reverse complement strand
TGTCTCCTTTCATTCAGCCGCTGCAGCCAGTTAGCCGCCGCGCGGTCATCCGCGTTTTCGTTTGAAATACTCGTACAGGTCGTCGAAGACGGCCGCGCTGCGTTCGAGGCGTGCGCCGTCGTCCTTGTGCGCCATGGGGATCCCGGCAACCAAGTGATCGATGCCCGCGGCCAAAGAGCCCCGGATCGGCCGCCGCTGTGTTTCGGCGTGCAATCTTAACCCTCTGACAGGTGGTATCGTCCGGCGAGCGCCCGAGGCGCTTCTTGATATCGTCAGTGCCTTCGGCGCACAGCGTCTCGTCGCTCTGAATCCTGTACTACCGCGCGCGCAGCCCGGTATCATTGACCGTATTCGCGTTCGAGGTAGGCGACGATCTCATCCGACTCGTACTTCTCGAAACGAGTATTCGGGTCGACCAGGTAGGGAACTTGCACCTTGCCACCCCGTTGGGCCAACTCGGCGCGCTTCGGACTGCCCTTTGGGAGGTTACGGACAATACACTCGAGGTCGAGTTCACTCAGCACTTCGCGCACCTTGCGGCAGTAAGGCGAGCCTTCCATGTTGTAGAGGGTCAGGGGTTTGATCCCCTTCCGACTGGTTTCCGTCTTGCAGCGCGTGCCGCGGCCGAACCGCACGGCCGTTGCAACGGCCGAGTCGATCGTATCCAGCCAACGCGGCAGCGGTACCAACCAGCCCGCCCGCTTACCCGCGCCATACGTCTCGTTGAGGTAGGCAATGATCTGGTCTGACTCGTAGAGGCGTGTGCCCGTATTCGGATCGATCAAATAGGGCACCTGCATCTTGCCGCCGCGCTGTACGAGCCGCTTGCGCCGCTGACTCCCATGGGCGACCGGATGCGAGAGGTAGTCGAGGTCCAGTTCGCACAAGACCTCGCGGACCTTTCGGCAGTAGGGGCAGCCTTCGAAGTCGTAGAGTTCCAGAAGGTGTTGCGGTTGCGGGCGTGCCGACGCGGTCACTCGCGCAGCGATTCCTCGGCCGAGCCGAACAATTGTCGCTGCATAAGACGATGCGTCATTGATAAAGCTCATGCATCCCTCTCATGGCAGCATCGGCGCCATCAGTTCACGGGCCGTATCGAAGGGCGCTGACCCCAAACCATATCCTGGAGGCGCCCCGGCGATGCCGAGCTCCGCAAAGCCGGGGCACCTCCAGGCTGGCGGTACGTTGTGTGCATGGACGATGGAATGCACACACGGCAACTCTGGTCAGTGGTCGCATTTCTCGCTCTGCCTGCGACTCGCGTCGACGCTCCAGATGCCGGACCCGTACGCGGCGATGAAGAGGAACGCGAAGCAGTAGAGCACCGCAAGCTCACCACCGTTGGCGATGGGGAAGAACCCGCGGGGAAAGTGCGCCATGAAATAGGCCACCGCCATTGTCCCACTGGCGAGAAACGCGGCGGGGCGCGTCAGCAAGCCGAGGGCGACGAGCGCGCCGCAGACGAGCTCAATAGGGCCGGCGGTATAGAGGATCAGGGCCGGGGCCTCGGGCGGCGGTGGCAGCGGGAAATGAACAAGCTTCGACAGGCCATGCGACGTGAACAGCAAGCCCACCATGATGCGCATGATTGCGTACGCCTGCGCGGTCCAGGGTCTCATGAAGTCCATCATTTGCAGTCTGACTCCGTTCTGGCGCACCAAGCGATGACGTGCGCGTTTCACGCGCTGCGCCGGTAGCACGATTGCGCCCTATGCGAAACACGTGCCGGGATTGCAGACATGATGGTTGACGCGGTCCTGGCGTGTTCCTCAGCAGCGCCGTCAGGCGTCCGCTGCATCTGCGGGTTAGGTGGCGAGATTGTTGACGGCGCAGCTCTCAACTGACGACCCCAAATAGCGCTCCAACTCCAGCGGTCATTGCCATTGCCAAGGCACCCCAAAAGGTGACGCGGGCGGCAGCTGTAATCACGGATGCGCCGCCGGCGCGTGCAGCCAGCGAACCCAGTAGTGCAAGAAACAAGAGCGAGCTGCCCGAGATAGCCCACATTCGTGCAGAAACCGGAGACAAGAGCACGATCAGAAGAGGGAGAATCGCGCCAACTGCAAACGTACCCGCCGAGGCCAGTGCGGCCTGTACAGGTCGCGCGGCCAATGTGTCGGATATACCCAGCTCATCACGGCCATGTGCGCCGAGTGAATCATATTGCATCAATTGGGTAGCGACGTTCGAGGCTAGTGCCGCATCCAGTCCGCGCTTAACATAGATGGCCATGAGCTCTGCGTGCTCATGCTCGGGATTCGCAGCCAGCTCTTTACTTTCCCGATCGAGATCGGCGCGTTCGGTATCTGCTTGCGAACTGACCGAAACATACTCGCCCGCAGCCATCGACATAGCACCAGCGACAAGACCGGCAACGCCTGCGACCAAGATGCTCGGCGTGTCTGCGCCTGCTGCCGCCACGCCTAGGACGAGACTGGCAGTGGAAACAATGCCGTCGTTTGCGCCAAGAACAGCCGCACGAAGCCAGCCGATCCGGTGTGTTCTATGGGTTTCAATATGTCTCATCGCGTCTACTTCGTGATGGGGAACGCATGGCGACTCCTAACGTGAGAGGATCCTTCCGTCGTCCGGCTGAACGAGAGCGACGGTGTCGACGCCGAGCCGGATGGCGAAAAGGCCAAGTTGGACTGAGCCGCTGCCCATCGATGTCATCCCCGAAACACTATGGCCATTCTATGGGGCTTGGGGTGTCGTGAGCAAGCGGGATGGGGGCGCGAGGACCACCATTCAGCTCGACGCGTTCATCGGCCGGGACTTGGTGGTGTGTGACGTCTCAAATGAGCTCGGCGGCTTTGCCATGTTCGCAAACGGCAATGCTGGCCAGGCGCGCGGCAAGTCGCCGCGCGCGTACAATCTATCCCGCGAGAGCCTGATCCAAATCGGCGAGGATATCCTCGATCGCCTCCACGCCGACCGAGAGACGGATCAAGCTATCTGATATACCCGCACGGCGCCGCGTCTCCGGGTCCATACCACGGTGGCTGGACATCGCCGGCCGTGTGGCGAGGCTCTCCATGCCGCCCAGGCTCACGGCGTGTACGATCAATTTGATACGGTCGAGAAACCGACACGCGGCTTCCGCCCCGCCCGCCAGCTCAAACGACAGCACCGACCCTCCATGAGTCATCTGGCGGCGAAAGATATCGGCCTGAGAATTCGCGCCGAGTCCCGGATAGTGCACGCACGTCACCAGCGAATGTCGGATCAACCACTCCGCGACGGCCCGCCCGTTGCGATTGTGGGTTTCCATTCGCAAGGCGAACGTCCGCAGTCCGCGTAGGACCAGCCAGGCATCAATCGCGTTCACCGTTCCCCCGAGGTTCTTGTGGATCGTCCGATGCCTCGGGGACAGACGTCCCTTCCGCACAAGACAACCGCCAATCATATCAGAATGGCCATTGAGGTATTTGCTCGTCGAGTGAACGATCCAGTCCGCACCAAAGTCAAACGGACGCTGGTTGAAGGGCGTCGCCACCGTGTTGTCCACGATTACTGGGGCCCCGCACGCTTGTGCCCGGGCAACCGTCTGCTTGAGATCGATGAGCCGCATCAAGGGGTTTGAGGGCGTTTCCAGCAACACGGCTCCGGCTCGCGACACCGCGCCATACCACGCGGCGGCATTTGTGGAATCGACGATCTCCACCGGCACACGATGCACGCTCGAGAGAATGCCGAGCAGCTCGGTCGTGCCTCCGTAGACGTCATGGTGCGTGACGAGGGGTCCCGCGCGTCCCTCCAGCGCCGCCGTCACCGCGCACAAGATGGCCGCGTTACCTGAACTGGTGATTAGCGCCTCGGCGCCTCCCTCCATGTCCGCGACCGCCTCTGCCAACGCCTCCACCGAAGGGTTGCCAAACCGCGAATACGCATAGCCCTTCCGTGCCCCCGAGAAGATCGCTTCGGCATCAGCGGAACTTCCCAAGTCAAAGATCGTGCTCTGGACGATGGGTCGCTGAAAGGGCTCGTTTGCACCGCCGTCGCCGCGTCGGCGCGCCCCACCGTGTGCACATCGGGTGGCGAGGTGGTACGCGTTCGTGCTCACGGCCTTCTCCCTGCAGCCATTCCCGAGCGCCGCGCGTTCTGGAGCGCGGCGTGGCGGATATCCTCTCGCCGTGCACCGACGGCTTCGCCGGGCGCATCCGCGGCGGCACTGATCTGCGGATACCGCCTGCGGAAATCCCGAAACCACCTTGGCAAGGGTTCCATGGTTCTCTCCTCCGATCTGAAAGTATCGGAGAAGTCTGCCTCTGCCGCAACTGCCCAATCAACAGGTCAGAGGCTCGGTCAATAGGTTTGTGTGGAAAGCCGCCGATCTCTCGCGCACGACGCAGCATCTGGACGCAGCAGTCCGCATTCTCCGGGCTCAGGGCACCGGCCGTCTCGGCACGCCAGAGTGTCGGCAGTTCGTAGCTGGCGCGCGTCGCCCGTTGTTGACGTATCCAAACGGGTTTTTCCCATGCCCCGTAATTTGTGCGCCAATTGCGCCGTAATTTGTGCTCTAATCTGGAGCCGTGACTGAACGCTGCTTGGCCCTAGTGGGGGCAGTCCTCGCGCTGGCTGCCGTGCTGCCCGGACCGGTTCTGGCAAGTGCGGTGGTCGGGACTGGTGCCCCGGCGAGTTGCACCGAGGCGGTGTTGAACACGGCGATGGGATGTGGCGCACCAAGTGGTCTACCGGCCGTGAGCACGTGTACTGGCGGTGGCACCATCACCTTCAACTGCGGCGCCAGTCCGGTCACGATCACCGTCACAAGCCAGAAGACCATCGCCGTGGATACGAGCATCGACGGCGGCAACCTGATCACGCTCAGTGGCGGCGGTGCCACGCGGGTGTTGTCGGTGAACTCAGGGGTGACTTTGGCTCTGACTGACCTGACCATCAGCAACGGCTTTGGCGTCGGCGACAGTAGTGGCGGCGCCGTTGCGAACGGTGGCACGCTGAGCGTGATCAACGTTACCCTCGCACGCAACGTCGCCTTCAACGGCGGCGCGCTCTACAATGGCGCCGGCACGCTGAGCGTTACGAACAGTACCTTCTCGGGCAACGGCGCCTTCCACGGCGGCGCCATCTTGAACAGCGTTGGTTCGGTGACGGTGACCAACAGCACCTTCTCGAGCAATAACGCCGCCAACAGCTCCAGCTCCCTAGGCCGTGGCGGCGCCATCTACAATGGCGGCGCGCTAAGCGTGACCAACAGTACCTTCTCGGGTAACAGCGCGTACAACGGCGGCGCTATCGCCACCGTCATAGGCTACAACGCCACGCTGACGGTGACTAACAGCACTTTCGCCCGCAACAGCGCCCAGACGGGCGGCGCCATTTCGAGCAACGGCGGCACGGTGACGCTGAGCAACACGATTGTCGCCGACAGCACTGCGGGTGGCAATTGCTCGGGGAGTAGTACCATCATTGATCAGGGTCATAATCTGGACTCGGGTACGAGCTGCGGGTTCACCAGCACTACGGGGTCACTGAGCAACATCGACCCCTTGCTCGACCCGGCGGGCCTCGCCAGACATGGTGGACCGACCCAAACCATCGCGCTGCAGGCAGGGAGCCCAGCGATCAACGCCGGTAATGAGCCTGTCTGCGCTGCGCCACCCGTGAACGACCTCGACCAGCGCGGCTTTCCGCGTCCGGGTACGGGCGCCACAAGCTGCTCCATCGGCGCTTACGAGTACTGGCTTCCAGGGTGCTGTCAGTGTCCGGCAAGCTGTGCAGTCCCCGTCGACGGTTCGTGCGGAGACTGCACGGCGGTCTTCGGCGCCGCCTGCACCAGCGGCGCGCTCTGCGTGCTCCATACCCCGACGCCAACCGCAACGATCACGCCGACACTCACCCCGACGATCACGCCGACGCCGACCAGTACGATGACTCCGACGAGTACGCCGACTCGCAGCGCAACCGCCACAAACACACCTGGGGCGAACGATTGCTGTCAGTGCGCCGACTTTTGCGCGGCTCCGATCGTCGGTACGTGTGGCGGGTGCCCCGTGGTGTTTGGAGCGTCTTGTACGGAAGACGGGCTGTGCATCTCTCGAACGCCGCCGCCTGCCACCCCGACGCCGACCCCAACTCAGACCAGAACGACAACCGTCACTCCTGCGCTCACAGCGACCCAGACGGTGACGCATACGCCCACCAACACCCCCAGCGCTACAGTTACCCACACATCAACCAGTACGCCCCCTCAGACCGCGACCGTCACCCCGACCGCTACGCCCACACCAAAACTGACTGCCACGCGTACCCCGACCGAGACACGCACGAGCACTCCCACGCCGCCACCATGCTCCGGCGACTGCGACGGCCGAGAGATGGTTACGGTCGATGAACTCCTGACGTTGGTGAA
Source organism: Deltaproteobacteria bacterium (assembly GCA_017860575.1). Taxonomy (GTDB): domain Bacteria; phylum Desulfobacterota; class Binatia; order HRBIN30; family HRBIN30; genus JAGDMS01. Next base: position 1,363 of record JAGDMS010000239.1, on the reverse strand, counting down.
CATCGCCCTCGGCAACGCGCCGCTTGCGTGGTGCGACAGCGGAGACGCCGATCGCGACAACCACATCACGGTCGATGAGATTCTCACGGCGGTGAACCATGCGCTCAACGGTTGCCCGTCCCGCATCTGCGGCGGCATCGCGGGGCTGCCGTGCGGGACCGACGAGGTCTGCGATCTGCGTGACTCAACCTGCTTGATTGCCGACCTCACGGGTACCTGCGTGCCCCGTCCTGGGGCCTGCCCTGAGATCTACGACCCGGTGTGCGGTTGTGATGCCGTGACCTATTCGAACGAGTGCTTTCGCCTGGCCGCTGGTGCCACGCTGGCGCATGTGGGGGAGTGTCGATGAGGTGTGTGCGACGTGACATTCGTTTGGGTCGGATTCACGCCACTCTCCCACCTCCCACCCGCCCGCAATGGGTGGCCTGAGGAAATCGAAGGGAATCGAAGGACATCCACTTGATTCCTACATCGAATTTGCGGCCAGACCGGCGCAGCACTTCGTGACCTCCGACCTCGACGCTCTGGAAGCGCCGTGATACGTCGGTGTCATTCACAATCTGGCGTCAACGCTCGTGGGACATCATCGCCTCATGGGCTTGTTAGCGAGGACGAGGCTTGCATGAAGGCGTTCTTGGTCTCAGGCGTAAGTCGTCAACACTCCCGACCCTGCACCGTGGGTCGCAGCGGACACGCAGCGCCATTCGTCATGGGGAAAAAGCAAACAGACCCCGCCCATGCATTGAGTGGGCAGAACCGGCGGCAGTCTTATTGCGGGCCTGGGTTCACGACGGTCTTGCTCTCCCTGGGATTGACGCTTCTGGTTCCGAGCGTCTCGCGTGCGGCCACCGTTTCCTGGGTGAATGCCGCCGGCGGCAACTGGAGCGAAGGCACCAACTGGAGCACCGGCACGGTACCAGGTCAGACCGACGCCGCCGTCATCGACCTTGCGGGCACTTACACCGTCACGGTGGATGTGAATGCCAAAGTGGCAAGCCTCACATTGGGCGCCACCAGCGGAGCGCAATCACTCTCCCTGCCGAGCAGCAGCCTGACCCTGACAGCGGCCAGCACCGTTGGCGCCCATGGCATCCTGGATCTCGCCGGCGGCACGCTGACATCCAACGGGATCACGGTCAGCGGCGCATTCACTTGGACCGGCGGAACGCTGAGCGGGAACGGGACCACCACAATTGCCGCGGGAGCCAGCCTGACGATCAGCGGCGCACCGGTCAAGTCCTTTAGGGAACCTCTGCACAGGGTTCGCAAGCGGGTGGATAGGTCAGCATGAGGGCGGCCGCCGACATCAAGAAGCCTCGACGACGTGAGATCTGCGCCGGCGGCCGGCTGACTCCCGGGCCTT
>JAGDMS010000525.1 GCA_017860575.1 Deltaproteobacteria bacterium | reverse complement strand
TGTGTTCCACCGCCTTCGCCCTCAGCCCGCCAGCGCTCATCGCTGGTTCCGTTGCCCCTGCGGGTGGTTATTTGACATGCAGTTCGACCCGGCGGTTCTGGGCGCGCCCGTCAGCGGTGTCGTTCGACGCCACCGGCTTCGACTCGCCCAAGCCTTCTGCCGTGATGCGCGACCGCACGATGCCGTGCTCCACCAGGTAGGTCCGCACGGTTTCCGCGCGTCGGCGCGACAGACCGAGGTTGTACTGCTCCGTGCCAACGCTGTCGGTGTGGCCCTCGACGATGATGTCGACGCTACCCTCTTGCTTGAGCACCTGCACCGCTTCGTCGAGAATCGGCTTGGCGTCAGCTTTCAGGGTCGCCTTGTCGAAGTCGAAATGCACACTGCGCAGCACGATCTTCTTTTTCGCCGGCGGCGGAGGCGGCGCGGCCTGAGCCACGGGCGGCGGCGGAGGCGGTACAGCGTCGCCCGCCGTGAAGCTATAGGTCAGTTGCAACCCGAATGTCCGCGGGTCGCCGTAGAGATCTTCGACCCACCCCAGCTGGGAGCCGTAGTCCACACCCAGGGTCCGGTAGCTCTGCTGGAACAGATTGCGGCCGTACACCGCGAGGTCGAGGGTGCCCTTCTGCAGGGGAATGCCGGTGAACTGGAGGCGCCCGTTCCATATGAAATAATTGCTTTGCCGGTCGGGCTGGAAATTCTTCGTGCGCAGGAACTTGATGCGATCCGCCCAGTAGGTGTCAATGTGCGCCGAGAAGGTGCCGTGCGTGGTCGGCGGCGCCGTGTAGGTGAGTCCCGCCGTGAACGAGTGTTCGGAGTACGGTGGAACTTGCGTCTCGTCTGCAACGTCCACCCGAGTGGGCACCCCATTTACGGGCAGTTCCTGGATGAACTCGTTGTATTTCGGGTGCAGGTAGCTGTAGGTGAGCGTGGCCTCGACGCCTCGCAATGGAATCGCTTGCGCTTCAACCTCACTACCCCAGATGTCCGATGATGCCGCGTTCTGGACGAAGAACAGAAAGCCTTCGTTCTCGGTCAGACGACTCACGAGCACCTGCTGATCCTTGTACTTGCTGAAGAATCCGTTGGCGTTGAGGCGGATGCGGTTATCCAGCCACTGCGACTTGAAGCCCGCCTCGTAGGCCAACAGTGTCTCCGGATCGAACGGTTGCGCAAACGCGGTGAGGTTATTGGCGCGGCCATTGAAACCACCGCTAGTGAACCCGCGACTGACACGGAAATACGTCATCAACTCGGGGGTCCACTGATACGAGATGTCACCCATCGGTGAGATCGCGTCCGTGCCGCCAAACGCCTTGCCGCGCGAGTCGTCAAAATGGACGCCGAACGAATCGCGATAGAACTTGTGGACGTGGACCTGTTCCTTCGTGTAGCGGATGCCGGCCGTCAGACTGAGCCGGTCGTTAAGGATCGGGGGCGTCCAAGTGATCTGGCCGAACGGTGCCCACGAATCCGTGTAGACGAACAGCGTGTAGTCGAAGATCGAGCCGCCGCCAAAGAACACCTGGTTGTTCACATCCTTGGCGTGCTCACCGTAATAGTAGAAGCCGCCGACATAGTTGACGCGCGGGCCGGTCCCGACCAGTTGCAGTTCCTCACTCCAATGGTCGACCTCCTGCTGCACGTGGTACTCCGCGTAGTGAAGCGGCGTGCCGTCACCATCCTGATCCTGCTGCGCGAAAAACGAGCGGTACTCCGAGATCGACTTCAAGGTCACGTTGCCAAGGAAGCCTATGTCGCCCAGGTTCCACGCCGCGTTCAGGATATGCATGCGATGGTTGCCATCGTCAGCAAGCCGCCCCGGCTTGAGGTTCGCATCGAGGATCGAGTTGCTGCCGATCTCGTCAACGCGGTGGGTCTTCACGTACGGCTGCAGCTTCAATGCCGTGGCCGCAAGGCCGCTTGGATACAGATAGGTGAGTTGGACCGGCGTGCCCGCGTTGCGATACCGATGGTACTCCCCCATGTAGTCGATCGTGACGTCCTTGCGCGGCTCCCATCGCAGCGAGGTCGCCGTGCTGACGCGATTCAGGTCGCTGAGCCACTTGCTGCCGGTGGCCTTGACGCTTGTCGGGGATTCGTTGCGATAGTAACCGTCATGAGAATGGTAGACCGCGTTCTCGCGCAGGCTGATCGTACCCAATGCATCCGACTGGAAAAAGCCGTTCTTCCCGACCAGCGGGACATTGAGCGTCAAGCGCTGCTTGAAGTCGTTGTAGTTGCCCACCTGCGTCGAGGCGATGATCGAACGCTCCTCGCTGGGTTTCTTGGTGATCATGTTCACCGCGCCGCCGATGGTATTGCGCCCGAACAGGGTGCCCTGCGGTCCACGCAAAGCCTCCACACGTTCGAGGTCCTCGAGGTCGAAGTTGGCGCCGTTGATCTTCGCGATATACGCGCCGTCGATGTAGAGCCCGACCGGCGGTTGCTGGGTTAGGACGTTGTCCGCCAGGTACGTCCCGCGCATGGAGATGATCAGGCTCGACCGACTGCCGGTGGTATTGATGACACGGAAGTTCGGCACCGCCTCGGTCAGCTCGACGACATTGCTGACCCCTTTCTCCGCGAGCCGTTCGCTCGTGATCGCGGTAATCGCGAGCGGGGTCTCCTGAATGCTCTCCTCACGCTTCTGTGCCGTCACGGTGATTTCCTCGATCTCCATCCCCGGCTGCGCGGCGTCCTTTTTCCTCGCCCGCCCTGCTTGCGCCCACCCCGGTGACGGCACGACCAGCCCAACAGTCACCGCCAGCCCGAGACCAAACCACATCGCCCTCCAAACGTTTGCCATAGGCCCCCCGTTATCCGGACCCGCGCG
>JAGDMS010000238.1 GCA_017860575.1 Deltaproteobacteria bacterium | reverse complement strand
TCTTGTTCGGGCTGAAGGGGACCGAATTCGCCGTCGAGCAGGAGTTCTGTGTAGCCGAGGACCGCGACCAGGGGCGTGCGCAATTCATGGGAGACGGTCGCGAGAAACTCCGATTTCACGCGACTGGCCGCCCGGGCCTCGTCGTACAGGCGCTGCAACTCGTGGGTACGTTCGGCGACTTTCTCCTCGAGGTCCCGTGCCCAGGCCAAGCCCTTCACCGCGCGCTGACGCTCCTGCTTGATCTCGTTAATTACGTAGCCGTAAAAGAGCGCCGTGGTGTAGAAGAATACAATGCGGAGGAGGTTCGGCGAGGTCCAGATTTTCGATCCGGCCGTCCAGTAGAAGTTCGCCGCGCTGATCGCCGTGCTACCGAGGAGCACCATTGCCAGGTTTTCGCCCAGCGCCGCCAGGCAGAGCACAAAGAAGTAGAGCAGGAAGAACCCCTCGCCGCTGGTGCTGGTGGAATGCAGGGCCCAGGAGACCCAGAGGGTGTCGGCGATCAGTACGGGTGCCTCGACGTACCACGAGAACACGAAGCGTGGAGAGACCATCGACAGCGCGACATTGCTTCCCAGCGCCATGGCGATCATCAGGCCGTGGGTGAATGGAAACGCTGGTGTGCGCGAATCGAAAATGATGAGATACGCGGCTGCGATGATGAAGACGTAGCGCAGCAGCAAAAACGCACCCTTGCGCCCGCCGCCCAGGTGCTCGAATCGCTGGCTATCCAACATCGGAGTGCCCATCGCGCACAGTACCTTCTGTGCTGTGGCCGTACCCTATGCGAGAACGTCGCCGTCGGCAAGGGTCGGTGCAGCAGCCTCCGGTCGCCGGGGCCACTGCCGCGTCCGCGAGGCTTCTCAGATGGTCACGCTCTGGCGGCTCTGCTGTGCGAGCCACAGCAGCATCTCGGCGAGTTGTCCGAAGCCGGCAAAGCGGTGATCCTGCGTTTGCCCGACGTGGTAGCGGTAGTAGATCTGTTGCACCACGACGGCATTCTTGAAGAGGCCGAACACGTAGTAGTAGGGCACGTGTGACATATCGACACCGCGCCGCCGGCCGTAGCGGTCCACCGCTTCACGCCTGGTGAGAAAGCCCGGCCTGGTAGACGGCATTCCCATATCGCCGCTGCCGCCGATGCTCTCCCCGGCCTCGGGCCAGCCGGCGAGCAAAGTTCCGAGGTCCACCAGGGGATCGCCCAAGGTGCACATGTCCCAGTCAAACACGGCAACGCACCGGCCGGGGTCGTTGCGGTCCAGCATGATGTTGTCGAGCCGCCAGTCATTATGCAGCAGCGTAGCCGGCGGCGACGAGGGTTGGTGATCGCGCAGCCACTGCACCAGGTCCGGGGCCATAGGATTGGCATCGGTGCTGGCGCGCTCGTAGCGCGCATACCACCCGTCAATTTGCCGTCTGAGGAAACCGTCGGGCTTGCCGAGGCCGGCGAGGCCGACAGAGCTTGGTTCGACGGTGTGCAGATCGGCGAGCGTGTCGATCAGCACCTCGCTCAGCTTCCGGTTGACCACGGGATCGCTACCCCCACCCCACTGGGGCGGAATGCTGCGGCGCACGACCGTTCCCCGGCGGCGCTCCATGATAAAGAAGGGCGCCCCGATGACGGACGGGTCCTCACAATAGAGGTAGGCGCGCGGGGCCAGTGGGTAGCCCTGGTACAGGACGGACAGGACCCGGTGCTCGCGCCCCATGTCGTGTGCCGTTGGGGCGACGGGCCCAAGCGGCGGCCGGCGCAACACATACTCGGCTGAGCCGTAGCGTAACAGGTAGGTCAGGTTCGCATGCCCGCCGGCGAATTGCGCGACGGCGAGAGATTGATCGGTGCCGGGAAGTTTTCCGTGCAAGTAGGCGGCAAGCCGTCCATGGTCGAAATCCTCGCCTTCGCGCACGGCAATCGTCTCCGGCGCATCACTCAACTGCATCGCTCTGTGCTCCGTCCCGTACGGTGCCTCGCCGCACGCCGTCCGCCGTAGCGGCGGATGGTGACGTCCCTCTCCCCATCGCCGCCCCGTTGCCTACGCGCTCACGCGTTCGCCCTTGGGCTGCATGGCGTACACACGCGTCACCTCGATCTCGAGCGTCACGGTCCGGCGCGGTCTGCCGGTCGCACCCGGGCGCGTGTCGCGCAGGCTGCCGCCGATCTCGCGGGCGCGGCCGTAGACAATCGCGGCCGCACCGCCCGGACCCCACGTGGTCAAGGCCACATGGGGATTGTCGCGGATGTCGCGCCGCCGCACCGCGCTCTCGTAGATCGTGGTGCGCAGCCGGCCGGCGACGAACTCGGCGTGAATCGGGGCGATGTGCGGCTGCCCGCTCTTGCCAACGGTGGCCATTGCTTTGGTGCGGCTGCTGTTCCAGAAGCAGACGAACTCCGCCGCCGTCATCTGTCGATCGGGATGCGCGAAGGTGTCTTGAATTGCGCGACCAGCCGTGGAGCGGCTGCGGTCCAGCACCGCCTGCAACGCGGCGATTGCGGTGGCCGACCAGTGCGCCGGGTCGCGGTCCTCCGCAGCGGCCTCGGGTGTGATCGGCTTGTTGCCGTCACTCCCTGTTGGTTCCGGCCTTGTCATTTGCTCCACTCCCGGTCCGCGTTCGCCGGCCTGCCGCGCGGCCGCCTCGGGGTGGCAACCATGGCTTCGGTCGACGGATCCACTGCCGCCTTACCGGCGCGGCCGCTTTCCTTCATATTGCGCCAGAATGCGTCGCGCCACCACCATCTTGTGGACCTCATCAGCGCCGTCGTAGATGCGGGCGAGACGCGCCTGGCGGTAGAACAGCGCGAGTGGGTGATCTTCTGTGACGCCGGCGCCGCCATACACCTGGACGGCTTTGTCCACCACGCTGTGGACCATCTTCGCGCCGAAAAACTTGATCAGCGAGATCTCTTCGCGTGCGGCGCTCGCGCCGGCGGTGTCGATCTTCCAAGCGGCGTGCAGCGTCATCAAGCGCGCCGCGAGAATGTCCGCACGCGCCTCGGCAATCCAGTCCTGGATATTGGCCTTGCGCGCCAGGGGGCTGCCGAAGACCTCGCGCTGGGTTGCGTACTGACACATCAGCTCGAAAGCGCGCTGGGCCATGCCCAGCCAGCGCATGCAGTGATGAATGCGGCCGGGACCCAGGCGTGCCTGGGAGATGACGAATCCCATGCCTTCGTCGCCGAGCCGGTTCGTGACCGGTACGCGACAGTCCTCGTACCAGATCTCGGCGTGATGGTTGTCGTCTTGCCCCATGACCGGCACGCTGCGGGCGATGCGAAACCCCGGCGTCTCGGTGGGAACGATGATGTGGCTGAAGCGCAGGTACGGATTCTCGTGCTCCGGGTTGGTCTGGGCGACCACGATGGCGAATGCGGCGCCGTGCGCGCCGCTAGTGAACCACTTGTGTCCGTTGATCACGTAGTAGTCGCCGTCCCGTTTGGCTGACGTCCGCAGCCAGCGCGGATCCGACCCGGCGACTTCCGGTTCGGTCATCGAGAAACAACTGCGAATCGCGCCGTCGACCAACGGTTTGAGCCAGCGTTCCTTTTGTTCGGGCGTGCCAAACTGCCACAAGATCTCGGCGTTGCCGGAGTCGGGCGCGGCCGAACCGAAGCATGCCGGCGCGATCGGGCTGCGTCCCAGAATCTCATTAATGAAGACGTAGTACATGAAGGGCAACCCCGCGCCGCCCGCCTCCTTGGGCAAATGGAACGCCCAGTATCCCGCCTGCTTGGCCTTCTCCTGGACCGCCGCGATTGCAGCCGGATAGACCGGACCCTTGGGCTCCCAGCGTATCTCCACGTTGCGCTCGAGCGGGTAGACATGCGCGTCCATGAAGGCGCGGATGTTGTCGCACAAGTGCTCGATCTCAGGCGGTACGGTGAAGTCGATCATCTCTCCTCCTCACGCCGACGGCGCAGGGTTGCCGGTCCATGCCGCTCGGCGCCTAGACCACGGGCCATATCATCGCCACGCGGTTTGTTCAAAAAGCGGATTGCATCCAGACGGCGACGTGCGTACAGGTGGAGTATCCACGGAGGTGTTCCCACGATGACCGAACTGGCTGAGCGCGCGTGTGTGCCGTGCCGGGGCGGCGTGCCCCCACTCACCCCTGAGCAAGTTGCCGGGTTGCTTGCGGACGTACCCGGCTGGAAAGTGGTGGAGAATCACCATCTCGAGAAACAGTACCGGCTCAAGGACTTTGCCGAGGGGTTGGAACTCGTAAACCGGATCGGCGCCATTGCCGAGGAGCAGGGGCATCACCCGGACCTCGTACTGGCCTGGGGACGGGTCGAGGTCCGGATCTGGACGCACAAGATCGACGGCCTCACCGAGAGCGACTTCATCCTGGCCGCGAAATGTGACCGGGCCTACCGCAGCATGGACGTGGCTCCGGTTTGAGCCGGATGCCCGTCGCCGCTACTGGCACTCGCTGAACAGGCAGCTGTTGCTGCAGCAGTCGGCCGAGTTGGTGCAGCCCGACCCGGCGGGCGCGCATGTCGAAACCGTGGGGGTTACGGGTACCAACGTCGGTAAGACGGGAATATTCCCCGGGATGAGGAGATCATCGCCACCACAGCTTGCGGCTGTCAGCGTCACGAGCAGTAAGGCGGCGGCCGCTGCCAATTCGGCACCCCGTTTCATGTTTTTCGTCTAGCCTGTTTCGTGCGTGAACGGAAGTCGGCCGGATGTTCACAACCCGTCTCCGTAGCGTGGCGAGCGGCCTTCCCGGTCCGCGGGCGGAGATTCGGTGACACGGTGATGGAACGGGGTGCGGTCGCCGGGCGCCCCCCCCCCCGCACTAGTCGGGACCGTCACTCAACGAGGGAAACGGCCTTCGGTAGGCCCAGGGTGAGCGGAATGGTCTGTTGAAATTGAAACCCAGACCGCTCCGCCGAGCGTGTCGCAGCATGAGCCTGTCGAAGGACGATTCCCGAAAACAATCGGCAGGCTCGGTGGACGGGGATTACGGCGTCAAGCTGCGCGTGCTCGCCGCTGCGCCTGGTAATGGGTGGCGCAGAGGCCCTTTGCCACGCGTTCGCGGTCGCACCCCTTCACCGTGCAGCGCCGTTCCTTCGGCACGACGGGCTTGGGTGGTGGTGTCCAGCCCCGCAATTCGGATTCAGCCGTGTCGAGACCCTCGTTCAGGATGGCGATGACCACCTCTGTCTTCGTCGCTCCCAGGTTGCTGGCCACGCGATCGATTCGGGCGAGAACGTGCGCAGGAACCTTCACGTTCATCAGCTTGGACTCTTCACGGCCCTTCCGTCCCCGCGAGACAAGATCGTTTAGCCGGAGATTGGGGTTACGCATATCATGACCTCCTCATCCTTCGTAATTATGATGGCGCGCATCGAGCGACCGATACACTGCGCTATGCGGGCACCGTCAGCGCGTTGGTTTCGTGACCGATGAGACAGTTCGTGCACTGCATACTCAGGTGCTACTCGAAAGTTTTATTACAGGATCCTCCGCGGGATGCAACACAGGCGCTATCTGGCGCTTCGGCCGAGGGGACGTAGGGCCTGCCGCAATTGTGGGAAGGTAAGCGCGAACCAGACGATCACCGGAGCCCCCACAAAGCCTATCAAGCCGAGGAAGGTCCCGACGATATCTGTCACGGCGTTCTTGTAGAACACCAGCACGGGAAACAGGGCAAGGATCAGCGTATCGATTGCAAAACACAGGCCGGCTGCCACTCCGAGCAAGCCGAGACGGCGCATCACACTGATCCCGGGGGTGGCGAGCAGCAGCGCCAGTGCGGGCACCACTCCGATCGTGAGGGCGTCGAACTGAAGCGACGCGCGAACCTGGTTGTGCCCGTAAACCCACACCGGCGCGGCTTGTCCCGGCGGCGGGGTTTCCAGCACCCAACCGTGAAGACTCGGTCCCACGAAGCCGGCGCTCGCCAGCAGGGCGTGCGTGCACCACTGTGCCGCGGCACTCCAGTGCCATCCCACCAGCAATAGGGCGAAGGCCGCAAGGAAGCGGCACAAGAAGCGCACCTTGTTCATTCGTAGCGCTCGGCCCAGCCGATGGCTCCGACCAGCACGAGGACCGTGAAGATCCCCTGCCAGACGTATTCGTGCAAATAGAAGAACGCTTGCGGATAGATCTCGACCACGCGCGCCAGGGTGGCAAGACGGAAAACGTTGACTGCGAAAATGAGGGGCGTCCCGATCAACACGCCCGTGAGTCGCCCGATCCACGGAGCCGGATAGGCCAGCACGAAGCTGACAAACAGCATGTAGACGAACACGCCGGTACACTCATGGTTGATGTTCATAATCATGGTCTGGATGACGATGTCTTCGTCGCGCCACACCGCGTGTCCGCCGGTCGCTTGCTGCAGGAGGGTGCTCAGCCGGGCGATCATCCGTTGCACCGGGCCGAGGTGCTCATGCACGCTGAACAGCCAGAACACGATGCTGAACAGAAAGAGGTATGCAAAGAATCGAAGCGAGAAGGCGCTTCCAGGGGAGAGCCGTCTGTGCACGTAACCGCCTTGGTCGCCGTCAGTGTCCGCGGCTCACGTGCCGCCGAGGGGCGGTGCGGTCTCGCCGTAGAGTTCCTGCAGAAACACGCTTTCGACCGCCGCGCTGACCGCGCTGTCGTGAGTGGAGCCGAACTGCTTGCGCCAATGCCGCAGGGGGATGCGGGCTTTCGCCATGGTGCGATGGCCCCCGGCGCGGCCGATCGTGTTGAACAGCTTGCGCACCACGTCGCCCGCACTGCGCACGTATCCCGGATTGCGCACCGAGATGACCAGTTCGTTGTGCCATTTGCCGGAGACCGCCACCCATTCCGTGTTTTCGAACTGCAAGCAAAAGTCTGCCAACTGCGGGATCACGTCCTCGCGCTCGACGCGGCCGACATGCAGCGTCAGCAGTCCCATCTGCTTGCGCAGCCGTGGCAGCACACGCACCAGAAAGTGGGCGAACGCCAGCGGCAATTCGGGGCGTTCGATGCGGCGGAGCACGCTGTAATTCTGCAAAGGGTACAGGTTCATGAACGCCCGCAGATCCGCCGGGCCCGTTTCGCGGTTGAGCATGAGCGTGTCGCTCTTGATGCCGTACAGCAGGGCGGTTGCCAGCCGCTGACTAACATCGGCCTCACACGCTTCGAGGTACTCGGTGAGAATCGTCGAGGTGGCGCCGTACTGCGGCCGCAGGTCGCAATACTCCGCGTCGATCGGCGCGACCCGCGGGTGATGATCGATCACCACGTGCGCATGATTAAGACGGTCGCCGAAATAGGGTGGCTGCACGTCGAGGAGCGCGACGCACGGAAAGGCCCGCAGCGTGTCGGTATCCGCGGGTTCGACTGTGACATCGAGCAGCCGTAACATAGCGAGGTTCTCGGCACGCGTGGTGGTGCCATAAGAGAACAACGGCGTCGTGGCACGATTGCGGCCGAGGACGGTGCGCAGGGCGATGGCGCTGGCAATGCCGTCCGGGTCCGGATCATCCTGCAGGAGCAAGGCGACCCGTTCTGCCGGATCGGTCAGTTTCCGCAGCTGTTCGAGGCGGGCCTTGTTGCCGTCTTGATCGACCTCGTAGGCGCCCGGATTGGCTAGCTGCATGCGGTCGCTCCTGTAGGCGGGCACCGTAAATCCACGATTGCCGCACCACTGCGCGGTACTCCGGAGGGGACACTGTGCGACGGCTGTGTGCCTCGCGTCGGATCAACCGGTCGGCGGTCTCGCGCCGCCCCCCCCCGCTGCCTGCGCGCCCGCATTACTCCAACGTC
>JAGDMS010000524.1 GCA_017860575.1 Deltaproteobacteria bacterium | reverse complement strand
CGTCGCGTTGCCGAATGCAGAACCGCCGACGCCCACCATATGGTTGATCGCCGTTGCCGAGTCGTGGCACGCCGTGCAGGACGCGGCCTTGGGCGTGATGACGAGCCAGTTCAGCGGATTGGGATCCGCAGTTGTCCCGACAAGCGGCTTTGCCACCACCGAACCGACAGGATTGGGGTCCTGCATCCACGAATTGTTCACATGGCAGGAGTTGCAGTTCAGACCGACCGCCGGATAGGCCACCTCGGCCGCGTAGTTGATCACGTCGGGCGCAAGCACGAGGCTGGCATCGCACAAGGGCGGTTTGCTGTTCGGGTTCCTCGGATTGCAGAAGGCCCCCACCACGGCATTGCCGTGCGTGAACGGGTAGAGCCGTTTCGAATTGCCGTGGATGCCGTGGATCATGCGCTTGAACGAATAGTTCTCGTTGAGCGCCCGGCCGTCGGTCATCACCGTCGATGAGACACGGTTCTGGTCGTGGCACAACGCGCACGCCTCGACCGTGTTGCGCGCGCCGCTATGGAAGGCCTCGTCCGCCGTATTCGACCCGGACGTCGTGCCGAGTGCCCCGTGACAGACGTTGCACTTGTCATTCGAAACCACCTGGCGCCGCGGGTTCAATGCTCCAGACAGCAACACGTCCGCATAGGTGTGCTGGGCTACTACGTTCACCAGCGGCACCTCCTCACCTGGCGGAACTGTGACCGGCGGCCGCGGCTCCTGCACGGTCTTCACCTCCAGTTTCGGCTCCTTGATTTGTCCGACGCCAACCACGCGGGCCGTGCCTTGCGCCACTGAAGTTGCCGTGTCCGGGGCTACGGGAATGTCGATCGTATAGCGGTTACTGCCGTCGTTCGTGCCCTTGTACAGGTATGCGTTTCCGTTGGTTCCCGAGTTGCCGCCGTTGTTGAACGATGTGAACTCCGTCACTCCGAGCGGCTGGCCGACCATGTTCGGATACGCCAAATAGAAGCGAAGGTTGCCAAACTGCGTTTTGTAGGGACTCCGCGAATTGGTCGGATCCTCCCGGATCGCGCAGACGTCAGGCGCCGGTGCCGTGCAGTCCGGCGTAACGAGATTCCAGGCGGCATTGTTGTTCGTCGTGTCCACCACGGAATACCTGACCGTCACCTTGCGCGCCGCCGGGTCGAAGGTCGCGCTCTCGATGTTCACCTTGTACTTCGCCGCGTTTTCCTCGTTCTGGTTCCAGTGCACGCGCTCGGCGGACACGGAGGTGCCGGCGCGATGGCAGAACGCGCAATCGGCGTTCGCGATGTCCTTCGGCACGGCTCCGGCGCCGACGAGCTGAACCGCCAGCGGCGTGTGATAGGTGTCGAAATCCGAGCCTGGATTGTTCGCATGGCACGTCAGGCACGACTCCTTGCTGGGACGGGCCTTCCAGTTGTCCCCCTGTGGCGTCTTCGGATTAGCGCCGGTGTGGCAAACCGTGCAGTTGCGCAGGTCCTGCGGGAAACCAACTTCAGAGTAGTCGTGCTTGCTGTTCTGGTAGCCCCAGATCACGTAATGCTCGCCGCCTTCACCTTTGTCGAGCTTTTGCTTAAGCAACCGCCCGGCGTGGAGCTTGTGCACCATAGTCTGCATCGTCAGCACGTTGCCGCTGTTCGCATCCGTGGTGCCGGGGTTATGGCACATCACGCAGTACTGGACGTCGACCCGCCCGCCACCATGCAGCGCCAGCTTCTCGTGGCAGCCGTTGCATGACGACACGTCAGCCATGACTCGCGTCTGGCCCGGATCGGTCACAGCCACGGACTTACCGTTCGCGTCAAACGTCACATCGAAGTACGGATTGACGAGGACGTTCTCGCCCCGCGCGTTCTTGTAGTTCAGCTGTATCGCGATGCGGTGTGTCCGGCCGGGCTCGAACACCACGCCAGTGGTCTTTGTCGGATCGGTGATGTTGGTGCTAAACGTGTACGTGTAGTAGCCGTCAGCGTTATAGACGAGCTGGCCGGCCTGGCTCGCCGGCTTGGGATCCGTCGTCGCCTGCGTGGCCGAGGCAAGTACCGGCGTGTCTCCGGGGCCGGCGTTGCTGCCAGCCGTCGTCTCGGTCCGGTACACATAGCTCTGCCACTGGTCAATCTCGCCGTTGGTGCCCGGGACGAGCTTGGCGATTGCGAAACTTACGTTGCTCAGCGTCAAGCCCTGCTTGACGGCGCCGTCGGAAAACACGGTGAAATTCACAATCGGCGCCGTGCTGACCGTCACGGCGGGCACTCCGGCGCCCTGGAGGACTGAAAAGGCAGACGACGAGTTGGTCGACGTGTCGTTTGCCGGATTCGTGGCAGCTGTGGAAATCACCACGGCCAGCGGCGTGCCACCCGGCGGCGGCGGAGGAACTGCCGCGTCGTCGCCGCCACCACATCCGGACAGTGCGGCGAGAACCGGGATGGCTGCAACCAACCACATCATCGACTTCTTCATGCGCGACTCCAAGTACTTCGGCGTCTTGCCGACCTGCATTCCGACGATCTGATTTCCCACGCGCCCGACGACAGCTTCCGAAGTGCCGGTGAGAAAGTCCGCCGTCGCTCTATGGCGGATGGCACCGCTCATGCCGTCCGGCAGTCTACAGTTTCCCGCTCGGACAGCGCGCTTGACGTTGATCAACGGGGGAGCCGAAGCTCCCCCGATCAGTACGAACGGACTGCGTCCGTCGGCTACTTATGGCCTTCCACGATCTTGCCTTCGCCGTGGCAGGTTGCGCATCCCTCCCCGCCGGGCACCGTAAACGTCGTGAAGTGCGCTTTCGCCGACGCGCTGTTGTGGCACGAACCGCAGGCCGCGGTACTCGGACTCCAGCGCTGCGACAGTGTCGGGTTGAATGCACCCTGGGTCGCGCCAAGTGCGAACTCCGCGTTGAAGACCGACCACGCATAACTGGCGTTCGACGGCATGCCGTACGTGCCCGCCACGTGGCAGCTCTTGCAGTCGCTGATCTGCGCAGGGTAGACCACGTTCTGGAAGATATTGATGCCTTGGCCACTGCCGCCCGCTGGGTTGCCACGGATGAAGTTGAACGGATCATCCGGATTCTGCTCCTCGCGGATGGCGCCCGCATGGATCGAGTGGATCATGTCCTTGAAGTTGTTCGACTGCTGCTTGACCTGGTAAGTCTCGGTGCCAACCGTCTTCGGCCCGGCGTATAGATTGCTGCTCGAAACCTCCGGGTTGTGACACGTCGCGCAGTACCTGGCCTCTGCCCATCGTCCGGCGTTGCTGTGGAAGCCAACCCGTTCATGGCAGGTGTTGCACAGCTCGGTGTCCACGATCGTGCGCTTCAGCGTATCCGCACCATCCACGCCCTTCATCGCAGCGACGCCACTGATGTTCATGCTGTAGACCGTGAGGTAACTTTCGATTGCCACGGCCTTCAACGTTGCGTCGAGCGGGAACGCCAGAGGAGTTCCCGGCGCCGGAACGATGCCTTCCAGCGTCGTGTAATACCCTTGTCCATCCGGGCCCGTCAGCGACGCAATGATGCTTGACACTGAAGCCGACGGGGGCTGGTCATAAGCCCTGCGGTCGAGGTCGACCGTGTTGTTCCAGTAAGTGCGACCACCGGCCAGCGCCCCAAAATTGTTCCAGTCGAGCGGACTGGCAATTCCGGGTCCACTGGTCAGTGACAACGGTGCAGGCGTCGGCATCGGCGCGCTCCAGGCAAGCCGGATGTTCACGCCAGTAACCGTAACGTTCGGGGGCAGGGCTGTCAGATTGAGCGGCGTTCCGTCGAGCAGAATACGGAACTTGACAGTCGGCCGACCGTTCGCGGCGTTGACTGTCACGGACGCGATCTGGTATTCGACCTTGACCGCGCCCGGAGACAGCTCAGGGTTATTGGCTGTCGAATACGGCGTCGCGTGGTTGATCGGAACCGGCTCGGATTTGCCCGGGCCATGGCACAAGCCGCACTGCTCATTACCCGGCTGGTTGCCGAAGTGGTCGGTGAAGTCGACAGCTGTGGCGATGTCGCCGTTGTGGCATGAACCGCACGCCTGTTGGCTGAGGTTTTCCGCCCATGCAGCCTTGTCGGCGGCCGCCCGATTAGCGGGCTGCTGCGGCAGGATTCTTGGATTCTGGTTGTCGTGGCAGGTGCGGCAGTTGATGACGCCGCGCGCGGCCACTCCCCCGTTCCAGCCTGCGCCGATGGCGCCCACGCCGCCGAACGGAGAGTTCTGCGTGTAACCATTTGCGGGATCGCCGTGGTACTGGTGGATGAGGACGCCGAAGTCGATCGTGTTCCACGCCGTGTCAGACGAAGTTTCAGGATTGAAGCTGGACGAGTTGTGGCACTGCGTGCAGACCTCGACCTGGAAACGACGGCTGAAGTGGCCGCTTTCCCCGAAGTGCAGCTTGGCACCCCGCTTTGCGGAGTCCACCGCGTGGCACGCGCCGCAGGACGTGTCGGTCACGACTTGCTTCGCGACTGCCGTCGCCAACGTTGGCAGTTGACTCGGCACAAAGTCCTGGACCAGGTTCACGAACGCCCCGTCGCGACCGACCAGCGTCACGCGGGTGGTTGCTGCCGGGTCGTAGGCCAGGCTGAGCGACGGCCTGAACGCGTCCCACGCCGAACCACTGAGAGGTCCGGACCGGGAAACGACAGTGGTCGGGCAGGCACCCGTCGCCGGCTCGGTGCCGCTGCCGTAGTAGAGGTAGTTCTTGACCTGATCAAGGTCCGTGCAGAACGTGTAGGTGTACACGCCCGGCTGGCCGTCAACCGCTTTCGGCTTCGTACGCTCGGTCGCCGCCACGAACACGTTGGCCGCGTCTGACTCGGAGCGATTGATGTAGCTCTGCCAGTACGCCGGACGTGACGTCGAGGCCGGCATGAGCTTGGCGATTTGGAAGTCGAAGTTCTTCGCTTCGGCGCCCACGACCGGCACGCCGCCCGCGTCCTTGAGCGAGAAGGTCACCGTGACGATGGCGCTCGCCGAGGTGTTGACAGAAATGCTGGTCACCGTGCCGGTGAGGTCACCGTCCGGCGATCCCGTTGTGCCTCCAGTCCCCGTTCCCGGAGGGCCAGCCGGGCCCGTCGGGCCCGTGGGACCCGCAGGACCTGTCGCACCCGTCGGTCCCGGCGGACCCTGTGCGCCGTCATCGCCGCCGCAGCCGGCCAGGCTGAGCGCGAACGCGAACGCCGCCCCCAGCACAAATAGTGATTTCCTCATAGCCCCTCCTCCAATCAAGGACCAGTCCTGCACGTAGATCGCAACGGCTCCATCCCTTCTTGCTTCATTCAACCT
>JAGDMS010000523.1 GCA_017860575.1 Deltaproteobacteria bacterium | reverse complement strand
TGGCGGGGCGGAAGCCGTCACCGACCGGGATGCCACCCCTCGGCGGCGGTGCGGCACCGAGTGGATTGGCGAGCGCGTCGGATGCCGATGCCATTCCAGGCGGCAACCGCACGACCCATCGAGACGGTGTGGCGAGTGCGCGACCACGGCTCTCCGTCATCATTCCAAGCTACAACGCGCGCGCCACCATCGGCCCGTGCTTGGAGTCCCTGAAGCAGCAGGTCGCCGACGAGCGGATCGAGGTCATCGTGGTCGACAGTAGCACCGACGGCACGGCCGAGTTCGTCCAGGAACACTTCCCGTTCGCCCGCACCTATCACTTTGCCGACCGGAAGTTCTGCGGCGCGGCTCGGAATTGGGGTGTCGTGCACGCGCGCGGGGACATCGTTGCGTTCCTCGATGCGGACTGCACCGCGACCCCCGATTGGGCGGCGGCAGTGCTCCGGGCCCACCAAAGCCCCGATGTTGTTATTGGCGGCGCGATTGCGAACGGCACGCGCCGGGGTGTCGTCGGCTGGGCGGCCTTCTTCTGCGAATTCAGTCAGTGGATGCCGCACCGGCCCGCGGGCACGATGCCCGAGGTCGCCGGCGCGAACATGTCCTGCAAACGTGCGGCCTTCGACGGCAGCGGATCGTTCATCGAAGGGACGTATTGCTCCGACACGGAGTTCCAATGGCGCCTCGCCGCCCAGGGACGGGTCTCGCGCTTCGACCCGTCGATCCTGGTCACGCACTACAGCATCACCGACGTTGGCAGATTCCTCAAACACGAATACGGTCACGGCAGGGACTTTGGCAAGGTGCGCGCGCGCCACTGGTGCTGGCCGGC
Source organism: Deltaproteobacteria bacterium (assembly GCA_017860575.1). Classification (GTDB taxonomy): domain Bacteria; phylum Desulfobacterota; class Binatia; order HRBIN30; family HRBIN30; genus JAGDMS01. The sequence goes on along the minus strand of JAGDMS010000523.1, from coordinate 2,015 downwards.
CTGGAAAAAAGCGCTGTACGTTGCCTTCGGATTCGTGATTCCCTGGAAACTCCTCGCACAAGTTGCTGCGCGAACCGTGCGCAATCGGACGTACCTGCCGCGGCTCCTGATGGCGTCTCCCCTGCTCATTGTGGGTCTCTACGCCTGGGTGCTGGGGGAATGCAGCGGTTATCTGTTTGCAGCTCGGTACCAGCCACGAGTGGTCAGCACATGACACCGGCCGATCTGTCGGCAACCGTCCCGGGAGACGTGGAATCCGCGGACCGAACGTCTACGGACACGCAGGTGTCACTCCAGGAGGAGCAGTACTCCTTTCCCTACCACTACTTGCCGACGTTCGATGGCAAGCGGTTTTCGCAGCTCCAGCACTGGTCCTCAGGATACCGCTATCTGGGTCGGCTGCAGGTGGCGCTCGACCTCCTCAGCCGGCTCGAGTTTCAGTCGCTGATCGACATCGGCTGCGGAGACGGGCGCTTCCTCGCGGAGGTGCGCACACGGTGGCCGGACAAGATTTTATTCGGGATCGACCCCTCAGATGCCGCTGTTGCGTTGGCCCGGAGAATGAACCCGACAATTCCCGTCGAGACCCGGGACCTCGTGCGCGTACCGCTTGACGGGCGCTTCGACGTTGCGACCATCCTCGATGTGATTGAGCACGTCCGTCCCGAGGCGCTTCCCGCTTTCCTGCACGCAGTGGCGCACAGCCTTCGACCCGGTGGCGTCCTGATCGTTACCGTGCCTCACAAAAACGAGACGCTGATCGAGAAACACTACCAGCACTTCGACTCGGCGGCACTCCGGGGGCTTCTGGCGGGCGATTTCTCGGATCCGCGGTTCCTTCCTTTCGATCGGCGCTCGCGGATCGTGAGCCTGCTGTGGAAACTGGTCGGCGGATCGGGCCGGTACTACGTCGTGACCCATCCTTGGGTCAACACGTTCCTATTCACGTTCTATCAGCGACGCTGCCTTTACGCGGGTGACGAGCGCGACTGTTTGCGGATCGCGTGCGTTGCCCGGAAGGTCCCTGCGAGCGGCACACCAGTAACATGACCCGGTGGGTGCACAAACTCAAATTGCTAGGCGGCCTGTTGACGGGCGACACGGCGTACGCGGGCCCCGACTACGTGAATATCGATGTCACGCACCGGTGCAACCTCCAATGCTTCTACTGCCGGTGGCATTCGCCTCTGGTTGAGAGGCAGCGCTTGCAACCGGCGATGCCGAAGGATTTCTCGCGCGACACATTCGAGGCGCTCTGTGCAGAGCTTCGCGGCATGGGGACCCGCACCCTGCAGTTTGTCGGTGCCGGCGAACCCCTGCTGCATCCCCAGATCTTCGAGCTGATCCGGATCGCCAAGGCGCACGAGCTTGAGGTGCTGATGTACACCAACGGCACACTCCTGGGTAAAGAGCGGCTGCGCTCCCTGATCGAGTCGGGGCTCGATGTCCTTCGTGTGAGCGTGGCCGCCACCTCGAACGAGGAGTATGCGCGTAAACATCCGCACGCGACGCCGGGCGAATTCGACCGCATCGTATCCGGACTGCGGCTGCTGGCTCGGCTCAAGACTGAAGCTGCGGCCGCGCATCCCGTCGTGGAGCTGACCCACCCGGTCGCCCGGGACGGTGCATCGTCGCTCGCCGCCGCTGCGGAGCTTACGCACACGACCGGCTGCGCCAAACTCCACTTTTCCGTGCTGCTCGACTTCGGCGAAGAGGGAATCCGGCCGTTCACCCTGCCGGACGAGCAGCGGGCGCAGGTGCGCTCGCACTTGCGGCAGGCTGGGCGCCGGCTCGCGACGCTCGGCATCGACACCAATGTGGAGCAGGTCCTGTTGCGGTATCAGATCGGTGCGCACGTCTGGGACCGCTTCCCCTGTTACACCGCATGGTACGGTTCCTTCGTGGCGACGGACGGAGGCGTACACGTCTGCCAGCGCAGCGAAGTGCCGGTGGGCAATCTCGCGAAGAACCGCTTTGGGGAGATCTGGAACAACCAGGAGTACCGGACGTTCCGC
>JAGDMS010000237.1 GCA_017860575.1 Deltaproteobacteria bacterium | reverse complement strand
GATGCACGGCTCGGCCACTTTGCCGCCCATGACCAGTTCGGCCAGGAAGTACTCCTTGGCGCCGAACTTGTCGCCGACGACGCGCAAGCCGGCAATGACCCCCTTTTGCAGCACCTCGACCGGGTCGAGCCCCGCGGCGATGGCCTCCTTGACCAGCTCCAAGGCCCTGGCCTTCTTCAACTGCCAGACCGCGTCGTGGATCTCTTGAATGGTCACGCTCACGTCTGCCCTCCTCTGCTGCTGTCGTCCGACGGTGTGACGTATGCTCGCCAGCCGCCCTACCAGTATTTCGGCAATTCCAGACCAAATTTTCGCTCGGCTTCCTCGATTGCCTGCCGGCAGGCGTTGCGGAGGATGGGAAGGAGACTCATGAGGGTCTGCCACCGTTCGGGCTGGCTGATCATCCGGAACCTTCCGTCCGCGATCGGCTGTGCCAGGTCCAGCCCTTCATCGCTCAGCATGCGGAAGCCGAGCTCATAGCTGTCATACTCGGCGACGGCCTCGCCTTCACCGTCCATGAATTCGACGGATCCGTCTTTGCCGAAGACATAGCTGAAGTAGCCCTTGCCGTCGGGCGCATCGGGCACCCGTTCCGTAAAGCTCACACCGGCGAGACCCGCCCTGACAAAGTCTTGCCGATGGTGCCGCGTCAAGAGATCGCACCAGCGCTGGTGCCAATAGGTATACACTTCGGCGGGCGTGTCGGCCGGGCGCTCGATCTTGGTCTGCATGCCGGTCTTTCCTGATGGGCCTATATTGAAGCCGTTTGGGCCTCGCCTTCGGAGGTGGAATGCCCATGCGTCGGCGCGGCTTGGATACCCAGACGCTGTAACACGCTCTCTCCGGCGATGCGTCCGGAGTTCAGCGCAAAGGCGGATGCGCCCCCGGTCGTCACCAGGTGATAGTGCCCGCCGTAGAACCCCCCGGCGCAGTTGCCGCCCGCGTAGAGGCCGGGGATGACCTCGCCGTGAGTGTTCACGACCTCGGCCCTCTCATTGATCTTGATGCCGCCGAGGGTGCTCATGCATGAGGGGTAGCCACGCATGGCATAGAACTTCGGTGTCCTGACCGGGCGCAGATACTTGGGATCCTTGGCAAACAGATCGTCGTGCTTTTTGTCACAATACCGATTGTACGTGTCGACAGTGGTTGTGAGCGTGGCCGCGTCGACCCCCATCTTGACGGCCAACTCCTCGATGGAGTCCGCCACCCAGGCTTCGCCATCATCGATGATGCGCTGCAAGCGGGCATCGATGTCCGGGATCTTGGTGCCGGGGGGAATCATCGTGCCCAGCCCGAGATCCAAGCCGTGGTCGCGCACGTAAATCTTCGTGGCCTCGTCGAAGACGTGGAACATGAGTTGGTCGATTTGGTTCGCCAAGGCATGCCCGGGGAACGGCCACTGCTCGACGATCCCTTCGTCACAAAAGCGCTCTCCCTGACGGTTGACCCACAAATAGGGGAGGTCGAGCACGGCCGCGATTGGCGTGAGGGACTTCACCGTCCGAATCACGGGCTGGGCCCGCATGAGGACATCTTCCCCTTCATGCGCCGCGCCAGCCTTCCACGCCATTTGTACGCCATCCCCCGTCTTTCCCGTTTCCAGAAACGGAATGACATTGGGGCCGGCGGTGGTATACTTCGCCAACAGCGCTTTATTGTTCGCGAAACCGCCGTCGGCAATCAGCACGGCCGGCGCTGTTATTTCGAGGGCACGGCCCTCCTGGCCTTCGGCCACCACGCCCGCGACGCGCCCCTTGCGCATCAGGAGGTTTCTCGCCGGGGTCTTCAAGCAGATCTCCACGCCGAGCTCCTTGGCGCGCTTCAACAGGGCCTTCACGATACCGGCACCCAAGCCATCGACGACGTGCCACGCCTCTGGGCCGCCGGGGAAGTATGCCACCGCGCCGACGAACCGGACGCCCATGTCCTTCAGCCAATCCACCGTGTCCGCCGACTTGTCGATGATGGCCCGGACCAAGAGTGGATTGGCGCGCCAGTTGCCCGATTCCATATGCCGCTTGAAGACTTCGTCGCGCGTCAAGGTGATCCCCTTGCTCCGCTGCAACGAGCTCTCGACCGCGAAGATCCCTTCCGCGTAATTCGTCGCCCCACCCACGGTGCCGAGCTTCTCAAGGACGATGACGCGTCCGCCCCCCGTGGCGACGGTCACCGCGGCGGCCAGTCCGGCCCCGCCACACCCGATGACCACAATGTCCGCGCTCAGTGTGCCCGCCCTGCTTCGCTTCGGCATTTTCATCCTCCTCGTACGGCGCGCGCCGCCTTGGGGCTAGAAGCGAGACGCCGCGCCCCCTCGCCCTCTCCACGGCGCCCGTCCCCCTATTCGATACGCTACGTTGTGTTGCGATTATCAAACTCGCACCGTCTTCGTCAAGAGCTAAAGTGCGCCCCCTGCAATCGCCGTTGCCAACGGCCGCAGCCGACGTGCCAGACGTCCCACCGGACGGAAGCGCCTTGACAAAGGGACGCGCGTCGTGACAAAACGTACGAAACGTAGCGTATCGACAAGGGGCGGCGGCGTGGTATCGCGCCCAGGGAGCAACATGGGGCTCAAAATCCAGCAGCGCGAAGCGAACACGGAACGAGGCACGAGCAAGAATGGCGGCAAGCTGGGGCGGCGGCGGAGCGCGAAGGCCGAGCGGGCCATCGTGGACGCCACGCTCGAACTCTTGGCGGAAGGCAGCGTCTCGGAACTCACGGTGGAGGGCGTCGCGGCGCGTGCCGGCGTCGGCAAGACCACGATCTACCGGCGGTGGGCCTCGAAGCTGCCGTTGGTCGTGGAGGCCATCAGGGCGCTGCCCGAACTCAAAGTGCCAAACACCGGCACGCTGCGCGGGGATCTGCGTCAAATCCTGGCCGCCCTGGTCAAAATCCTCCGCACCTCACCGCTCGGCCCGGTCCTCTTGCACGTGGCTGCCGAAAGCCGGTCGGATCCGGAATTGCGGGAGGCCGTCAGTGAACACCTGGCGCTGCGACGGGCGCCGCTCCTGGAGGTCATGCGCCGCGCGCTCGAGCGCGGGGAACTCCCCGCGGGAACCGACCCGGACACGCTCACCGAACTGGTGGCCGGCCCGATCGTCAACCGGATGCTCTTCGCGACCGGTCCGATCGACGGGCGCTTCATCGACGTCGTGATTGGAACGGTGCTCGAAGGCACGGCGGGAATGGCCGGCACGTCACGGCGGCGCCGCGCTTCGTAATCGCCAGCGCCAGGAGTGCCGGGAACGGGTCGGACGGTGAGCCGCGGCAACAGCGATAGCGCTGCGGATGAAATTCCCCGAAAAGAAGACAGGCCACGTGCGAAAGGAGACTCTTCATGCCTGAGCAATTCCAACACTTGTTCAGCCCGCTCACCATCGGGCGGATAACGGTACGGAATCGCCTGCTGGTATCCGGCCACTCCACCCAGTTGTCCGACCCCGGGGAAACCTGGGCGGATTGCGGCTTCTATGGAGAGCGCTATGCCGCCTACCTGGGCGAGCGCGCCAAAGGCGGAGCGGGTCTGATCGTGGCCGGACAGTTCTGCGTCCACCCCACGTCACGCGCCGAGGGTCTCAACGACGCCATCGGCTACGACGAACGGGCAATTCCCGGCATGCAGCTCATCGCCGACACCTGCCACCGCTACGGCACCAAGGTCTTCGCGCAGCTGTCGCACGCCGGCTTTCACAACACCAGCGGCACCGTGCACGGCAGTCCCGTGTGGGCCCCATCGGAAATCGCCACGCCGCCGCTGCTGCTCTCCGGCCAGGTGGCCAAAGCGATGGAAAAAGAGGATATCGAGGACCTCAAGCGCTATTACGTGCGCAGTGCAGAGTACGCCAAGCGTGCCGGCATGGACGGCATCGAAATCCACGCCGCCCACGCCTATCTCCTCGGGGAGTTCCTGTCGCCGTTATTCAACCACCGCACCGACGAGTATGGGGGCAGCGTCGAGAACCGCATGCGCTTGCACTTCGAGGTCATCGAGGCCGTCCGCACCGCCATTGGACCCGACCTGGCGCTGGGTATCCGCATCAGCGGGGACGAGTTCACACCGGGCGGCCTGACGCTGGAGGACGTGAAGGAAGTGGCACGGCGCCTCGATGCGCACGGCATGCTCGATTACCTCAGCGTCAGCCAGGGATTGGTCAGTCACAGTTTTTCGGCGGTCATCCCGCCCATGGTCTTCCCGCACGGCGCCTTCGGATATCTCGCCGCCGGGGTGAGGGAAGTGGTCACGCGGATGAAGATCTTCACCGCCGGCCGCTTCGTCGATCCCGTCGAGGCTGAGCGGGCGCTGGCCGATGGCCACGCCGACATGGTGGCGATGGTGCGGGCACACATCGCCGATCCGGAGATCGGCAACAAGGCGCGTGAGGGCCGGCTGAACGAAATCCGCGAATGCGTGGGCTGCCTGCAATGCATGGCCAGCATCGTGTGGGGTCTCCGGTGCGCCACCAACCCGGTGGTCGGCCGCGAACGCGAATGGGCAGGACCGCTTCCGCTTGCCGCGAAGAAGAAACGCGTGATGGTGGTGGGTGGTGGCCCAGGCGGGCTCGAGGCCGCCTGGGTGGCGGCCTGCCGCGGCCATGACGTGACCCTGTACGAAAAGGACGGCGAACTTGGAGGACAAATTCTGCTGGCGGCGCAGTTCCCCACCCGGGGAGAACTGGAGGGCCTGATCCGCTGGCGCAAGACGATGCTGAAGAAGTACGGCGTCGGGGTGGTGCTGAACACCGAGGTCACCGCTGACCTGGTGGCGCGGGAAAATCCCGACGCTGTCATCATCGCCACGGGCGCCCATCCGCGCCGCGATGGGTTCAACCCGTTTACCGTCGGCATCGTACCGGGATGGGACAGTAAGACGGTGGTGACACCGGAAGACATCCTGACGGGCAACGCACAAACGGGGCAGACCGTCCTGGTGTACGACACCCAGAGCCTCTATCGCGGCATTGGCACGGCGGAGAAGCTGGCTGCGGAGGGCAAGTCGGTGCACTTCGCGTTCCCCACCCCGTTGCCGGGCCAGATGCTGGATGGCTTGTCCGCGATGGCGTTCCTGGCCCGTGTCCCCAAGACCGGAATCACTCTGCACGCGAACACCCTGCTGCTGGACATCACCGGCGCCAGCGTCCACGCGATCGACACCATCTCGCAACAGCCACGGTCCTTTGACGGCGTCGACACCGTGGTGATGGTTGGGCAGGCGTCAGCCGACATTGCCCTGTACTCGGCAATCAAGGGCAGCGTCCCGGAGATCCACCGCATCGGCGATGCGGTGGCGCCGTGGACGGCGGACCGGGCAGTCCAAGATGGCCACCGCGTGGGGCGCCTACTATAGGGTGCCGCACCGTCCTGGCGGAAGCACGTTGGACAGGGTCAGCGAGGCTCACGCCGGGCGAAAGGAATGATCATGGAGCACGACGTCAAAGCGCGGTTGGGCAGCGCGTTGCATGCGGGCGAGGCGGAAGACGCAGCGGAGGCCACGCGAGCGCTGCTCGAGGCCGGCGAGAGTGTCGATACGATCCTGGCGGTTCTGCGCCACACCATGGATGAAGTGGGCGAGAAATACCGCATCGGCGAATACTTCATTCCCGAGCTCGTGCTGAGCGGCAAGGCGGCGGAGGCGGCGATCAACATCCTCCTACCGCACCTTACCTCCGCCGGCGACAGGTTTCTCGGCACCGTCGTGCTCGGGACCGTGGCGGGGGATATCCATGACCTGGGTAAAACGATCGTCTTCACGATGCTGAGCGCGGCGGGGTTCCGCGTCTACGACCTGGGTGCCGACGTGCCGGCCGTCCGGTTCGTCGAGAAGACCAAGGAAGTGAACGCCAGCATCGTGGGGGCGTCCGCACTCATGTCGACCACGGTGAACCGCATGCGGGACATCACCGCGGCGTTCGAGCAGGCGGGGATGCGGAAGGACGTGAAAATCATGGTCGGCGGCGCCGCCGTCACCCCCGAATTCGCACGCATGATTGGGGCGGACGGCTACGGCAAGGACGCCCACGAAGCGGTGGTGCTGGCGAAATCGCTGGTGCGCTAGCGAGGTCCCGCTGTCTCCGGAGGGTACGACGATGCCCGTCGAATATTTCAACCCAGTTCCGCACCTCTCAGGCTACGCACGATTCGAGGATCTCCTGTCCAAACCAGACAAGGTGGAGATCGACGACCTGTGCGCCAAGGTCAGACAGTTGTGGACCTCCGAACCGCTGACGCCCATCCAGCGGATCATGGGCGCCATGATGGGGCAGGACATCGATCGCGTCCCGTGCGTCATCTCCAAGCCGGAGTTCCTCGGCATGAAGAAGCTCGGCGTTGATTACGTGCGAAAATACGCCGACCCCGTCGCTGCGGTGAAAGTGGCATTGGTCTCGATCCTTGAATGCAAGACGGACTCGGGGTGCGAGTACCTGCCCATTGACATGAACCTCAGTGACGTCTTCGGCACCAAGTGGGAATTTCTCCCGCATACCCTGCCGAAGGTCACCGAATGGGCCGTCAAGCGCGGTTTCGAGGATATCCTCGAAAATCCGCTGCCCGACCCACGCCAGTCCCAGGCGCTCAAGTGGCAAATCGAGACGGCGCGATTTCTCAACGAACGCCTGGGCGATCTGTCGCCGTTCGCCACCGTCTTCGCCCTCGGCCCGTATTACACGTACAACGCCTGCTTGCGAGGACCGGTCGACGGATTCCGCGACATCAAGAGGCACCCCGACCTCGCGGTCGAAGCGTTCGACAAGTTGTGCACCTTTATCGTCGATCTGCTGCGGTACCTGATGGAAGCCTACAACTCCCCCGCCTGGATGCTCATCGAGAGCCTCGCGAGCCCGTCCTTTACATCACCGGCGTGGTTCGAGCGCTACTGCGCTCCGTACAACAAGCGGATCCTGCAGGAACTGGCGCCGGCACCAGGGACGATTTCCGGCGGCGGGCAAGGACAGACCGATTTCACCCCGTTACTCCAGACGTATGCCGACATGGGCTACGGCGCATTTTCGTTTGGCCCGCCAACCGATCTGCGCAAGATGAAGGCGATCAGCGACGAAAAGGGCACTTTCATTTTTCATTGGGCCATGCCGGCACCGTTGCTGGCGTACGGCACGCCGGAGCAAATCGAGGAACAGGTGCGGGAAACGCTGCGGATCGGCGCCCCCGGAAAGCGCTACGTGCTCAGCACCGACTTGCCGGACGATGAGACGCCGCTGGCAAATCTCCTCGCGGTACGCGACGCCTGCCTCAAGTACGGCCGCTATCCGCTGCAATTCGCGGATGCCGGAGCCTGAAGCGGGACCGGATCGTCAACGCCCCGTGCGGGGCTGGGGCGCCCGACCCGCGGGCCGGCCCCGTTGACCGGCAAATGCCGATCGGGTATATCGAGACTAACCGTATCGAATTATGGAACCGCCGCGCCGCTCGCGAGCGCGGCTCTGTGGCAATGACGTCGCACCGAATCTGCTTTCTGCCTGCCGGTCAGCACGGCGAGATCGAAGCGGGAACGACGCTGCGAGAGGCCGCGCGTCTCCTGGGTGTCGGCATCGAGACCATTTGTGGCGGACAGTCCGTCTGCGGCAAGTGTAAAGTGCGCGTGTTGGAGGGACCGCAGCCGGAACACGGCATCAGCTCGAGCGGCGCTCACGTGTCGCCGCCGACCCCAGACGAGCAGCGCTACACGGGCCGCCGTCCGTTGCGCGACGGGGAGCGGCTGTCGTGTCAGGCCCGCGTGCAGGGCGACGTGGTCATCTACGTGCCGGAGGAAAGCCG
>JAGDMS010000522.1 GCA_017860575.1 Deltaproteobacteria bacterium | reverse complement strand
CCTCGAATTCGTCATGCGCATTCTCCTGCGCCATCAATCCGGCGCTCTTGTTGCCCTCGTACCATTCATTGTGAGGGCCGAGCGTGCTTTCCGAGCCATTTCTCGCAGGCACCATCCGCACAAAAGCGCCACAAAACCAACTCGACCGTCCCCTGTTTCTCTCCGTACTCCTCCGCGAGAAAAGTCGTCAGATGCTCGACAGATGCGGCATGGAACTCCCTGGCCAGACGGACTAGCCATACATCATCCTTCGACACATCCACGAGGCCGATGTTGGTACATTCGTTCCTGGCGTATCACAGCCCGGCGGACTATGAAGCGGAGCGGACGAACCGCTGCTCAGGCAGCTTAACGGATTTGTCCACTAAATCGGGGCAAGACCAACCTGGCACCACTTGTGAGGCACCAGTCAGGAAGATTTCAAGACCTGTGTGTCTGCCAATTCCACCACCCCGGCGTCGGTGCCTCCGGGGGCGCGCAATTCGGACAAGCGTGCGACCCGAGCACTTACGTGGTCGGAATCGTAAGACTCTGGCCGGGACGTACGCGGTCGGCGCGCAACTTGTTGTGCCGGCGCAGCGCCGCCACCGTCGTGCCGTGGCGCTTCGCGATTCCCGCTAGGGTCTGCCCGGCTTTCACGCGGTGGACGACGTAGCGAGGCTTTGCTGCGGCACGTTTCTCCTCCGCCCGCACGCTGGCGTAGCGCACCTGGAAGTTTGCCGCCGAGCCCACGGGGATACGCAACGCGTATCCCTTCGGAATCGGGAACTTGCCGGCAACCACGTCGCGTGTGAGCGCCGGGTTCAATTGCGCGAGCGTGCCCACATCGCTCCCGCTGGCACGGGCGGCCGCTTGAATGGTGACGCGGTCGGACAGGATCACGCTGTCGGTGCGCGGCCGCCGCACCGGCGATAACCCGCCGAAATACTGCGAGGCGTGCCGTTCGACATCAAGCGCGGCAAGAAACTCCGCATAGAAGTTCCGCGAGGCAAATTTGAAGGCCGGACCCTGATACTCCCGGATGATGACCATCAGGTCATCGGAGCCGACGGTAGCGACGGCATTGGCGACCCCGGCTCGGCCGTGATTGTAGGCCGTGATCGCCAGCGGCCAGCTGCCGAGCACATTGTAATTGGCCCGCAGGAAGCGGGCGGCCGCCCGCGTGGACACGATGGGGTCTCTGCGCTCGTCGAGGGCGCGATCGACCTGCATGTACAAGCGCGCTGTCGACGGCATGAATTGCCAGATGCCCGCGGCGCCAACTTTGGAGTACGCGTGCAGGTTGAAGCACGATTCCACCAATGGCAGCCGCGTGAGCTCAATCGGTAGGCCCTCGCGGCGGAAGACCGCTTCCATTTCTGGCAGGTGCCCGCGCGCAACCTCGACTCCAGCGGCAAACCGTTCACGCAGACCTGTTTGGCTGCGAATCCGGTCGTCCGCCGCCGCATCCAGGAACCGTGATGGATTGTCGACATCTGGGAACAGGGCCCAGATCTTCGCTTCCTCGGGGGAGAGTTCACCCGGGTTGCTCGCCCGCTGGTGCAATTCCAGCAGAATCGTCCGCAGGCGTTCCTTTTCGCTGCGGACCTTGTCCTGTGCATATGCCGCGATCTCGGCGTCGCTGAGGACCCCGTCCGTCAACGGCTCGAAATCGAGTACCTCGTAAATGCGGTCGAGGTGCAGGGCGTCGTGAATGACGACCTGACGGGTGGTGTACGTGGCGAAGACCTGCTTCCAGAACTCCACCTGCGGTTCCAGTCCCGGAAGCACTGGCACCGGCGAGTCACGATCGATGGCCGCGGGTATCTCACCGTTCCCCGGTTCGGCGGCACGTACCGCTGGGGCGTGCGCCACAATCGCCAAGAGAACTACCGTAAACAGCCGGTAACCGATTGGCATTGTTCTCAGCCGCTCCTCCCACGGCGCAGACGGTGACTGAGCCTTCGTTTCAAGCGTGACCGTCTGGCGCCCCTCACGCCCCACGGACTCTAGCAGAGGTTGGAGAAGAGGGTCAACCATCAAGTGCCACCAATGTAGGGAGCACTGGAGATGTCCGGGGGCATTAGCAGTTAGAGATGTCCGCCTTGATGGGCTACGCCGCGGTGCATGGATGCGATGGCACGGCGGGTCGCCCGGGAGGCGAGACGAATGACGAGGAAGGAAGTGATCGTGCGAGCGATCGCGAAGGAACTGACGTGGATTCAAGCGGCGGATATCTGCGGGATTACGGCCCGGCAGATGCGGCGCCTGAAGCAGCGCTACGAGGACCGGGGCGACGACGGGCTGGTGGATGGGCGCGGCGGGAAGCCGCGGCGCAAGCGGATCCCGCTGGAGACGATTGCCGAGTTGTGCCGGCTGCGGCGGGAGCAGTACGCGGAATTCTCGGTGCAGCATTTTTGGGAGAAGGCCACCGAGGGGCACGGCCTGAAGATGTCGTACACGTGGGCGAAGCTGGCGTTACAAGCGGCGGGCTTGGCGGAGAAGAGTCCGGCACGGGGCAAATACCGCCGGCGGCGCGAGCGGCGGCCGCTGTGCGGCACGATGTTACACCTCGATGGATCTACCCATGCGTGGCTGGAGGAGCAGCCGATGTGGGATCTGATCGTCGTGCAAGACGACGCCGACAGCCGCATTCTCTACGCCCAGTTTGTGCCGCAGGAAGGGACGCTGTCGACCTTCGCCGCGCTCAAGCAGGTACTGCAGAGCTGCGGGCGGTTCTGCGAGCTCTACACCGATCGCGGCAGCCATTTCTGTTACACGGCGGTGGCCGGGCAGGCGGCCACCACCGAGCACGCGGGGCAGGTCAGCCGCGCGCTCAAGGCGCTCGGCATCCGCCAGATTCTGGCGTA
>JAGDMS010000065.1 GCA_017860575.1 Deltaproteobacteria bacterium | reverse complement strand
AAGCCCTCCTCGGGGCCCTGCCGGCCTCGCAGCAGCGGGCCATCGAGCAGGGGGTTGGCGATCCGGCCTGTTTCACCGCGCAGCGCGCCATGACTCTCAACGTGATTTTGAACCTGCTGCTCTACCCGCTAGTGACGACGGGCATCGGAGCAGCGCTCCTCGACCGGGCGGTGTGGAGTCGGAACGCGTACGCCTGGGTCGGCGTGGGGATCGCCCTCGCCTTGCTGGAAGCCCTCTTCCGTCTGCGCGAAGGGGCGCTGCAGGCGTTGCCGACCGAACGCTGGAAGTGCCGCGGCAGCGGGTACGGTTGGCTACTGGCAAAATTCGTCGCCCCGTTCGTCCGGCAACTGCTGCCGGTCACCACCGAGGGCACCGTCGCAGTCAATGGCTTTCACGGCGAGGGCTTTGAGGACAAGCTCGAGCGCGAGCGCCGCTACGGAGAAGTGTATTCCCTCAAGGAACAAGGCAACGGCTATCTCCTGCGATTCGAGTTCCCGCGCCGCGTCCCGCAATCGGCGGCAAAGGAAGCCTTCGGCATCCCCGACACCATGCCGGACTACGACTATGCCTTGTCTTTCCGCAACGGTGTCTTCGTCGTGCAGGGACACGTCAGAGACCGGGACCTGCGGCGCCTCGCCGCCGTGTCACCCGGCTTTCCGCCGGACTTCACCACCACCGTGCAACTCCCGAAGCCAGCGCGCACCTTCAAACATCGGCTGCGTGACAAAACGCTCGAAGTGGTCCTCCTGCGGCAGTAACGTATGGGCAGCGCCATCCTGGCCCTTGGCCACCACCTCCCGTCCGGGGTCGATTGCGCCGGCGTCCGCCGTCCGATCGCCGTCGAAGCGGTCGGACCGTCCACGCTCGCCGCACGCGCGGCGACATCCGCTTTGGAACGAGCGCAGCTGACACCCGAGCGCGTGGATTTCATCATCTTTGCCACCATGACCCCGGACGTAACCTTTCCCGGCTCTGGCTGTTTCCTGCAGCAGCAACTGGGCTGCGGCACCGTTGGCGCGGTGGACGTTCGGGCGCAGTGCACCGGCTTTCTCCTCGGCCTGTCGATCGCGGACGCCAGCGTGCGCACCCACACCCACCGGCATGTCCTGGTGGCCGGCGCGGAGGTACACTCGGCCGGCCTCGATTATTCTGGCGGAGCAGAGATCGCCGGTTTGTTCGGTGACGCCGCGGGCGTCGCCCTGATTGGTCCGGCCACGGGACCGGGCGGCATCCGCGGCACCGTCCTCCACATGGACGGCCGCGCCTATGACCGATTCTGGTGCGAGTTCCCTGCGAGCCGCCAGCACCCGGTGCGGCTGACCATGGAGAATTTCCGTCAAGGAAAGCATTTTCCCGTTATCGACTTCGAGGCCGTGCGCCGCTTCGGCAACGAATCGCTGCAAGCGGCAATGCGCGCCGTCTTACAGTCCACCAATACCCCGATCGCTCAGGTGGATTGCTTCATCATCAGCCACGTGTTGCCGGACGTCTCGGAATCGGCGGTGCAGAGCCTCGGCATTCCGTCCTCGCGGGTAAACATCCCGGCACTGCAGCATGGCCATCTCACCGCGGCGGCGTTGCCGGTTGCGCTCAGCGAACAGATCGCCAGCGGGCAGCTGGGTCCGGGGGCGACCGTGTGCCTGGCGGCTGCCGGTGCCGGCCTCAGCTGGGGCGCGGCGGTGGTCACGTTATAGGAGGATCGGGTGCGGCATTCGCGCATACTGGGGGTCGGGCGCCATCTACCGGAACGCGTGGTCACGAACGCGGTTCTCGGTACGATGATGGACACCACCGACGAATGGATCCAGCAACGCACCGGTATCCGGATGCGGCGCTACAGCGATGACGGCGTCGGCGCCGCCGACATGGGAGCCGACGCCGCGCAGCAGGCGCTGCGCGCCGCCGGCCTTGCGGCGGGCGATCTGGACTGCATCATCTTTGCCACCCTGAGCCCCGATGTCGACATGCCGGCCTCCGCCTGCCTCCTGCAACATCGTCTGGGGATCGGCGGCATGCCCGCGTTCGACGTGCGCAATCAGTGCTCCGGCTTCATTTACGGTCTCGCGATTGCGGACATGTTCATTAAGGCTGGCACCTACGAACACGTGCTCGTGGTTGGTGCGGAGGTGCACTCCACCGGCATCGATCTGACGACCCGCGGGCGCGAGGTTGCGGTCATATTCGGCGACGGTGCCGGCGCCGTTGTCCTGGGTCCGGAGCCGGACGAGCGGCGCGGGATCCTGTCCACCCACCTGCACGCCGAGGGGCGCTTCGCCGAGAAACTGTGGCTGGAATGCCCGAGCACCCGGCTGCGGCCGCGCGTGACCGAAGAGCTGATCACGGGAGACGAGGCGCGCATCTTTCCCAAAATGGACGGGCGCTACGTCTTCCGGCATGCGGTCACCCGCTTCCCGGAAGTCATTCGCGAAGCGCTGGACGCCAACGGCCTGGCGCTGACGGACCTCTCCCTTCTCATCCCGCACCAGGCCAACCTGCGCATCAGCCAGATGGTGGCGCAGGCGCTCGAGCTTGCCGAAGACCAGGTCTTCAACAACATCGACCGCTACGGCAACACCACCGCGGCCTCGATCCCGATCGCCCTCTCCGAGGCGCTCGATGCCGGGCGCATCCACGACGGCGCTGTCGTCTGCCTCGCCTCCTTCGGTGCCGGGTTCACCTGGGCGTCGGCGCTGATGCGTTGGTAAATGTTCTCCGCATGATTTTCTCGCCGATGACCGTTGCGGACCTCGATGAGGTCCTGGGAATCGAACGGCGCTCGTTTCCCGAACCGTGGAGCCGCGGGCTCTTCCTGCATGAGCTGAAAGTGCCGTTCTCCACGACCGTTCTGGCACGCGCGGATGAGGAACCCCACCGGCTCATTGGCTACGTCTGCTGGTGGATGGTTGGCGACGAGATCCAGATTCTCAATGTCGCCGTGGACCCGGAGCAGCGACAGAAGGGTGTCGGCCACACCCTTGTCGCGCTGGTGATGCACGAGGCAGCCGAGAGACCAGTGCGAACGGTCACCCTTGAAGTGCGTCGCGACAATGCCGCCGCCATCGCCCTGTACCGCTCGTTTGGGTTCGCGGAAGCCGGCCTGCGCCGCCACTACTATGGGCGCGGGGACCACGCGCTCATCATGACGTGGACCCGTCCGGGATTTGCCGCAGACGTGGCGGCGGACGGGTAACGTGCCGGTCTCCGGGGCCACGATGCATGCCCTGATCGCCTTCGACCTGGATGGTGTCCTCTACTCATCGGAGCCGTTCTTGGGGGAGGCGTACCGCGAGGCCATCGCCACTGTGAACACGCGCCGTCCCAACTCCTTCCCCCGCGTGCCTAGCACGCGTGAGATTCTCGACCACGTCGGCTGGCCGGTCGCGGTAATCCTCAACCGGCTGTTCCCGCACATCGAACGCACAGCGGTGGATCTCCTCTACGCGGAAACGCTCGAGGTGATCTGCGCCCGCGTCGAACGCGGTGAGGGCATTCTGTTCCCTGACGTCCCCGAGACCCTGGCACGCCTCGCCGCATCCGGGTTCCGACTGGCCATCGCCTCCAACGGTCGACGGCGGTACATCCAAGCCGTGCTGCGCAGCAACCGGCTCGCCCCGTACTTTATCGAGCTCATCAACGTGGAGAGCGACGGCATCACCGACAAGGGGCAGATCCTGCGCGCCTATCTGGCCCGTGAAGCGCTGACGCCGGCGCAGGTCGTCATGGTCGGCGATCGGTCGAGCGACGTCGACGCCGCCATCACCGTCGGCTGTCACTTCGTCGGCTGCGACTATGGCCACGGCTACCGCAACGAGATCGAGGGGGCGGGCCCCGTGGTGTCCGCGTTCAGCCAGTTGCCCGGTGCCATTGCGGCGATCTTCGCGCGGTGAGACACGGCGAGCCAGCCAACACCGCAGTGATACCGTACCGGCGCGCCCCTTAGCCGCCAAGCCACCCGAATTCGAGTGCCTTGAAGGCCAGGTGAGTCACCATCAGGATGAGCAAGACCAACACGATCGCACTCCATGTCCACAGCCGCCGCCGGGCGATCGGTTCTTTCGGTGGTGTGACACTCCGTAGCGCTGGCCAGTCCTCCGTGCACCCTTTTGCCGTGAAGATCATGGCCAGGGGTACCAGACCGTAGTGATACCTGGGATCGCCGACAAACACCGCCGCCACCGTTACGAGGTACCCGGTCACAACGAGGAGCAGCGACGACAATGGCTGTCTCCTCGGCGTGCCTAGCAGCCCCAGAACCGCAAAGGACAACATGAACACGTAAGCGGCGTTTGCCACGCCCAATAGCAGCAGCGTCACTGCGAGTGAAGGCGGCGTGGGAAGGCCTTTGAGATTCCACAATGCCCCATCGGTTTCGAGCGCGAAGAAATAGCTCACCTTTTGCAGGACCCGTGCCCCCGCGCGCAGCGGCGCAGCGGCAATCGTACGAACTCCCAGCCGGAATCCGCGTGCGAAGTTGACGTCCGAATCCTCTCGCAGCTGCTTGTTGATCTCCTGGCGATCGGCATCTCCGCGCAGCGCCCCAGGACTATTGCCGCCCCAGAAAACGTGACCTGCGTTTGTCGCGATGGTCGTCCAGTTGCCGGTCAGCTTGTGGTTACGCACCAGCCATGGACTCACCGCAAGCAGCGTGCAGAAACCCGTGACCAGCGTACGCGCCAGCGCCACCCGCCACCGCAATCCCAGGCACCGGTGCCACAGTGGCAGGGCCAAGGGTAGCAGCAGGACGACGGGGCGCACGAGCGCCGCCAGGCCGAGAGCAAACCCACCCCCGGCGGTGGCGGCCATGCCCCGTGTACACCCCTGCAGGAGTAGTGCGACCGCTATGGCAAGAAGCAGCGTGAAGAGGGGCTCGGTGAGGTACAGGGTGGCGTAGAAGACGTGTGTCGGGTAGACGGCCAGGAGCAACCCCGCCAAGCGTCCGACGCCCACCCCGAACGCGGACGTACCGATGCGCGAAACCACCAGACACGTCGCAATACCCACGAGGACCTGCAGGAGGATGCCGGTCATCGGACTTTGGCCGAGCAGCCGGTAGCTGGCGGCCAGGACCACAGGATAGCCGACCGGCCAGTAGGCGGTGGGATGGCCGGCCTCATCCACGTAGCCCTTGCCGGCGGCCAGATTGGCCGCAAGTGCGAGGTAGTGTCTCTCGTCGAACTGCGGCTGGCGACTGGCGAGCGCAGCGCACCAGAGCACGCGAGCGCTCAGCGCGGTGCACGCGAGCAGCAATACCCAGCGGCCCTGCCTGATTGCCGTGATGCCATCCACAAGCCGCATCCTGGGACCGTATCACGCCAACAACCGATTGTCGCGGCGCATCAAACCCATCACGCGCCACGCCCGCAAGGAGTAATCAAGAAGCGACGCGCCATCTCCTCATGTGAGTCGAGCCGTGTTGAACCGCGAGATGTGGTGGGACAACATCCGAACTGTAGCCCCGCCATCAGGGCCGGTCCGCCGGGGTTCACCACGTTGCCGCCACCTCGGTTGAGACGTGGGTGAATTTCAAGTGCGGACACGGCGACGCCCACCCCTTCGCGTTCCGCCCCGCCGTCGGCTATTCTGGCCACATGAGCGGGCGGGCTCGGGACTGGTTTCGACAGGCGGAGGCGGACCTGCAGCATGCGCGGCATGCCCTGCGCGACGGGCATTGCGAGTGGGCCAGTTTTGCCGCGCAGCAGGCGGCCGAAAAAGCCGCCAAGGCCGCGTATGCAGCCCTCGGGCAGGAAGCCTGGGGACACGTCGTGACCGAACTGCTTGTCGGTCTGCGAGCGTACGAAGCGGCGATTGACGAGGCGTTGCTCGACCGCGCGCGAGCGTTGGACAAACTGTACATCCCAACCCGCTATCCCAATGGGCTGGCCGGTGGAGCCCCCGCCGACTTCTACACGCGGCCCGAGGCGGAGCGGGCCATCGCCGATGCAGAGGTGGTACTTGCAGTCTGTCAGCGAATGTTATCGCGGGCGTAATGTCCGGGTCTTCCGCCTCGACCGCGAGGGCACGCTTGCCCGCCTGCGCCGGCGGGCAGACAACCTGTTGACGCAGCGGCCGGACGTAATCGAGGTGCGATTGTTCGGGTCGCTTGCACATGGCACGGCGGGACCCGGCAGCGACGCGGATCTGTTCATCGTCGTACGAAATGGCGCGCCGCGATTTCTTGACCGCATCCCGGACCTCTCCCGGTACTTCGAAGGAGTCGGAATCGGCTGTGACGTCATCGCCTACACCGAAGCGGAACGCGACGCGCTCGTCGAGCGCAGGGATGCCTTTGCAGTTGCGGTGCTCGATGAAAGCATCGTATTGGCACGGCGGCACACGGGCGATGCAGCGGCAGCCGAGTAGTATCGCTGGTGCCTCGTAGACCAAGACCGCGGACATGACCCGCCACAGCAACGCCGACATCGCCCGCATCATGCGGGAGATCGCCATCTACCTCGACATGGAAGGCGTGCCCTTCAAGCCGCGGGCGTATGAAAAGGCGGCCTATGCCATCGAAGCGGTCGACGAGCCGCTTACCGAGGTGTTCCGGCACGGCGGCCTGAAGACGATCTGCGAAATCCCCGGTATCGGCAAGAGCATCGGCGAAAAGATCGCCACCCTGATCGAGACCGGCGCGCTGCCGTATTACGACGACCTGCGGAAGAAGACCCCGGTGGATCTGACCGGACTTACTGCCATCGAGGGCTTGGGTCCGAAGATGATCCAAGTCCTCTACCACGAACTCGGGGTCAAAACCGTCGACGATCTGGAACGGGCGGCACAGGCGGGAAAGATTCGCGACCTACCCCACTTCGGCGAAAAGAGCGAGCAGAAGATCCTCAAGGGCATCGGCTTCGTCCGCAAGAGCACCGGCCGCTTCCCTCTCGGCGCGGTGCTGCCGCTGATAGCCGAGATCGAAGCCCGCTTAAGGAAAATCCCGGGCGTGGAAGAGGTTGCCGTCGCGGGCTCGATCCGGCGGCGCAAGGAAACCGTCGGCGACGGTGACCTGCTGGTGATCTCGGCGAAACCCGAAGCAGTAATGGATTTCGTCGTTGGCATGCCCGAAGTCATCCACGTTCACGGCAAAGGTCCGACGAAATCGAGCGTCAAACTGGACACCGGCATGGATGTGGACGTCCGGGTGGTGCCGGAGGGGAGCTTCGGAGCCGCGCTCAACTACTTCACCGGCAGCAAAGACCACAACGTCGCCCTGCGCCGGTTAGCCATCGAGAAGAAGTTCAAGCTGAACGAGTACGGCGTGTTCCGCGGCGACAAGGCCATCGCGGGCAAAACCGAAGAAGAGGTGTACGCCGCCTTGGGGCTCCCGTACATTCCACCCGAGCTCCGCGAGAACAGCGGGGAGATCGAAGCGGCCATGGCAGGGAAACTGCCCGCGCTGATTGCGTACGGCGACCTGCGCGGCGACCTGCAGACACAAACCTCGTGGACCGACGGCCAAAATACCATCGAGGAGATGGTGGCCGAGGCCCAGCGCCTGGGTCTCGAGTACATGGCCATCACCGACCACACCAAGAGCCTCGCGATGACCGGCGGGTCAGACGAGAAGAAACTCATCAAGCAAATGGCGGCGATCGACAAGCTCAACAAAAAGCTGCACGGTATCACCGTCCTCAAAGGAGCGGAGGTCAACATCAACAAGGACGGCACCCTGGACATCAACGACGAGACCCTGGCCAAGCTCGACGTGGTTGGCGTCGCCGTGCACTCCCACTTCAACCTGCCGCGCGCGGAGATGACCCGGCGGGTCATCCGCGCCATGGAGAATCCTCACGCCGACATCCTCTTTCATCCGACCGGACGCGTGCTCAACAAACGCGAACCGGTCGACCTCGACATCGATGCGATCATCGCGGCCGCCAAACGCACCGGCACCGTCCTGGAGATCGACGCCTACCCGGATCGACTCGACCTCAAGGACGAGCACGTACGCAAGGCCGTCGATGCCGGCGTCAAGCTGGTCATCGACACCGACGCGCACCACATCAACCACCTGCACTATCTGCACTTCGGCGTCGCCACCGCCCGCCGTGGCTGGGCGGAGAAGTCGGACGTCATCAACACCAAGCCTTTGAAAGACTTCCTCGGCTCCCTCAAGAAATCGTGAGGCGGCACGAGCGCCTGTGGGAGGATCACCGGTCCGCATTTGGCGGCGTATGAGCGCACCTGTTGCCGCGTGCGCACTCCAGTGTCACAATCCGCTCATGTGGGTGGGGAGGCGTGGGCGCCCGGGGCCGGGATCTAGGGCACAACACACGGACCGGCATCGCACCACGCCCGTGCCCCGCCAACAGCAACGACTCTCACAACGACAGATGAGCACAAACACCACCTGGCCCGTGGAGGAGCCGTGAAGCTCACTCCGATGCTGGAGCAGTACCTGCGCGTCAAGGAGCAACACCGCGACGCCCTGCTCTTCTTCCGGCTGGGGGACTTCTACGAGATGTTCTTCGAAGACGCCGAGGAGGCCGCCCCTCTCCTGGACGTCGCACTGACCACCCGCAGCAAGAAGGACGACGTCCCCATCCCCATGTGCGGCGTGCCGCATTTCGCGGTGCAATCTTACATCGCCAAGCTCCTCGCGGCCGGCCGTAAAGTCGCCCTCTGTGATCAGGTGGAAGACCCTGCCACGGCCCGCGGCCTCGTCGACCGCGCCGTGGTCCGCGTGATCACGCCGGGAACCGTTACCGAAGAGGAATGTCTCGACCCCAAGTGTCCGAACTACCTGGTGGCAGTTACGCGCGAGCACGACGGCGTGGTGCTGGGCGCCGTGGACCTCTCGACCGGAGAGTTTCGCATCGTTCCGCTGGCGGACGACATGGCACTGGCGGACGAACTCACGCGCCTGACGCCGCGCGAGGTGCTGGTACCCGCCCCCGACGACGCGCTCGGGGACTGCGTTGCCACGGCCGTCCCGCACGCGCTCCTGAACCGTGTCCCTGTCGAGCAGTTTGCCCCGGCGCGGGCGCGCGATTGGTTGCGCGCGCAAACGGCGGCGGCGAACGGCTCCGCTGCCGAGGCCCCCACCGCTGGGCTGCCCGTCATCGCCGCCTTGCTCTGGTATCTGCACGAAACACACCGCGCCGGCCTGCAGCATTTGCGGTTGCCCGAGGTGCAGGGCACTGGCGATCGCCTACACCTTGATCAGACGACCTGCCGCAACCTCGAACTTTTGGTGACAATGCGCGGGGAACGCCGCGGCTCGTTGCTGTGGGTGCTGGACCAGACCCTGACGCCCATGGGCGGCCGCTTGCTGCGCCACTGGCTGTTGACCCCGCTGACGGACATCGCCGGCATCGGCGAACGGCTCGATGCGGTCGAACACCTACGCGACCGCGTGACCTGGCGCCAGAGTCTGGAGGCGGACCTGCGCGGTGTCGGCGACCTCGAGCGCCTCAACGGCCGTCTGGCGGCGGCACGGGTGACGCCGCGCGATCTCGTCGGCCTGGGCGCCACCCTGGAACGGGTCGAACGGCTGCGCACCGCGCTCAGCGAAACCGCGGTGCCATCCCTGGCACGCTGCCGGGAGGAGCTGGATCCGATGCCGGAGGTGCGAGCGCGCATCGCGGCCATCCTCGCGGATGACCCGCCGCTCAACGCCCGCGCCGGCGGTCTCATCCGACCGGGGTGCGACCCCGTGGTCGACGAACTCCGGGGCCTCTCGCAACACGGCAAACAGTGGATCACTCAACTCGAAGTCGCGGAGCGCGCCCGCACCGGTATTGCCTCGCTCAAGGTGCGCTACAACCAGGTCTTCGGCTATTACATCGAGGTCACTAAGCCGAACCTGCATCTGGTACCCGACGATTACCGGCGCAAACAAACGATGGTCAATGCCGAACGTTTCGTCACCCCGCAACTGGAGGAATACGAAGCGAAGATTGTCGGCGCCGAGGAACGGCTGCGCGCCTTGGAGTTCGACCTGTTCAGCAAGCTGGTAACGGAGATTGCCGAGCAACAGGCACGCCTGAGCCGCACGGCCGCGGCCGTGGCGCGGCTCGACGTCTTCTGCGCGTTCGCCACGACGGCCGAACGGCAGCAGTACACGCGGCCGCGCCTGCACCGTGACCGCCACCTGGACATCCGGGAGGGGCGCCACCCGGTGGTGGAGTTGATGGCCGGACGCGCCGGCTTTGTCCCCAACGACTGTGTCTTGGACCCCGACGGCCCGCAACTCCTGACGATCACGGGCCCGAACATGGCGGGTAAGTCGACCTACCTGCGACAAGTCGCACTGGTTACGCTGATGGCACAAGTGGGTAGCTTCGTTCCGGCATCCGCCGCGGACATCGGGGTTGTCGACCGCCTGTTCACACGTGTCGGAGCCTCGGATAACCTCGCCGGCGGGGAGTCTACCTTCATGGTGGAAATGAAGGAGACGGCCGACATCCTAACGCATCTGACCCCGCGCAGCCTGGTCATCCTCGACGAGATCGGCCGCGGCACCAGCACCTTCGACGGCATCTCCATTGCCTGGGCGGTCGCCGAGCACTTGCATGCGGCGCCCACCCGTCCCCTGGTGCTGTTCGCCACGCACTACCACGAGTTGACCGATCTGGCGCGCACGTTGGAACGGGTGGAGAACTATTCCGTCGCCGTGCGTGAATGGAAGGGGGACGTGGTGTTCCTGCGCCGTATCGTACCCGGCCCGGCCAGTCAAAGTTACGGCATTCAAGTCGCCCGTCTGGCGGGCGTACCGCCGCCGGTGATCGCACGCGCACGGGAGATCCTACGCAATCTGGAACAGGGCGAACTCAACGACATGGGTCAACCCCGACTGGCGCAAGGAGAGACAGCGCCTTCCGGCCAGCTCACCCTGTTCGCGGCCCGTGAGCGCAGCCTGCGCGAGGACCTGTCGCGTATCGACGTCGACCGACTGACACCGTTGGAGGCGCTGACGCGCCTCCACGCCCTGGTGCAGCTGGCACGCGAGGACGACTGATGTTCCGGCTGAAGGTGCAGTCGGCGTTGGTGCAGCGATCGGTTCAGCCGCCACCCCTTCGTACGGGACTGGCGACAAGCGAGAAAAGCACCCTCCGACAGGCTCAGGATGAGCGGAATTTTCTATTGAAATTGGGCACCTCAGCGCTCGTGCTGAGCCTGGCAAAGCACGAGTCCGGAGAGAATCGACCGTCCCTGGTAAACAGGGGAACCACGCTCCGCGCGGGGCCGCGTGTCGCACTGTCTTGTGTCGTGGTGATCCTGATGTTAGCGGCGGCGCGGCAGAGTCACGCCCTCGCCGCCGTCCGGACCGTGCGCCACAACGCCACCCCCGACGTCACCCGGGTCATCATCGAGTGCTCCGCACCGGTGCATTACCGGCTGCAGCGGGTGGCCGCCCGCGCCGATCTCGGTGTACCAGCACGCATCTATGTCGACTTCTTCGACAGCGAGCTCAGTCCCGAGGTTCGCGCCGGCCTGGTCCTCGCCGAAGGGCCGCTGCTGCGGGTCCGCGCCGGTGAGCCGGCCCCTGCGACGTCGCGCCTCATCCTGGACGTGCCCGGGCTGACGGAGTTGGGCGCATTCCCCTTGCCGGACCCCTTTCGGCTCATCATCGACGTGCGCGGCCCCCGGCGCGAGCGTCCGGCCGCACCCGAGGCCCGACAGGAGCCCGCTGCCCCTGCCACAACACCGCAACCGCCCACCAGCCCCAAATTGGCGGCCGTGACCGGCCCTCGACCAGCCAGCCCGCCGCCAAATCTCCCCGCACCGCTTCGGCCGGCGCCGCATCGTTTCAAAGTCGTCATCGATCCGGGTCACGGGGGCAAGGATCCCGGGGCAATCGGTGTCGGTGGCGTGGCCGAAAAAGACGTCACCCTGGCTGTCGCCCTGCGCCTCCGGCAACGGCTCGAGGCCGTCCCCGACATCGACGTGGTGTTGACCCGCAACGCGGACGTCTTTCTCGCCCTGGAAGAGCGGACGGCCCGCGCCAACGCGGAACGGGCCGACCTGTTCCTCTCCATCCACACCAATGCCAGTCCCAACCCGACGCTAGCCGGCGTCGAAACCTACTACCTCAACAACACCAGCGACCGCGCCACCATCCGTTTGGCAAAGATGGAAAACGGTCTCACCAGCATGACCGGGCGCGGCAATCGCGACATGGACACGGCGCTGATACTCAGTGACCTCATTCAGAGTTACAAGGTGCAAGAATCCGTCGAACTGGCCGAGCATGTGCAGCGCGCGCTCGTCACCGGCCTGAGCGCGCGTGGCGAGCCCGTAAGCGATCTTGGGGTCAAGCGCGGCCCATTCTACGTACTGGTGGGCGCCGGCATGCCGTGCGTCCTCGCCGAGGTCTCGTTCCTCACCAACCCCAGGGAGGGTGCCCGGTTGGCAGAACGGGCCTATCAGGACGCCGTGGCCGATGGGCTCTTGCGTGGAATCATGCAATTCGTCGAAAATAGCCACGTGGCGAAGAATCTATGAACGAGCACGACGTCCCTGCCATCATCGCGGAGTTTCCTCCGTTGGAGCCGCTGGGCGCGGGATCGGACTGGGGGCGAGCAGCCCGTGAGTTCTTGCAGGTTGTCAAGGACCGTCTGCGCGAGCACCATCAGCGCGGCGCCTCGGGTGACACTATCGTCCAGAGTTACACCGCCGCGATGGACCGTCTGCTGCGGGGGTTGTTCGATGCCGCGAACGCCGAGTACCTCGAGCGCTTTTCGCGCCTTGACCAGCGCTGTGCCGTCGTTGCCCAGGGCGGTTACGGCCGGGGGGAGCTGAATCCGTGCTCGGACATCGATCTGCTGTTTCTCTATCCGAACAAGCGCGAGCCGTACATCGAGCACGTGGCGGAGCGCATGCTGTACAGCTTATGGGACACCGGTCTGACGGTGGGCAACGCCATGCGCAATGTACGCGAGTGCGTGCGCCTGGCGGCGAAGGACTTCAAAGTTAAAACCTCGTTGCTCGACGCCCGCTTCCTCTGCGGCGACGAAGCCCTCCACGCCGAGTTCGCCACGGCCATGGAACGCGACGTGCTCAAGCGCAACGTCGCCCGCTTCTTTACCGAGAAGCTGGCGGAGAACCGAGAGCGACACACGCGCTTCGGCGATTCCGTCTACCTCCTCGAGCCGCAGCTGAAGGAGGGCGAAGGCGGCCTGCGCGACCTGCACACCGCCATGTGGATGGCGAAGGTCAAATTCAAGACGAATAGCGTCGCGGAGTTGGTGCGCAAAGGGGTTATCACGGAGCGGGAACGGGAAGAGCTCGAAGCGGCACGCGATTTCCTCTTCCGCGTGCGCAACGCCCTGCATTTCATGTCGGGAAAGCATCAGGATCAGCTGACCTTCGAGTACCAGGAACGCATTGCGGCCGAACTCGGCTTCGAAGGTTCGGCCACGGTGAAAGGTGTCGAAGCGTTCATGCGCACGTACTACCTGCACGCCGCGACCATCAACCGCTTCGCCGACCAGATCATCGACCGCTGTCTCGAGCGTGCGCAGCCCTATCGCCTGCTCGGCCGCTTCCGCTCCCGCGAGATCCGGCCTGGCGTGCTGGTCGGCGAAGGAGCGCTGTCGATCCGCGGCACCGAGGTGCTGCGGAACGACCCCTGCAATCTGATCGCGCTGTTCGGCGACGCGCAACGGCACAACGTCAAGATCTCCAACGGGACCAAACGCATTTTGCGGGCCAACCTCGATCTGCTCGACGATGTGCAACGCCGGGACCGCCGGATGATCGCGGCGTTCTTCGATGTGCTCGGCGGCAAACAGAAGGTGTATGACACCCTCCTCGACATGCACCGGGTCGGCGTCCTGGGCGCGTTTCTCCCGGAGTTCGGAGCGCTCCTGTGCATGGTGCTCCATGATGTCTACCACACGTACACCGTCGACGAACACTCGCTGCGCGGGGTCTACGAGCTCGAACGGCTGCGCGCCGGCGTGTTCAAGGACAGCTCGCCCCTGTTGACGCAGGTGGTGCGGGAGATCGATCGCATCGAGATCTTGTTCCTGGCGCTCCTGCTGCACGACATCGGCAAGGGCCACGGCGGCGGACACTCGGAGCGCGGCGCGCGCATGGCGGCAGACATCGCGGCGCGCCTGCAGCTCAACCCCGACGACACGGCACAGTTGCTCTTTCTGGTCGAACATCACCTGCTGATGTCACACCTGGCGCAGCGCCGGGACATCCACGACCCGCGCCTCATCACCGATTTCGCCAAGCGCGTCGAAACGCTCGCCAACCTGAAGACACTCTACCTGCTCACGTTCGCCGACATGCGGGCAGTGGGCCCCAAAATCTGGAACAACTGGCACGACATGCTGCTCGGAGAACTCTACATGCGGACCCTCGACGTGTTCGAGCGCGAGGCCTATGTCGAGGAAGACTACGCGCAGCGGGTGCAGCGCGTGAAACAGCGCGTGGCAGCCGCGGCTGCTGATGTCGATGCGACGAGCGTCCAGCACTTCCTGGCTGACATGCCCGACCGCTATTTTCTCGGCACCGCCGAGGACAGCATCGCCCATCACATGCAGCTGGTCGGCCGCATGGACGGTGCCCCGTACCTCACCGAGGTCAAGCACTTCGCGGAACGCGACTTCAGCGAGTTCACGGTCCTCACGCGCGACCGCCCGGGCCTCTTCTCCATGCTCACCGGCATCCTCCTGGCGCACGGCATGAACATCCTCGCGGCCAGCATCAATACCAGCAGCTCCGGCCTGGCGCTGGACATCTTTCGCGTCTCACACGGCGAACAGGCCGAAGCGATGCAGCGGCCGGCGCGGTGGGACCGGGTACAGAACAGCCTTGGACAGGTGCTGAGCGGCCAGGTCGACGTCGAAACCCTGGTGACTGCCGCGCAGCGCCCGTCGATCCTGGCAAAGAAATTCGTACCGCGGGTTGGCACCGACATCGAAATCGACAACGATGTCTCGGACCACTTCACGGTGCTCGACGTGTACACCCAGGATCGGGTCGGCGTCTTGTTCGCCATCACCAACACCCTCTTTCATCTGGGGTTGTCGATTCACCTGGCCAAGATCACCACCAATGTCGATCAGGTGTTGGACGTGTTCTATGTCACCGATGCGGCAGGCGATAAGATCGGCGATGCGGAACGGCTGGACCACATCAAGGCCGTATTGCAGCGGCGCCTCACCGCCGACCCTGCCGAGCAGGAGGCCGCTCCGACTGCGGTTGCGTGACAGCCGTGCCACGCAGGATGCCGACACCCGCCCGCAACGCGCAGGATGCAGGACGGAAGATCGCGGTGTCGCTGTTGGACGCCCAGGTCGACCGGTACCTGAACCATCTTGCAACCGAGCGGGGACTCGCCGCTAACACGCTGGCGGCGTACGGTCGTGACCTGGCGGTGTTTCTCGATCACCTGGCACGGCACCACATCGCCAGCGGTGCGGCGGTACAAGGACGCGATGTCGTGAGTTTCCTCGACGCCCTGCGGCAACGGGGCCTCTCTGCCCGCAGTCGCGCGCGCATGCTGGCGGCAGTGCGCGGCTTGTTCCGCTTCCTGCTGCGCGAGCGTGACCTCAGCACCGATCCAAGCCAGGACATTCACCTGCCACGGCTCGGTCAGCGCCTGCCCCGTTCGCTGGGCCCGGAGGAGATGGCGGAATTGCTGCGCCGGGGCGACAGCGATCCCCTGACGCAGCGTGACGGGGCTATGTTCGAACTCGTGTACGCCACGGGATTGCGGGTCTCGGAAGTCGTTTCGCTGACGGTGAACCAGGTCAATTTGGAGGCCGGGTACCTTACGGTGATCGGCAAAGGCGGCAAGGAGCGGGCCGTACCGATCGGGACCTGCGCCCGACAGCGGGTGCTGGATTACCTGCAGACGGCGCGGCCCGCGATCCTCGCGGGCCGCCTCAGCCGGCAGCTGTTCGTCAACCGCAGCGGCCGTCGCCTCTCCCGCCAGGGCTTCTGGAAGCGGCTCCGACTGGCGGTACGGCACGCCGGGATCGCCGGCACCGTGAGCCCGCACACGTTACGCCACGCCTTCGCCACACACTTGGTAGAGCGCGGGGCCGACTTGCGCGCCGTGCAGATGATGCTCGGCCACGCCGACATCGCCACCACCCAGATCTACACCCACGTCGCCCGTGAGCGGCTGCGCGCCGTGCACCGCAAGTTCCACCCGCGCGGGTGAACCGGTCGGGCGCGCCTCTGTGCGCCGGCTGAAACAGATCGCGCAGACAACAGACTTGGAGACGACAGACAACGGACGCGAGCCGTCATGACCGCCATGGCTGAGTCTGCTGTCTGTCCGTCTGTCGTCTGATGTCCGCAGGTCGCACGACCGCCTGCGGCTCACTCGTACCGCAGCGCCGCAATCGGATCGAGACGTGACGCCTTACGGGCCGGGTAGAAACCGAAAAACACTCCGACCGCGCCGGAGAACAGGAACGACCCGGCGACCGCCGGCACCGAGAGGAGCGTGGGCCAGCCGGCAAGGTAGGAGATCAGCTTGGCCCCGACGATGCCGACGACCGCCCCCGCGAGCCCGCCCACCATGCTGAGCGTGATGGCTTCGACCAGGAATTGCAGCAGGATGTGCCGGCCCTTCGCACCCACCGCCATGCGGATGCCGATTTCGCGGGTGCGCTCGGTCACCGACACCAACAGGATGTTCATGATGCCGATTCCGCCCACAAGCAAGGAAATGGAGGCCACGCTCAACAGCAGGCTGGTCATGACCTTGCTCGCGCTCTCCGAGGCCTTCGCCATGTCGGTGAGGCTGCGCACGGTGAAGTCGTCTTCCTGATCCGGCTGGATGCGATGGCGCTCATGGAGCAGTGCTGTGATCTGCTTCATCGCGTCGTCGATCTCGTCCGGCGACACAGCGGAGACGAAGATCATGTCCACCGTCCCGATGAATTGGGTGCCGAGCACCCGGCGCTCCGCAGTCGAGAACGGCATCACCACCAGGTCATCCTGGTCCTGCCCCCACCCCGTCTGCCCCTTCGCCTCAAGCACGCCAATCACCTGGAAGGGTTTATCCTTGATCCGAATGGAGGCCCCGACCGGATCTTCACCCGGGCCGAATAGGTGATCGACAACGGTCTGTCCCAGGAGTGCCACCCGGGCCGCACTCTCTTCATCGCGCTGCGTAAAGAAACTCCCCCGCACCGCCGGCCAACTGCGGACTTTCTCGAATGCGGGGGTGCTGCCCTGGGCTACCGTCGACCAGTTCAGGTCGCCGTTCACCACCTGCACGATCTGCCGCCGGATGTAGGTGACATCGGCAACGGAGGGACATTCCTTCTTGATGGCGTTGCCGTCGGCGACGGTGAGCGTCGACACCCCGCCCCATCCGGAACGCACGCCGGCCGACGTGGTCGCACCGGGCACCACCATGAGCAGATTGCTCCCCATGCTCTTGATCTGCTGTTGCACCGCGGCATCGGCCCCTTGGCCGATGCTCACCATGGTGATCACGGCGGCGACACCGATGATGATCCCGAGCATGGTCAGGCCCGAGCGCAGCTTGTTGCGCCGCAGGGCGCGGAGGGCGGTTCGGAGCGTCAGGCGCAATAATTTCATACGCATCATCCGCGCGCCGTGCGCGGCGCGCGCTCCCGCGCACGGGCGTCCGGCCGCACGTCGGTGACGATCTGGCCGTCCCGGAAGGTCAGGGTGCGCCGCGCGTGCGCGGCAATGTCGGGTTCGTGCGTCACCAGCACGACGGTAATGCCCTGCTCGTCATTCAGACGGCTGACGATCTGCATGATTTCCAGGCTCGTCTGCGTGTCCAGGTTGCCGGTCGGCTCGTCGGCGAGCAGCAGCGATGGGCGGTTCACCAGGGCGCGGGCGATGGCCACGCGTTGTTGTTGTCCGCCGGACAGCTGGCTGGGGATATGGTCGGCCCGGTCGGCCAGGCCGACAGCCGTGAGCGCCTCGCGTGCCCGCTGATGCTGCTCGGCAAGCGGCAGGTCACTGTAGACAAGCGGTAATTCGACGTTCTCCAGCGCACTGGTGCGTGGAATGAGGTTGAAGCTCTGGAAGACAAAGCCGAGCCGACGGTTACGGATCGACGCACGCTCGTCCGCCGAGAGACTGGAAACATCGAGACCGTCAAGCCGATAGCTACCCCGAGTCGGATGGTCGAGACAGCCCAGGATGTTCATGAACGTCGACTTGCCGGAGCCGGAC
>JAGDMS010000064.1 GCA_017860575.1 Deltaproteobacteria bacterium | reverse complement strand
TAGAACTGCTGCCGGACGACGGCGGCAAAGAGGTAAAACTTGCCGACGAAGCCGGCGAGCGGCGGCAGCCCCGTCAGGGAGAACAGGAAGATCGCCAGCGCGACCGCCGGCGCCGCGCCGCCGCGCCAGGCCAGACCGCGATAGCCGTCGATGTCCTCGCGCCCGGTGGTATTGGCCACGATCATCACCACCAGAAAGGCGCCGATGTTCATCAGGTAGTAGACGACCATGTAGAACATCATGGCCCGCAGCCCTTCGTTGCTCAGCACCACAAACCCCATCAGCATGTAGCCGGCATGGGCGATGCTCGAATAGGCCAGCAGCCGCTTGACGTTGCGCTGCGACAGCGCCGTGAGGTTGCCCAGCGTCATGGTCACCATGGATAAGACCAGCACCAGTTGCGGCCAGTCGACGCCCGGCAGGATACGCCACGTTCCGGACGCGCCGAGCTGCGACAGCGCCGGATAGAAAAAGCGCATCAACAGGGCGAAGCCGGCGGCCTTCGAACCGACGGACAGGAACGCCGCGACGGGAATCGGGGCGCCGGTGTAGACGTCCGGCACCCACATGTGGAAGGGCACGGCCGCGATTTTGTAACCGAATCCGGTAAGCGTCAGTACCACCGCAATGAACAGCGCCAATTTGTTGGGATTGGCCTGGGTCAGTACGGCATTGATCTGAGCGAAGTCCATGCTGCCGGTTAGACCGAAGATCCAGCTCATACCGTATATCATCGCCCCGGATGCCACTCCGCCGTAGATCAGGTATTTCAGCGCCGCTTCCCCCGACCGGCGGTCGTGCCGCAGGTAGCCGGTGAGCACGTACGACGTCAGGCTGACGAACTCGAGCGACAGATATGCCATCAGCAGGTTGCTGGACGACGCCATGAAGTACATCCCCAGCGTGCTGGAGACCAGGAGACCATAATACTCGCCGCGGTTCGTCGTGATTTCCTTGGAGTCCAACGACATCCAGATGGCGGCCAGCGCCGCCAGGCTGAAGATGAGCTTGAAGAAGAGGGCGAACGGATCGTGTACGACCATTTTGCCGAACAGCCAGCCGTCCGCTGTGCCGACGAGTCGCGAGAGGGCGAACAACGCGACCGCCACGCCCGCGAGCGCCAACTCACCTCCCCGATCCTGGTTGCGCGAAACCAGGTCGGCGATGAACACCGCCAGGACGGTGACGATGAGGATCAATTCGGGGAGAATGTACCCCAGGCTCTGCAGGCTGCCGGCGGTCATTGGAGGGCGATCCGTTGTGCCAGGACGAGTGCGTTCAGATTGTTGAGCGAGGCGCTCATGAGATCCAGCACCGCGTGCGGGTAGAAGCCGAGGATCACCACGATGACGGCCAGCGGTGCCAAGGTGAACAGCTCCCGCGCACCGATCTCGGGCAAGGTCAGATATTTCTCATTGGCCTTGCCGAGGAACATCCGCTGCAGGGTCCACAGCAGGTATCCGGCCGTCAACACCACGGCGCTGGCACTGATCACCGTGAGGCCGGGGTACTTCTGCCACGCGCCGAGCAGCACCAGCACTTCGGAGATGAAGGCGGACAACCCGGGCAATCCCATGGCGGCAAAGAAGGCGAGGCCGGTCACACCGGTGTACACCGGCATGATCGATGCCAAACCGCCGAAGCCGTCGATGTCACGATGGTGCGCGCGGTCGTAGATGACCCCGACGAGCAAGAACAGCATCGCGGTCACCGTACCGTGGTTGAACATTTGCAGCACGGCGCCCTGGATGCCCTGCGGGGTGAACGAGGCCATGCCGAGCATGACGTAGCCCATGTGACTGATGCTGGAGTAGGCGACCAGCTTCTTCAAGTCCGTCTGCGCCATGGCGCAGAGCGCGCCGTAAACGATGTTGAACGTGCCCAGGGCGCCGAGGAAGTAGTAGGACAGATCGGCAGTGGGTTGCGGCAAAATCCCGAAATTGATGCGCAGAATGCCGTAGGTGCCCATCTTGAGCAGGATGCCGGCCAGGATGACCGAGATGGCGGTCGGTGCCTCGACGTGCGCGTCGGGTAACCACGTGTGAAACGGGAACGCCGGGATCTTGATGGCAAAGCCGATGAACAGGGCGATCCACAGGACATGTGCGTACGGGACGGCGCCGTGCAGCGCCATCAGCTTGGTCATGTCGAACGTATGTACCGGGGCGGAGAAGTAGAACACGAGCATCGCCAGCAGCATCAGGACGCTACCAGCCAGCGTGTAGAGAAAGAACTTGATGGCCGCGTACTCACGCCGCGGGCCTCCCCAGATGCCGATGAGAAAGTACATCGGCAGCAGCATCAGTTCCCAGAAGATGTAAAACAGGAAGAAATCCAGCGCGACGAACACGCCCGTCATGGCGCCGTCGAGCAGCAAGAACATGGCAAAGTAGCCTTTGACCGCCTTCTCGATGCCAAAGGAGGCGAACATGCACAGGAAGGACAGCAGCGCGGTCAGGAGCAGCATCGTGATGCTGATGCCGTCGACGCCGACGAAGTACTCGATGTTGAAGCTGGGGATCCAGCGGTAGTGCTCCACA
The DNA here is from genome assembly GCA_017860575.1 of Deltaproteobacteria bacterium. Classification (GTDB taxonomy): domain Bacteria; phylum Desulfobacterota; class Binatia; order HRBIN30; family HRBIN30; genus JAGDMS01. Next base: position 15,587 of record JAGDMS010000064.1, on the reverse strand, counting down.
TACTGGAAGCCGGCCTCGGCGCGGTCGAAATTGACGAACAGCCAGATCGCCATCAACAGCGGCGGTACGGTGATGCCGGCGGCCGTCCACCGAATCAGATTGTGCGCCTTGCTCGGCAAGCTCAAGACGACAAGCATCCCGAAGATCGGGATGAAGGTCATGTAGGTCAGGATGTGATTCATTCCTCAAACTCCACTTGCGAGACAACAGACGACAGACCGCCTCGCTTCCAGACGACAGACTCCGTCCTCGGCTCCAGGTCGGCAGGTATCCGACGTCTGAAGTCTGTCCTCTGCCCTCTGCTGTCTGTCCTCTGTCCTCTGTTGTCTGTCTCCAATCAGATCAATCGTGCCACCATGATGACGACGACGCCGAACACGATGACGTACAGGTACCCGTTGATGCTGCCGGTCTGCAGTTGGCGAAAGCGGTTCCCCAGCAGCGTGGTGCCGTCCGCAATCCGGTTGACCAGGCCATCGATCACGTAAGTGTCGAACAGTCCGTTGAGCCACGACACGAAACGGGTCACCCCCGCGGAGCCGTCGACGATGCCGTCGATGACGTAGCGGTCAAACGCGGCGCACACGCGGGTCAGCAGCAGCGTGCCGTTGACGAAGACCGCGCCGTAAATCTCGTCGACGTAGTACTTGTTGTACACCAGTCGGTAGAGCCGTCCGTGCCAGATTCCCGCCACCGTGTCCGGCGAAAAGCTCCTGATGCGGTACATCGCGTAGGCGACGAAAAAGCCCGCGGCCGCCGCGCCGACCGACAGCAGTGCGAAGAACCGTTCAGTCCAAAAGGAGTGCGCCACAGCCGCTGCCGCGACGTGTCCGCCGTGTGCCCCGTGTCCGGCGAACACCGGTTCGAACCAGCCCTCGATGCGGTTCGCGCCCCCCAGCGCCTCCGGCACGCCGAGAACGCCGGCGAGAGCCGCCAGCAGGGCCAACACGGCAAGCACGTAGGTCATCACCGCTGGCGATTCGTGGATATGCTCTTTTACGTGGTGGTCGGCGCGGCACTCGCCGTAAAAGGTCATGAACACCTGGCGGAACATGTAGAAGGAAGTCAGCCCGGCGGCGGCGAAGCCCATGGCCCACAGCACCGGACTGCCGTGCGCACTCGACAACGCTTGCCAGAGGATTTCATCCTTCGAGAAGAACCCGGAGGTCGGGGGAATACCGGCGATGGCGATGGTGGAAACCAGGAACGTCCAGAAGGTGAGCGGCATCTTGTCCTTCAAGCCGCCCATGTTGCGCATGTCCTGGTCGCCGCTCATTCCGTGGATGACGCTGCCGGCACCGAGAAACAGGCAGGCCTTGAAGAAGGCATGCGTCATCAGGTGGAAAATGCCGGCGCCGTACGCGGCGACCCCCATGCCGAGGAACATGTAACCGAGTTGGCTGACGGTGGAATACGCCAGCACGCGCTTGATGTCGTTCTGCGCCGTGCCGATGGTGGCGGCAAACAGGGCGGTGGCCGCGCCGATCGTGGCCACCACGTGCAACGTGAAGGGCGCCATGCTGAACAGGAAATTCAGCCGGCCGATCATGTACACGCCCGCGGTGACCATCGTGGCGGCGTGAATCAACGCACTGACCGGCGTCGGGCCCGCCATGGCATCCGGTAACCAGACGTAGAGGGGAATCTGCGCCGACTTGCCTGTGGCGCCGACGAAGAACAGTAACGTCACCAGCGTGGCCACCCCCACGCCCCAGAACACTTGCCCATCGAGCAGGTGGGCATGCTCCGCGAGTTCGCGAAAAATGACCGTCGGGTGCCCCACGGCCTGCATCGACCAGAAGAGCAGAAAGACGCCGAGGGTGAAGCCGAAGTCGCCGATGCGGTTGACGATGAAGGCCTTGCTGCCGGCGCTGGCATTGGCCCACTCCTTGTACCAGAAACCGATCAACGCATACGAGCACAGCCCCACGCCCTCCCAGCCGACGAACATCAGCAGCAAGTTGTCGCCCAGGACGAGGGTGAGCATGGCGAACGTGAACAGATTCAACCACGCAAAGAACCGCCAGTACGATTCCTCGTCGTGCATGTACCCGATGGCGTAGATGTGAATCAATCCGCCGACCCCGGTGACCACCAGGAGCATGACGGCCGAGAGCGGGTCGGCGAGAAAGGCGATGTCGGCGCGCGCACCACCGATGTCGAACCAGGTCCAGAGCCGATCGAGCAGGAAGCGCTGCTCGGGCTCGAGGCTGAGCAGATGCAACAGCGTGCGCACGGCAAGGACGAACGCGATGATGACCGGCGCACAGGCAATGAGCGAGATCGCATTCTTGCCGAAGCGGCGTTGGATCAGAATGCCGGGGATGCCGTTCAGCATCGCGCCGAAGAGCGGCAGCAACACGATCCACCGCAGATAATCAACCGAGATCGGATGTGTCATGCTTCTTTAGTCCAAAGTCCAATGTCCAACGTCCAGGGATATCAATGTTTGCGAAGTCTTTCGGTCTTTGGACCTTGGACGTTGAACTATCCCCTGAGCGTCTCCGTGGCCTCCACGTCAATGGTGTGGAACGTCTGGTAGATTCCGAGCACGATTGCCAGACCGATGGCCGCTTCCGCTGCCGCCAGCATGATGACGAAGATGGCAAACACCTGGCCGTCGTAGTGTCCCGAGCTGAAGCGGGAAAAGGCGAGGTAGTTGAGGTTAGCCGCATTCAAGATCAGCTCCACGCCCATGAGAATGCCGATGGCGTTGCGGCGCGTCAGCACGCAGTACAGACCGAGCGCGAACACGATCAAGCTGACGATGAGGAAGTGTGGCAGCCCGATGCTCATCCCTCTTTCAACTCCTTGCGCGACAGCACGACGGCACCGATCAGGGCCGCCAGCAGCACCAGCGAGGCCAACTCGAACGGCAGGATATACTCGCCGAGGAAGGCGTTACCAATCCCGTACGTGGTGGGCGCCGGCGTGCCGGGCGCCACCGCGTGCCACGAGGTCGTGACCACGGTCCTGGCCATGACGCCGGCAAGGCAGGCGACCAGTATCGCACCGGGTACACGCCCGACCGAGCGGTTCGAAATGCGTACGTCCGCGATCCGGTGGGTCAGCATGACCGCGAAAATCATCAGCACCAGGATGCCGCCAACATAGATCAGCACCTGAATGACCGCGACGAAGTCGGCGGCCAGCATGACGTATAGCCCGGCCACGCCCATAAACGTCCCCATCAGCGAGAAAGCGGAGTAGACGATGTTCGAGGAACAGGCGACGCCGGCCGCCGAAATGACGGTGACGGCGGCGAGCGCGTAGAAGACGAGATCCCCCAGCAACAGGCCACTCATCCTGCCGCCCCTTCCTTCGCGGTCCCTTCTTTGGTGGCGCCTTCCTTGGCGGCCGGCGCTTTGGCCTCCGGGGCGGCGAATTCTTCGATGTAGCGCATGCCTCGATCTAGCAGGGGCAGCACCGCCGGATCGGTTTCGCCGGCCTTCTTCACTTTGTAGGCCGGGACGGGAGCTTTGACGTGGTGCCGGACCAGGCTTTCCAGCGAGAAATCGGCGCCTTCGAATTCCGGAGTGTGGTGGATGGCGCCCGTCGGACAGGGTTCGCTGCACAGGCCGCAATACATGCACTTGGCCATGTCGATGTCGAAGCGCCTGAGGATCATCTCGCGCGTCTGCTTGTCCTTCTCCGCCTCGATGACGATGCAATCGATCGGGCAGGCGCGTTCGCAGGCCAGGCAACCGGTGCAGATCTCGAGATCGACTTCGAGAATGCCGCGGTAGCGGAAGGGCAGGGTGTCTTGCACCCGAACGGGGATGCGATCGGGATACTGGATCGTGACCGGTCGCCGCATCAGGTGCGAAAACGTGATCGCCATGCCGTCGAGCACGGTAACGCACGTCTCCTTGATGTTGCGCAGGTAACTGCTGTTCATCATCGCTTTCTCACGACAAGGGGTTGAGCTGGAATTGCCCCCGCTCGCGCACACGCGCCCGGCGCAAGTGGAACGCCACGCGGTGGAAGAAGTACCACACGATCGCCAACCCCAGGAGCGCCATCAGGTACTGGACCACAACGTTGCCCTGCGGCCACAGCACGACCCAGACGGCGGTGCCGAGGAGATTGGCGAACGACAGCGGCACCAGGTACTTCCAGCACACCGCCATCAGCTGATCGACGCGCACTCGTGGCAACGTCGCGCGCACCCACATGGCGACCAACACCCAGAAATACGACTTGAGGAAGAAGGTCAGGAACTCGAGCAGGGGGCGCAGCACCGGACCGTCGGTGATTGGCGGAATCTGCCAGCCACCGAGGAACAGTGTCGTGACCACGGCGCCGATGATGTACAGATTGCCCCACTCCGCCAGGAAGAACATCAAATAGCGCACGCCGGAGTACTCGGTCACGAAGCCGGCAACCAATTCCGACTCGGCTTCGGGCAGGTCGAAGGGCGTGCGGTTACCCTCCGCCAGGGCGGACGTGAAAAAGATGAAAAAGGCCGCGAAGGTGAAGGGGTTGTTGAACACGAACCAGTTCTGCGGCGCCCAGCCCTGTTGGCCGATGATGCCCTGCATGCTCAGGGTGCCGGTGAGCAACACGATGGGCATGATCGACAGCCCGGTAGGAATCTCGTAGCTGACGATCTGTGCTGCCGAACGGACACCGCCGATCAGCGACCACTTGTTGTTCGATGCCCAACCCGCCATCAAGATGCCCACGACCACGAAGGAGGTGACGGCGGTCAAATACACGATGCCGACGTTCAGGTCGGCGACAATCAGGCCGCTGCTGAACGGAATCACGACAAAGGCCGACAGGAACCCGACGACCGCGATGTAAGGGGCCAAGCGGAAGAGGCGGGAGTCGGCTTGTGCGGGGATCAGGTCCTCCTTCATGAACAACTTCACCCCGTCGGCTAGCCACTGCAGGAAGCCCTGCGGGCCGACACGGTTGGGGCCGCAGCGCCCCTGCATCCGCGCCCAAACCCGGCGCTCGAGCCAGGTGGTGATGCCCGCCACGTTGAGCACAAACCCCAGCACGACGATGAGGGCGAAGACCACCATGCCGCCCACGTACACCAGATCGCGCGGCACGCCGGCGAAGTACCCCTGCGCGATCAGCCTATCGAGGAATGCTTGCATGCGTTCTCTACCCCCGCTCGCACGAGGGACTGTCGGGTTGCTCCGGAATCGTGCGTCGACAGGCCCCGCACGAGCGGTTGGGTCATTGAATCAATGAGATGTCTCCGCTCACCCTGAGCCTGTCGAAGGGTGAGCGCTCCTTTTGTCGGCAGACCCCACGGGACGATGGGGCTTGCGATCAGCCCGCGCGTCACCGGTCGACCTCCGGGGCCACGACGTCGAGGCTGGAGATCAGTGCGACGAGATCAGCAATCATCAGTCCGGGTGACACGCGGTCGATGATGCTCATGGCGGAAAACGATCCCGTCCGGATCTTGCAGCGGTACGGGAACTCGCTGCCGTCGCTGACCGCGTACCACCCCATGTCCCCGCGGGCGCTCTCGATGCGGACGTAGGCCTCACCGGCCGGCGGCTTGAACTTGCGCGGCACCTTGGCAATCACCGCGCCGGTAGGCATCTGCTGGAAGCATTGCCGCAGTATGCGCACGCTCTGCTTGATCTCGTGCACCCGCACGATGTAGCGGTCAAAGCAGTCTCCCACCGTGCCCACCTCGCCGGTGCCGATCGGAACGTCGAACTCCAGATCCGGATATACCGAGTACGGCTCGTCTCGGCGAATATCGTAGTGAACGCCCGAGCCCCGCAGATTCGGTCCCACCAGGTTGTAGTTGATGGCCAGGTCCGGTGGAATCACCGCGATGTTGGCCAGCCGTTCGACGTAGATCTTGTTGTAGCTGATCAGGTCGTTGTGTTCGTCGAGGGCCGGCTCGAGCGCATCCAGAAATTCCAGGGTGCGCTCGGCGAAATTCGGTGGCAGATCCCACGCCACGCCGCCGATGCGCATGTAATTGTACGTCAGGCGGGCGCCGCACAATTCCTCGAGCAGATCGTTGATCTTCTCCCGCTCGCGGAAGGTGTGGAAGAACGGGGTCATGGCGCCGATGTCCAGGATCATGGTGCCGAGGAAGAGGAGGTGGCTGGAGATCCGGTTCAACTCCGCCGCAATCACGCGGCAATACTCGCCGCGCTTGGGGACCTCGATGCCGGCGAGCCGTTCGCAGGCCATGCTCCACCCCTGGTTGCAGAACATGGCGGCGACGTAATCGACGCGGTCGGTGTAGGGCATGAAGCCGTGGTACCCGACCTTCTCCGAAATTTTTTCGATCGAGCGGTGCAGGTAGCCGACGTCGGGGATGGCTTCGCGCATCACCTCGCCATCCGCCTTGATGACGAACCGCAGGACGCCATGGGTGCTCGGGTGCTGCGGCCCCATGTTGAGCGTCATCTCCTCGGTCTCCAAGCCGGCGTTGCCTTGGCGTTGCACTTCGACTTCGAAACCGGAGAGGCTCATCGGGATTCCTCGTGCGTGTTACCGGAGTAGACTTTCGCGACTGGTGTTGATCCCGTGATATTCCTCGGGCTCAACGAAATCCTTGCGCAGCGGGTGACCGATCCAGTCCTCGGGCATGAGCAGGCGGCGCAAGTCGGAGTGCCCGTCGAAGGTCACCCCGAGGAGGTCGAAGATCTCGCGCTCCATCCAGTTCGCGGCTTTCCAGACCCCTTCGACCGTCGGCAGGGCGGGCGTTTCGCGCGGCACGTCGACCTTGAGCACGATGCGGTGGCGGTGCGGGTAGGAGTACAGATGGTAGACGACCTGGATCTGCTCTTTGGCCTTGTAGTCGACGCCCGACTGGTTGGAGAGACAGTCGAACCGCAGGTCGGGATCGTCATGCAGGAAGCGGCACACGGCCGCAATTGCCGCGGGGTCGATGGTGATGCACGGATCCTTGGCGGTGGAGTTGCACTCGCCCACCCCTACCTCAAAGCGCGCTTTGAGGCGCTCGTGAATCCCGGTCGCGTCCATGATTCCAAAAATGACTACGCCGCCGTCGGCGAATCGTCCGCTGGTTCTTTGCGAACCAGCCACTTCTCCTTCATGATTTTCTCTTGCAGTTTGAGGATGCCTTCCGTCAGGGCTTCCGGACGCGGCGGGCAGCCGGGCACATAGACGTCCACGGGAACGACCTTGTCGACCCCGTCGCACACGGAGTAGGCGAGTTGGAAGAGACCGCCGCAGTTTGCGCAGCTCCCCATGGAGATAACATACCGTGGCTCCGGCATTTGCTCATAGAGCAGCTTGGTGCGCAACGCCATCTTTAGAGTCAAGGTGCCCGCCACGATCATCAGATCGGACTGGCGCGGTGCGGCGCGTGGAACGGCGCCGAAACGGTCGCAGTCGGCGCGCGGCGCCTGCGTTTGCATCATCTCGATGGCGCAGCACGCCAATCCGAAGAGCATCCACCAAATCGACGACTTCCGGGTCCAGTTCAGAACCTCGTCCGCCTTGGTGGTGAGCACCATCTCGGGCATTGAATTGATCAGCGACATGAGCCAGGGCTCTCCTGCAGCGTCTACGCGGCTTCTTTGACCTGCTCCGACGGGGCGTCCGATTCACGCACCCGCTTGAGCCAGTCGAGATCGCCCTTGGCCCAGACGTACGCCAGGCCGACGAACAAGATCAGCAGGAACACGGCGATCTCAACCAACGCAAACACACCGCGACCGTTGTTCACCCACTCTTTGAACACGGCGGCCACGGGATAGATGAATGCGATCTCCACATCGAAAATGACGAAGATGATGGCGATCAGATAGAAGCGAATGTTGAAATTGATCCAGGCCCCGCCCGTCGGCGGCTCGCCACACTCGTAGGTCGTGAGCTTGATGGGTTCCGGGTTTGACGGACGCAACAGACTCGCCAACGCTAAGAGCGCACCGACAAAGACAAAGCTCAAGACAAAAAACACCAGTACGTTGGCAAATTGAAAATACATTGCTAATGCTTCGGCCGTCCTGATTAAGCCGTCCTGTTTTTCAGCTAACACCTTCCCCCCAGAGAGTCAATTCGACGATGCGAAGCGTGTGGCTGCTCAGTGATTCTGTCCGACTCTTCGGCGCCGGCGATGCGCCTTGGAAACGCGGAGGTTTTGTTGCAGTATCTATCCAGTATCCAGACGCCGCAGTGGACCTGTATCGTCGGCATGAGTGCGCCGACGGGCCTGCGGGTTGGCGCGATTGGAGTGCCGCTCGGCACGAAGGAGGCAAGGAATGAGCTACAAGGTAATCCAGTGGACCACCGGTCATGTCGGCAGAGAAGCGGTGAAGGGCATCCTGGCGCATCCGGAACTGCAACTGGTCGGCGCCTACGCCTGGAGCAAGGAGAAGGTGGGAAAAGACGTCGGGGAACTCTGCGGCCTCGACCCGATCGGCGTCAAAGCCACCGACGATGTGGACGCCCTGCTGTCGATGGGTGCCGACTGCGTCTGCTACGCACCGGGGTGGCCGAACATCGATGAGATGGTCCGGATTCTGGAAGCCGGACTCAATATGGTGTGCAGTTACTTCATCACCGGCACCTCGTGGGGCGAAGAGGCGCGCGGCCGACTGGCGAAGGCGGCGGAGAAGGGGAGGGCCAGTCTGTTTGGCAGCGGCATCTTCCCTGGGTTCGCCCCGTTCATTGCGGCGCTCATGGCCGCAGTGAGCCGCGACTTCCGCTGTGTCCGATTCCTCGAGTCGGTGGACCTCAGTCCGTACGCGGCCTTCGCAAACTTCGCCAGGCTGGGCTGGGGACAACCCCCGGATCCGAAATGGTCCGAGGTCAATCAGGTCGCACTCGGAACCTACGGCGAGGGCATTGAGGTCATCGCCGACATGCTCGGCATCGCCATCACCGAGAAACGTTTCAAGTACGAATACGCGACCACTCCCAACGATCGCGCCTTCTTTGGATTCCCGGTCCCTGCCGGTACCATCGCCGGTCAACGGTGCACTTGGAGCGGGATGGTGGACGAGAGTCCGGCGGTCGTACTCGATGTGGTCTGGAAGGCGGGAAGCAATCTGCAGCCCGACTGGCCCCTGATGCACGGGTACGTCATGGAGGTCGAAGGGAACCCGAATGTGCACACCCGCGTGACCTTCTCGCCTCCCGGGATGAAGACGAGAGGTCCCAGCGGTGCGGGAGCCGAGGTGGCCGACCTCGCCAACATCATCACCGCTATGCCGGTGATCAGCGCGATTCCGGCGGTGTGTGACGCCGCCCCCGGAATCAGAACCTATGCCGACCTGCCACTGATCACCGGGCGGTACGTCCACGCCGCCAAGAAGCGCACGTGAGGCTCGGCAATCCGCGCCCCTATCGTTTCAGCCGTTCCCGGTAGACGCGGCTGAGCGGCAGGACGTTCACCGCACCGGTGATGTCGTTCGTGTCGACATAGACCTCGGTCTCGTAAACGTCCCGCACCGTGGCGTAGGAGATGACCTCCGCTGGCGGTCCCAGCCGCACCAATCGGCCGGCCTTCAACAGCGCCACCCGGTCGCAGTACAGCGCCGCCAGGTTGAGGTCGTGCAGCACGGTGGCGATGGTCATGCCCTCCGCCTGCAGGTCGCGCAGCAGGTCGTAGAGTTCGACGGCGTGGCGAATGTCGAGGAAAGCCCCGGGTTCGTCGAGCAGCAACGCTTGCGGCACTTGCGCCAACGCCCGTGCCAGGATGACCCGTTGGCGTTCGCCGCCGCTCAACTCGTGAATGCAGCGGTGGGCGAGGTCCAGTGTGCCGGTGCGGCGCATCGCTGCTTCGGCCACTTGTACGTCCTGGTCGCCTTCGAAGGCGAACCCCCCGAGGTGCGGGGCCCGACCCATGAGCACCACCTCCATCACCGAAAACGGAAACTCGATCGTCCCGCCTTGTGGTACGACCGCCATCTGCCGTGCCAGCACGGTTCGGGGCACCCGCGACAGCGGACTGCCGAGCCAGTCCACGGTCCCCGACTGCGGATGCAGTACGCCGCTCATGATGCGCAGCATTGTCGACTTTCCGGAGCCGTTCGGTCCGAGGATGCCCAGGATCTCACCCCGCGTGAGATCGAGAGACACGTCGTTCAGCGCCGGCACCGCGCGATAACGGAACGTCACGTGGGCAAGGGAGAGGAGCGTGTGCGGCGCTTCAGTCAAAGGCCTGCCTGCCTGCTTGCTTGAGGAGAAAAATGAAGAACGGCGCGCCGCACAACGCCGTCACCACGCCGACGGGAATCTCGGTCGACCCGAGGGCGGTGCGCGCGAAGGTGTCGGCCCAGACCAAAAAGATGCCGCCGGCGAGGAAGCTGGCGGGCAGCAGGAGCCGATGGTCCGCCCCCACCAGGAGGCGCAAGAGGTGTGGTACGATCAGACCGACGAAGCCGATCATCCCGCTCACCGAGACGACCGCACCGACGAGCAGGGAGGAGGCCATGAAGATGTTGCGGCGCGTGCGGTCCACGTCGACGCCCAGCTGCAGTGCCGCTTCCTCGCCCAGCGCAAGCACGTTCATGTGCCGTGCCTGCCACGTCAGCCACAGCGCCGCCGCCAGGGCGTACAGGGCGATACCCGCTACCAGCCGATAGCTCTGCGTGGCGAGGCTGCCCATCAACCAGAAGAGGATGCCGTGGGCCTGGTAGAAGTCGGCAAGCGAGTTGACGAACATGATCAGCGCGCCGGCGAAGGCGTTGACCACGACGCCCGTGAGCAACAGCGTGTAGGGCTGCAGGCGGCCGTCGATGAGTGCGAGCCGGTAAATCAGCAGCGTCGTGCCCAGCGCACCCAAAAACGACCCGACGGGCGCGGCCGAGATTGCCGCCAACGGATGCTGGCCCGCCAGAATGACGGCGACGATGCCGCCCAGTGCCGCGCCGCCGGAGATTCCCAGGATGTGGGGCTCTGCCAGCGGATTGCGCAGCAACCCCTGCAGAGCGGCACCGGCCACGGCCAGGGCGCCACCGACGACAGCGGCGAGGAGCACCCGCGGCAAGCGCGTATCGAAGAGAATGACGGAATCCGGGCTGGCGGGGCCAGACCATTGCAGGGCTCGCCCCAGATCGATCCGGACCGGACCGGTGAGCGCCGCGCCACACACGGTCGCAAGCAGGCCCGCGGCGAGGAAGGCGTTGACCGCGAGAAAGCGGCGACGGGTCAGGAAAGACATCGTCCAAAGTCCAAGGTCCAAGGTCCAAAGTTTGGACTTTGGACGCTCCCTTCGAAGCGTTCCGGGTGAATTGCCCGGGCCAGGGCGTCGAGGGCTTCCGTGATGCGCGGGCCGGGGCGCAGCAACTGATAGGAGCGGTAGCCGTAGACACGATGATCCCGTACGGCGGGCAACGACGGGAACTGTTTCCAGAATTCCAATGTGCGTGGACTCTCTTCAGTTCCCATCGACGTGTCGATGATGACTTCCGGTGCCCACGCAATGACGCTCTCGATGTTTACGTGTGGCCAGGCGAGCGCGGTGCCGCCTGCCACGTTGATGCCACCCGCCATGCGGATCAGTTCGTCTGGGAAAGTGCCGCTCCCGACCGCGACCAACGGTTTCTGGCCGACAACCATCAACACGCGCCGCGCCGGGGCGTCGCGAACCCGCTCGCGAACGGCGGCCAGGCGCGCGTCGAGCCGTTCGAGCAGATCCCGACCGGCGCCGGGACGGCCGATGGCTTGCGCGATCACATCGATGCTCTCCCGCATCTGCCGCATGGTGTCGCCCCCAACGATGACGACTTTCAGGCCGAGGCTCTGCAGCGAGCGCACCGGCCCCTCGTTGCCGGGGGTGGGTACCCCAATGATGAGATCCGGTCGCAAGGCGACGATCTCCTCCACGTTCGGCGTCAGGAAGGTCCCGACACGTTTGATCCTGGTCACCTCCGGCGGGTAGTCGCAGTACGTGGACACCCCCACGACCTCATCCCCGGCCCCGAGTGCGAACAGGATTTCAGTGACCGACGGTGCGAGTGAGATCGTGCGTGGCGGATGGAATCCCTCGGCCTCACGGTATTGCCGGGTGTCTCCCGAAGTCGCCTGCGCCAGGCTTCCCATGAGCCAACCGACGGAGAGCTGTGGAGCCGCGTGCGGAACGGTTCCCCTCCTTACCAAGGAGGGGGTTGAGAAGGCCGCGGCAGTTCGACCTCCCTCAACCCCCTCCTTGGTAAGGAGGGGGTTGAGGATGACCTGGCTGAGGCTCAGCCAAACCAACGCGAACAGCCGACGCGATGCACGCAAGGCGTCCGCTCCCTTGGCCTCAGAAGCTCAGCCGCGCACCGGCCAGCACATTGATCGGCGGTGCACGAAAGCCCCGGACCTCGTCGTAGTCGCGATCGAAGAGGTTCTGGATGCGGGCAAACCAGCCCAGTCGATAGCGCTCGTGCCCGGGGCACGGCATATCGTACCGCACGGCCAGATCCGTACGCGTGTACGCCGGCTGGTCGTTGACATCCTGAAAGGTGAACGGATCCAGATCATGTCGCTCGCCGACGAAGAACACGTTCACCTCGGCCAGCATGTGGTCGCCGCTGCGTACGACCTGGCCGCGTTCGTATTGTACCGCGGTGGCCATACGGTTGCGCGGCCGCCGCTCCAGCGTCTGCAAGGCCGGTGACAGCGGCGGGAACCCCTCCTTCTGTGTGAGTTCAAAGTTCAGATAGCTGTAGGTTCCGCGCATGGATACCCCGTAGAACGGCCCGATGTTGAGTGCCGTTTCGACCCCGCTGACGTCGGCGCGACCGACGTTGCATGCGTTGTAATATGTGGAGGGAGTTGCGGCCGAGTTCGGACACAAAACCTGGTCCACCGGTGCGAATTGAATGAGGTCTTTGGTCCGGCGCGTGAAGTACGTCGCTTCCACTGCAAGCCAGCGGCTGCCGAGATGCTGCTCGAAGCCGGCGTCATACTCGCTCGAAATCTCGGGCTCCAAACCGGGGTTGCCGAAATTCGGGTAGTACAAATCGTTGAACGTCGGTGCCTTGAACCCTTCTGCGTACCCACCTTTGATGTGCGTGGACCAGCGACCCTCTCCGTCCCAATCTTGAAGGTAGCCAACGGACCATGAACTGCTGACCTCGGTGCCGAAGTCCTGATTGTCGTCCACCCGAAAGCCGCCGACGATGACCAGCCGGTCCTGGAGCAACGAAATCTGTTGCTGAAGGTAGCCGGCCACGTTGTGGCGGCTGTGCGAGAAGCGGCTACCGCTGCCGTCGAGGTTTTCCTGGTCCACCTCGCCATGCTGTTCCTTGAACTCGAAGCCGGCGGTGGTAATGCCAATGCTGCCTTCAGCATAGTTGACCTGCGCGTCGCCGGTCCAGCTGTCGTTGGGTACCCGGGAACGAGAAAGAAAGTATGCGTCCCCGAAAAAGTTGGGCGAACTGCGTTCCTGTTCGTTGGCATTGTCGGTGAACTCGTTGAGCGTGCGCGCGAACGAGCCCGAGACGCGGTAACTCAGGTTCGCGAGCGCCTCATGTTCCCACTCCAGCTTGCCCAGATAGAACTCATCATGCTGGCGCGCGTCAGGGTCCACGAACGAGCCAAGTCCGGCCCCGATGTCATTATTGGCGAGTCCCAGGCTGGAGTTGGCGAACCGCCAGAATCCCCGCACCGTTCCGTGTTCGATCGGCGTGACGTCGACGCGTACGGCGTTGGTGAGATTCGAGAAGTCGTCGTTGACCGGACGGAACCCCGCACCGGTGACGTAGCCGAGCGAGGCGGAGTAAGCGACAATCCCGGACTCGCCGGCTGCCGTCACCAACTGTGAGAAGGCGCCGATATTCCCGCCACCGCTGGCCAGCGAAAAATGCGGCGCGCCTTCGCCCTTTTTGCTGAGCATGTTGACCACGCCGCCAATGGCTTCGGAGCCATAGAGCGCCCCGCCCGCGCCACGCAGCACCTCGATGCGACCGACGTCGTCGGTCATGATGTTGCCGAAATTGAAGCCACCCAATGTCGGGCTATTCACCTGCACACCATCGATCAGGATGAGCGACTGGTTGGCATTGGCTCCGCGGATGAAGATGCTGGCGGCGGTGCCCGGCGAGCCGGGCTGGACGACGTCGACACCCGGCACTGGGCGCACCGCCTCGGCGACGGTCTGCACCTGGCGGCTGTCGATCGCCTCGTCCGTGACCACGGAGATGGAACTGGTGACCGATCCCAGCGGGGCTTCGGTCCGCGTCGCGGTCACCACCACCGTCCCCAGCGGCTTCTCCGCTACTTCCTCCGCCCCTCCGACGACGCCGTACGCACACACGGCGGTCATCACCACCGCCCCACAAAATGCTCGCATGCAACCCCTCTTCTCTCCGAAGTCGCGTCACCTCAAGACAAACCGGTACTCCATGCGGCCGCGCAGCGGTGCCGGCAGACCGCCGTCGTTCGGCAGATGGAACCGGCTGAGACGGGCGACGGCCATGGCGGCGTCATCCAACGCAGGATAGCCCGAAGACCGCCCGAGACTGGCGCCGTTGACCGATCCGTCGGCGCGCACCAACAGTGCCACTTCCACGGTACCCTGCCAGCCGCGCGAGCGGGCGATCAGCGGATACGTGGGTTCCGGACAGACGGCGCAGTAGGCACGGGCATCGAGGCCGTCGCCCTGCCCGCGGCCCGCCGACGTTCCCGGGCCCGAAGCGCTAAACCCATTTTCCGTCATTTCCTGCACGTGGCCAAAACCATCCGACCCAGCCCCCACGACTGAAAGTGCCGTTTCTGCCGCGACATCCACCGCCACCATGGGGGCCTGAGGGACATTCACCACCGCGCGCGGCCGCCGCAACGGGACCTGGGGGCGTGCGTGATTGGGACGGACCGCTTGGGGAGCGCTGTCGAGCGGCGGCGGTACCTGCGCCGGCGCTGGGGCGGTGGCGTCCCCAGCCCTGGCGCCACCGGATGATTCACCGCTGGTGCCGGCCACCAGCGACACGTGAATCGGGGCGGTCGAGCTCGGGCGGGCCGAGCGAAGGGTCGCGGCCGCGACCACTAGTGCGGCGTGCAAGGCGAACGAAACCGCCACGCACAGCAGCACCCGCCGGCGTGTGTCCGATGCGTCGTGAAAAGTTGCAAGATCGTCTGCGTCCCGCCGCCGCATAACAAAAAGCCCCGAACTCCCACCGGAGTCGAGGCGCTGACGGGATCACGACCGAATCGTCCCGGCCTGCCACCCCCCTCCGGAGCATCAGTCCGCTCATCCGATCAGGCAGGTCTCCTGGCTCGGGGATCATCCTCGCGCCGCGCCTTCCCGTCCGAACCGCTTCGGACAGTGGCTACGAATGCGGCACTCGTCCCCCCACACAGTTGCGGGGCAGCGGGGGCTTCTCACCCCCTTCCCTCTTGGCCCTGATACTTCCGGGACCTGATCTGCCAAGGCGTCTACTGCGCTTTGGTGCGGAAGTCAATTCCTCGGGATCGTGAAGCAGCCGGGTACTGTCGAGGCGGCGTGCATGCGATTCGGAATACCGCTATACGTTCTCCGATGCAGCACCCGGTCGAAGTGCGGCGCTTGGCCGAGGAGAATCAGCTCAAGGTCACGTGGAGCGACGGCCACGTCAGCCTCTATCCGCTCCCATATATTCGGGGCTGGTGTCCCTGCGCGGTGTGCCAGGGACACAGCGGCGAACGGCGCTACGTCCGTGCCG
>JAGDMS010000521.1 GCA_017860575.1 Deltaproteobacteria bacterium | reverse complement strand
GGACGAGCTGGCATGGGCGCTGGAACAGGCGACCAAGATGCCGGCCGAGTGGTGGGCGCTGATCGAGGCTGATCTGCGCAAGCGGCTTTGGCCGGGAGCGGAGCGGGGGGCGGCAGGGCAGCAGGTACACGAACGGACGGGGTGAGGGACGATGGCGCAGACCCATCTGGAGCGGCTGCGGGAACTGCGACAGTGGCAGGCCGAGAGGGACAGGGAGCTGGCGCGACGCTGCCCAGTGCCGCCAGAACGCGGTGCACAAGCGGATCCCGGGCGCCGAGAACAGGCGCGGGCGCCAATGGTGCGGTGCAAGGACTGCTATTACTTCGATCCGTGGAAGCCAGGCGACCGCGGCGACTGCGTGGCGACAGAACCGTCGTCGTGGCCGATGTTGGCGGGCACCTGGCGGTCCTGTCCCTTGTTTCTCGCCGATCCTCTCGGCATAGCCGTTCAGGTGCTGGCGGAGCGGTGGCAGTACTCCGAGCAGGAGTTGGCGGCGGCGCTCAAGTGTGCCGCCGTCGACCCGTCCGGCTGGTGGCGGGTGATCGACGCCGACCTCGAGGCCCGCCTGTGGCCGGCACCGTCTGGGTGTTCGTAAAAAGAATCAGCCTACGACCATGCCGAGCCCATCGGCAGCCGCCCGAGCCGGATTGGCGAGGGGGCGGACGGACGCGACCGCACCGTTCGAAGGGCAGGTGCCGCTGAATGGCTTGCCAAGCCCACGGCGGAGCAGCCCAAGGAGGCCCGAACCGGCCCACCCGCAAGAGGGGGCGCCTTGGGCGCCTTCGATCGCCGGAGGCGCCTTCGGTGCGATCGGTGGTCCGCCGCACGAGCGGCCCCATACGGGAGAGTCGTGGCGAGCATGACCCGGCCCGCCCCCGACCGGACCGCCGTCGACGCGTCGAATTTCTTTACACCCGCGGTGGCATCGGGACGCCCGCCAACGTCCGGGCCCGACCCATTGCTGTCGTTCTCTCAACGCGCCCCGCTGTCGGGCCTTCACCCCAGCGCGTCGACGCACGTGGCCTTGGGCTCGGCGCTCAGCGGGCCGCCCGGCCTTTCTCTCACGGGCGTCCGGTGGGTTGCCCCGACTACGTTCCGTACGGTTCCCCTGTGTACGTGCTGTCGCGACAACTCCGGCACAGCCACTGGCAGTACGGCTTCGCTCATGCGGCCAGTGATGTCAGCTTTACCCGATAGGGTGTTCTGGTCGCCTGTGCATCGCCCTTTTCGAGGTTTGCTCGGGCGCTGACGGCGTTACGGCCCGCACACTCGCGGTGCCACCAATTCATGGCAAGCTTCACCAGAGGCTTCAGCAACTTCGTTGCTTCCATTACTGTTCCGTTTGCTCCCCCGGGGAGCGATCACTGGCCGAGCCTCCCACCCACTGGGAAACGCCGTCTTAGCACGGCGCACACCCTCACGGGACATTCGCTCCGCCCTTTGGGCGGCCGGTTAGCGGTGGACCGCCTAATCCGCGAAGGACGGTCTTTTCATTGGTTCAGTATGGACTGTCGTTCTGTCGTCAGAACGTGCTATTACGCACGGGCAACTGGCTAACGGCGAATGACGACGGTACGGGATGTGCCGGGAGTGCCATGTCGTGATGGCCTTTGGGCTCAGCTTCACGCGTGCTCACCGGCGAGCGTGGTCGGCGATGCATGGATGGCAATTCCCGGGAGAGAATCGATGTGCTTCTCAGCTTCCGCTTCTTTTGCGGCCAGTGCCGTGCTCGTGCCGACCGGCCTGTACTGCATGTCAGCGGCGAGGCGCAGTGCACCACGTTATCTAGCACTGGCAACCTACCCACTGTTCTTTGGCATCCAGCAGGCATTGGAAGGCGTCATCTGGCTAAAGTTGGCATCGGGCGACCGCGCGCTTTTGTCCGCCTACGCGCTAGGTTATACGTTCTTCGCATACTTCCTCTGGCCGGCGCTTGTACCGACTACCGCCAACCTGATAGGCGTGCGCCAGTCAATGCGCCGGATTGTACGATTGTGCGCCGTCCTTGGAGTGTTATTCGGCGCGTCGTTATATCTTCCGCTTTGGTGGCAGGACGGCTGGCTAACGGTTTCGGTACACGAAGGCTCCATAGTTTACGTGACGCAGCTTATCTATGACGGCGTCATCCCGCGCGCTGGCATTCGTTTTGTGTATGCCTTGCTGATCGTCCTTCCCCTGCTCATGGTCCGCGAACGCTTGATACAGATCTTTGGGCTGGTGACTCTCGTGTCCGTCGTAATAGCCCGCATCTTTTTCGACGCAGCGTTTGTCTCGGTATGGTGTTTCTTTGCCGCCTTATTGTCCCTGTTCATCGTTGCAATTATCCATCGCATCCGTCGACAGCGAGGAGTTGCAAATGTCTCTGGCTGACTTTGAGCCGCAGTGCGAATAGTGATCTGCCCACCTGTCTATTCGCGGATGATCTTGCTCGACCCCTGGCGTCTAATCGCCCCCTCTGCCGTGGAGGTTGCGATACCGACCTAGGCCGTTTGCGAACGCTTGGATTCCGAGGATCCGACGAGAGGCATCATTGGCGCGGAAGTAACTCGCGGAGTTCTCCCACCGCGTATTCCGATTCGGGGTAATCACACTGCCTCGGCCAGAGGCAGACGAAAGATGCGCTGCATGCGACCTGCGATGTTTGCCCCAGCAGAACGCAGAAGTTCTGACCTAGCGTCCCGAACGCCCGCTCTTGGGCTACGCCCTTCGGGGCGGAACAGGTAGTCGTGCTGGGGCGAAGGGGCGAAACCGACCCAAGGCGGTCGATCCCCATTTGCCTGCGATCGTCCGCCTGCGGGTCGAAGGCCCCGGAGGAGGGGTCAGCGGCTGTAAAGAACCCCTGACAGCCGACTCGGA
>JAGDMS010000063.1 GCA_017860575.1 Deltaproteobacteria bacterium | reverse complement strand
AGGCGCGCCGTTGAAGGGAGGAGCCATCGTCCCCCCATCCGGACGAGCCGACAACGTTTCAGCAACAAAGAGTCGAATTGCATGCTTGCGCTCCTTGGTGAGCGTTGTCAAGATTTCTAATGACTTGTAGCAATTGTTTTTATGAATTGCGTCATGAGCGTCTGGAACTGGGGCAAGTCACCTAGAATTACCGCTCGGTCTGATTTGCGCGGAAATTCCTGCGCCGCTTCCGGGGCCGCACCATTTTCCGCGACGCGCAGATGGGCGCGCATCGTTGCCAAAATGCTTGCGGGAGTCGGAGCCGCAGTGTCATACATGGGCAGGATCGGTTGAGGCGGAAACGGCGACATCCGGGAGCGCAGGCGAAGGAGGCGGGGAAATGAAGTTCGGCCTGATGAACCTGTTCAGTGACTATGGCGGCGTCCCACAGCAGCAGATCTATCGAGAGGTCCTCGAAGAAATCGAGTATGCTGAAGAGCTGGGCTTCGACTCCGTGTGGCTCCCCGAGCATCATTTCTCCATCTACGGGATGCTGGGGGATACCCTCACCTTCGCAGCCGCCATCGCCCAGCGCACAAAGCGCATCAAGATCGGGACAGCCGTCGTCCTCCTGCCCTTGAACCATCCGGTCCGGGTGGCTGAGCAGGCGGCTCTGGTGGACGCCCTGAGCGACGGGCGTCTTTTGCTCGGAGTCGGGCGCGCGTATCAGCCAACGGAGTTCGACGGCTTCGGTGTGGACCCTGCACGCTCGCGGGAAATGTTCCTCGAGAGCGTGGAGATCATCAAGAAGTGCTTCACGGAAGAGAAGTTCTCGCATCAGGGCCGGTTCTGGCAGCTCAAGGACGTCAGCTTGTTCCCCAGACCGGTCCAGAAGCCCCATCCCCCCATCTACTGGGCCGCGATCAGCCCGGCATCCTACGAGCTGGCAGCCCGGATGGGCTATCCGATCCTACGCTCCCCCGTGTTCGGCGGGCTGGACGACACGAAGCAGGCATGGGAGGTCTATCACCAGCTCTTCGCGGCGGCCGGCCACGATGCCGACCACCTGGATCTGCCCGTAATGGCGCAGACGTACGTCGCGGAGACGGACGAGCAGGCTCGGCAGGACGTCGGGGCGCACGCGGCATGGTACTGGAGGCTCTTGGCGGGCATCGTGCCTGGCGCTCCCGGAAGGCGGGTGGAGCAGGGCTACGAGGCCTACCCCGCGGTTCGGGAAGCCATGACGAAGCTGAAGACGGATGAAGACCTGCTCCAATGGGGCACCTGGTTCGGATCACCGGAAAAGGTCATCCAAGGTATCCGGCCCTTCATCGAGCAGTGCGGGATCAACCACTGGCTGGCCTGGATGCGCTTCGGCGGGCTGGAACACAAGAAGGTGATGCGGTCGATGGAGCTGTTTGCGCAGCACGTAATGCCCGCCTTCCGCTAGCGCGGCGCGCGGGGGCTCGAGCCTTCGGGTGCACTGAAACCATGTGGCGGTTCCCCTCGGAGGCTGGGCCACCATCGGCTGGACAAACAGGGAAGCGGCGGGCCGTGCCGCTATCTCCTCTGCCATCATGGAAGCCAACGGCAACATGAGACTCTATCACCTCCGGCGATGGCCGTTCGTCGCGCGGCGTTGCAAAGGGTGCTTCCAGAAGGTCGCGTACTACGTGCCCCCTCTTCTGGTAGACGCCATACGGCATCTAGCGTCCGAGTGGGAGTATCTACCCCAGGGGTGGCACGACGGCGATCCTGCCCTCAGTGGGTGGAATGACCAGAGTGTTGCCGCTGCTCAGGAAAAGCACTGGCCGATCCTGGTGCGCAATCTCCACGGCCCCGGACCCCTCGGAGTGTCGCATTTCCCCTGGAGTTCGACGCGCGAAGATCGCGCAGATCACAATGCCATGATGACCTATGGGTATGTCTTGGCGCGCGCAGCCCGGAAGAAACACCGGCTGTCCATCCTGGATTGGGGTGGCGGGGTCGGTCATTACTACCTCTATAGCAAAGCGCTCGTTCCAGAGGTTGAAATTGACTACCACTGCTACGACCTGCCGGCCCTGTGCGCGGCGGGCAGGAAACTGCTGCCGGATGTTCAATTCCACGATGACGCATCTGATCTGTTCGAAAGGCGGTTTGACCTCATCGTCAGCAGCAGTTCCTTGCAGTACTTTGAAGATTGGCGCACGGTGCTCCGCAAGCTGGCCACAACTACGGGAGATTTCCTGTACATCGCCAGGTTGCCGACGGTAAGCCGCGAGCCATCTTTTGTCGTCGCGCAAACGCCTTACCATGCCGGGTATTACACGCAGTACCGCGGCTGGTTTCTCAATCGTCAGGAACTCCTCGCGTGTGCCGGGGAAGCGGGAATGGAGCTGGAGAGGGAATTTGTTTTCGCGGAAGAGTGGCATGTGCGAGGGGCCCCAGAGAAAGGTGAGTGTCGCGGGTTTCTCCTGCGGCGTGCTGTTCCGACGTCCCCCCAGCGGGCCGGTGAACGCCAAGAATGACGAATGATGACGGGTTTCCGACAGCCGAGGTGCGCGCAGGCGATTTCTGTTTGATGCGCAGGTCGCTGCAGCCGCGTGAATGATTGCGGCAAAGGGCCTGGCTTGCAATCACATGTCTCGAGCAAATATACCTGCCGCATCCGTGAAAGCGTACGCACGACTGGCAACCACTGCTGGAAGGAGACCGAATATGGCACAGTGGAGCAAAGGCGAGATCGAACGGGCATTCCATCACATGCTGGCGGTCGTCGACAACTGCGGGGTCGCGGTGGACTGGAATCCCTACGTGGATCTCTTTACCGAGGACGCGGAGTATCACGATGACGTTTTCCCGCCGCGCATCGGACGCGAGGCGATCCGTAAATGGTTGACCGGCATCTTCGCAACCTACCCACAGAATCACATGCGCCACTTCCCCTGCCCGTGGTACATCATCGACGAGGATCGCGGTTGGCTCGTGTGCGAGTTTCTCAACCGGATGGTGGATCCCGGCGATGGCAGGATTTACGAAGCCAAGAACTACACGTTGTACAAGTATGCGGGGAACAACATGTGGTCTTTCGAGGAGGACCAGTACAACCCGGCAGCGCTTGCGACAATGCTGAAGGATTGGATGAAGGTGAAGGACGGAAGCAATAACGGGTCGACCATATTTGACTAGCAAGCCAGCACATAACGCCATTCAGCTACCGGACACGGGTAGCTGTCTGAGATTGTCGTACGGCTGCGGGGGCTGGAAGGGGGGGACTCGGGTCCCGCGCTAGCCAGGTGCGCTATGGGGGCCAAGGGTTCAAGCAGATTCACGGCCCGTGGGCCTGAAGGGAGGCCACTGTGAGAAATGTGTCGAAGTTCGACCACACCTACTTCGAATGGATGCGCCGCGAAGCGGAGGCCGGTACGCCGATGGTACCGGCGGCGACGGTGGTGCTGCTCCGTGACGCGCCTGCCACCGGGCAACTCGAAGTGCTGATGCTGCGCCGCAACGCCGCGGTCGAGTTCGTGGGCGGGATGTGGGTTTTCCCGGGTGGCCGCATCGACCCGGAGGACCATGATGGCGCCGCCGACCTGCTCGCCGCGGCCCGCAACGCGGCGGTCCGTGAGGCAAAAGAGGAAGCCGGCCAGATCGTCGACGGCGCCTCGCTCGTCTGGTTCGCCCATTGGTGTCCACCAGCGAACGCGCCGAAGCGCTTCGCCACATTCTTCTTCGCGTGCCGCACGCGCGCCGACGAGGTCACGATCGACGGCAGTGAGATCCACGAGCATGCGTGGATGACGCCCGCCGCGGCGCTCGCTCGGCAGCGCGCCCATGAGGTGCAGCTCGCGCCGCCCACGTGGATCACCCTACACTACCTCGCGCGCGCGGCCAGCGTGGACGAGGCCCTCGCCGCGTTCGCCGCGCGCGAGCCCCGCTTCTACGAAACGCGCATGATGAACGACGAGCACAACATCTACTTCGTATGGCAGGGCGATGCCGCGTACCCCGACCTTCCGCCGGACACGCCCGGCGCTCGTCACCGGATCACCGTCGGCGCCGAAGGTTGGGAACTCGACGACACTGCCGTCCCGTTCTGATCGCCCTACCGCGGCCGACACTTCACCCTGAACCATATTGCAGCGCTTTGGAGGCGGTGATAATGTGACCCAAGCGCCGTGTCCAGCTGGCGCTTCATTCGGGGAAGGACGTCACGCGATGGGAATCCTGGATGACCATCTTGGCAACGTTCTAGGGGAACAAGGCGAAAACGTCTCGCCTCAGCAAGGCGCAGGCCTTACCCAGGCGATCCTCAATTTGTTGAACGACCCCCGTGTCGGCGGCATTGAGGGGCGGCCGCAATCGTTTCAGCAGGGTGATCTCGGCGATATCTTCCGGTCCTGGATCAGCACCGGGAAGAACCTGCCGGTGTCCGCAGAGCAGATTCTGCAAGCGTTGGCACACGGCCAGGTCGAACAGCTCTCGCAGAAGGCGGGGCTGTCGGCATCGCAGGGCCCTTCGGTGCTGGCGCAATTGCTGCCGCTGTTCATCGACCGCCTCACGCCGGACGGTACCGTGCCCCAGCAGAACCAACTTGCGGATGCAGGAATGAAGCTGTTGACGCAATTGCTCGCCTGAGACGGCGAGCGGGGAGGATGCAATGGCCGACAAGAAGGCTGATTTCTCCGATGTGCAGAGTGGATCGTCGTCGACCGCGCCGAGCGCGGCTGCGCCCCGCACCTACACAGTGGTTGCGGGTGACAGCCTCTCGAAGATCGCCAAGCAACTGCTGGGGAAAGCGAGCCGGTGGCCGGAGATCCACAGCCTGAACAAGGACATCATCAAGAACCCTGACCTCATCCGCCCCGGTCAGGTGCTCAAGATCCCGGACAAGTAACGGGAAGGAGGGAAGCCGATGGGCACGCGCAACTGGACGATCGTGGCATTGGCGTCGGGCCTGATCGTGGTGGCCGGCGCTTGTAAAAAGACGGAGGCCCCACCGCCGCAGCCCACGGTGCCGCCGACGGCACCGCAGGTAAAGGTTGCACCGACGGTGCCGGTGCCGTTCAAGGTGGTGGCGGTCGACCTGGGCAAGCAGATCGGTGCCGACAAAAAGGTCGTGGAGCCGGTCACGGCGTTCTCGCCGACGGACACCTTCTACGCGTCGGTCGCGAGCGCTGGCGTCGCGCCGAAGGTCGACCTCAAAGCCCGGTGGACATTTGAAGACGGCCAACTGGTGGATGAGAGTTCGCAGACCATCGCCCCCACCGGCCCGACGGTGACCGAGTTCCACATCGCCAAGCCGAGTGGCTGGCCGACGGGCAAGTACAAGGTCGAGATCTCCGCCGACGGAACGGTGGTTGCGACCAAGGAGTTTGCCGTTAATTGAGTTTGAAGAGGGCTGGGCAGCGTCTCGGCGTGCACGCCCTTGATTCAGCGGGCGGCTCTGGTCAACCAGCCTGTTCCCGTGCAACCCGCATCCTTCCCAGTGAGGAAGCAGCGTAGGAGTTCATCTGAAAACCGCCTAGCCTGGCAACCGAAAGGAGGATAACTGAATGACGAACCTGAAGAGCCTCATAGCCGTTACTGCCACCACGGGAGCCATCCTGCTGTCGTCGGCGGCCTACGCGGGCAGCACCAAGACCTACCAGGTGACCGGACCGGTCTTGGAAGTGAAAGACGACATGATTGCTGTCCAGAAGGGAAAAGACCGCTGGGAGATCGGCCGCGACGCTGGCACCAAAGTGACCGGAGACCTCGCGCCGGGCGCGACGGTCACGATCCAGTACCGGATGACCGCAACGGATGTCGAGGTCAAGCCGGCGAAGGGCGCGAAGAAGAAGTAGGGGAGCTATCCTGGGGATTTGAGCGCCTGACTGCAGTATCTTCGCGTTTCAGGCTCTCGGTTGGCTCGCTGGCGCTCCCGCGTCAACTGCCCCCGCTGGCATTGGCGACCTGCACACCGCAGTGCAAGTAGTGCGACTCCCGCAGCCACTCGGAGTCCGGGTAATATGCGAAAATGGCCGAGCCACCAGCGATGGTATCGATGATCTTCGGCGCCACCTCCTCGGGCAGCATTGGGCATCCCCAACTTCGGCCGATCATCCCCCATGTGGCGGCGAACGCGGGGCTGACGTCCGAAGAGCCGTGCACGACGATGGCACGCTCGTGGGCCTTGTCGTTGATCCCGGGCTCAAGCCCGGAGAGACGCAACGAGTAGCCGAAGCGACCCGTGTACACCTCGTCGGTGCGGAACAGGCCAAGGCTGGACTGATGCGAGTTCATCTCGTTGGAGAACGCGACGGCCACCGCCTCACCGCTGCGCTCGCCGTGTGCGACCAGCTCATGGTGGAGCACCTGCTTCCGCTGCACATCGATGACCCACAGCCGCGGCTTGTTCGACGGCAGGCTGTAGTCGATGATGGTCAGCACCGGCCGCTTGAATCGGCCTTCGCGTTTACCGCACTGAAAGGCTTGCATGGCCAGCTCAAGCACCTCAGGCCGCGGCCAGGTGTCCGTGGTGTCAGCCACGGTCGGCGGGACCGGAAGCGGGCGCGGCGGGGGCGCCGTTGCGCAGGCGGGCAACAGCGAGAGGATGGAAATGAGCGCGCCGACGGGCGCGGCACAGCGCACCTTCACTGCGGATTCCACCCAGTTCGACGGATAAGTGCGGCCGCACGCCGCGCAACCGTGCGCAGTGCGACAATCCCCGTCGCGGATTCGGCGTTTTCAGCGCTCAGTTGCAACTGACCTTGCTTGGACAGCTGATTCACCAATTGCCCCCGGCAGCTAAGATGCCATTCGTCATGACGGCCGTCAAGCGGCACTCTTGCCAGGAAATTTTTGTTACGGTAGCCAAAGCAACCGACCATTTCACTCCTAACGTCCTCTCCGATTGACGAAACCGCGGCTGCCACATTACCTTGCAACGGATTGTTGCCCGGCAAAGGTTCCCTCGTTGACCTGTGTTACTGCGTGGATACGCCGCCTTTTCCTCTGTGCACTGCTCTTGCCATGGGCATGGACGGCCGCGGGCCAGGTGCAGCCCCTGAACGTCTGTGCCGTGGGGTTCCATAATCACGAAGAACTGGCAGCGTTCAGGGCGCAGTTGCCGGGGAACGAGTTCGATCTCCTGGACTTCAGCGCGGAACTGTTGGGGGCGCAGAACACCCCTTCCGAGGAGCTTGCCGCCTCCTCCGGCTCCCGTCACCAGGCAGCGGACCCCGCTCTCTCCCAGCTCTTGGCGTTATGTGCGTCCGATCTGCGCTGTGATGTCTGGGTCTATTCGGGAGAGTTCGCCGGAGAATTCTTCGGCCGCTACGGCAGTTCGCTCAGCCTGCAATCGCTGGAAGAGGCTGCCTGTCAGCAGCGGTGTCAGAGCCTTTTTCAGCGCGCCCAGGAGGTGTTCCTGCTCGCCTGCAACACCCTGGCAAGCAAGGACCCGGACATCCGCACCCCCAACGAGTACCTCCAGGTGCTCTTGGAGCATGGCTTCGACCGCGCCTCAGCGGAGCGCGTGGTGCAGCTGCGCTACGGCTCGTGTGGACCGAGCTTTGGCCAAGCGTTCTTGCGCATCTTCGCGGGAGTGCCGCGGATCTACGGATTCTCGTCCGTCGCGCCAAACGGCGTCGAGACGGCTTCCCGTTTGCGCCGATACTTTCGGACCATCGGCGACTACCGGCGCCATCTCGATAGTACGGTCGGCAGCACCGATCCGAACACGCAGCTTTTGGCTGCCTTTCGCGGCACCAGCCTGGTGCAGATGTCCGCACTGCCGAGTTCCGATCAGCAGGCAGCGGAGCGCGAACTGGTCTGCGGCATTTATGATGACACCCGCACCCTGGAGGACCGCCTGCGAATCATCCAACGCCTGCTCGCGCGGAGCGACTTCTTGGCGTTCCTCCCGACCATCAAGCTGTTTCTGCGGCGCCATCCGCCCGAGCACTTCGTGGGAGAAGCCCGGCACATCTTGGCGGAGATGCACGAGGATGCCGCGGCGCGCGACCGCGTGGTGGGTTACGTACGTGCGCTGTACCCATCCACGCTCCAACTGGAGCTGGCCAACGTGGCTCGTTGCCTGGGGTGGATCAGCGCCGAGGAATTCCGGCGCCTCGCCATCGATGTGGCGCGGCAACTGATCGTGCCGCCGCTGTCGGCCGAGGGTGTGGACGTCATCTGTGAGACCAGCGAGCGCCAACCGATCGGCGACCAGTTTCGCTCCGAGGATCTTCCCGAGGCCTTGTTCCACGACGCCCAGGGACTGCGGCTGGTGGCGTGCTTGGCGCCACCCGACGAGCGCGTCAGCCTCCGCCTGGCCGGCGGGCTGGAAAGCGCCGACGTGTGGGCACGCCGTTGGGCCGCTTTTGGCCTCTCACGACGCCTGCCGCTGAACGACGCCGTCTTGAAGCGGCTGGCACCGCATGTGGATGACCCTTCGCCGGATGTACGGGAGCGCGTGCGCTCCATCCTCAACGCGCAGCACCCTGTGCGTTGAGGCTGCCGTCCGTTAACCTGCGTGCGGCAGAAGCTGGCCCGTGATGAGATAACATTCTCGGTTCACGCTTGAAGACCCAGGACGGGTATCGTACAAAGCATATTCTATGCAGCAGGCGACGGCCTTCTCCGGGAGCGCGCGTAGACCTGCCGTGCTGCGGGCGGCCGCACGTGGCGTCTGCAGGTACCAGGCGCCCAGCGTTTGACAGCATCGAACATGCGCGCCCGGTTGCTGATCGTGTTGGTTGGCGTGATCGCCGGCTGTGTTCACTACACTCCGACGCCGCTCGACCCGGCCGACGCCGCGCACCAGCTTGAGACACGCACGCTCAGCGACGACGGCCTGCGGACGTTTATCGATTCCACTGCGCCGGAGATGGCACGCCATTGGCCCCGCGAGTCGTGGGACGTCGTCGGGCTCACTCTTGCCGCCTTATACTTCCAGCCAAGCCTCAAGGTCGCGCGCGCCGAATGGGCCGCGGCGGGCGCCGACATTCGGACCGCTAGCGCTCGCCCCAATCCGGCGCTCACAGCCGGACCGGGGTACAACGTCAACGCGTCGGGGTTCACACCGTGGCTACCCTTTGCCACTCTCGAGTGGCCGATCGAGACAGCGGGCAAGCGCCGGTACCGTGTGGCGAAGGCAGAGCACCTCTCGGACGCGGCACGGCTGCAGATCCATACGACGGCCTGGCAGATTCAGAGCCACGTGCGTTCCGCTCTGGTCGACTTCATCGCGGCCGCGAAACGCCAAGCGCTCTTGCGCGAGCAGGTCGCTCTGCAAGAACGGGCGATCGAACTGCTGGAGCAACGCGGTGCAACGGGCGCCATTTCGACTGCGGAGATCGCGCCAGCGCGGTTGGCGTTGCAAAGATTGCGTCTTGACGAAAGCGCTGCGCGCAGTCAACGGAGCGAGGCGCGCGTCCGCCTCGCCGAGGCTGTTGCCGTGCCCGTCTCGGCGTTGGATGATGTCGCGTTGACCTTCGACCTGTCGGCAATACCTGCTGACGTCAGCCGCCTGACGGCACGCGACGCCCGCTACCAAGCCTTGGTCGGGCGGCCGGATATTCTCGCCGGCCTTTCCGACTACGCAGCCAGTCAGGCGGCGCTTCAGCTCGAGATCGCCAAGCAGTACCCCGACCTGCGACTCAGCCCTGGCTACCAGTTGGACGATGGCGAGAACAAATGGACGATCGGCGTGAGCGTCGAACTGCCGATTTTCAACCGCAACCAAGGGCCGATTGCCGAGGCCGACGCGCGGCGCGCGCTGGCGGCGGCACACTTTGAAGCGCTGCAGGCCGCCGTCATCGCCGAGGTGGATCGGGCGGTGGCCCTGTACAGCACCGCGGCGGACATTGTGGCCCAAGCGCGGGAAGTCGTTGCCGTGCAGCAGCAGCACTTTCGCAGCGTCCACGACCAATACCAGGCGGGCGCGGTGGACCGGTTGGAGTTGTTGAACGCTCAGCTCGACCTAGGGGGAAGTCAGGTCGTCCTCGTAATCAGTGAGACGCGGTTGCAGCAAGCCGTCGGCGCACTCGTGGACGCCGTCCAACAGCCCTGGGATTTCGAACAACTGGCGCGCACAACATCCCAAACAGATGAGCATCGGCCGGCACGGTGGCCTGAGCCATGAGATTCGGTTTCTCCGACGGGCTGGCACGACCGCGCGCAGCCAACCAACGCAGTGGCCACATCGGCACTTGGCTTGTTCGCGTGCCTCTGGCGGCGCTCCTCGTGGTGATGTTGTCATCGCTGATAGGGTGTAGGGGAACCGACGCTGGCAAAGACGACGCTGCCCAATCGCAACGGGCTGCGGAGCCGACACAGGCACCACCAGGCGCAACCGTGGTGCGACTGGATCCTGCGGCTGAACAGCGCCTGCATCTACAGGTTGCATCGCTTGCCTCCACGGTGCTTCAGCCGGAAGTCAACGGCTACGGGAACGTTCTCGATGCCGCCCCGCTTGCTGCGTTGTGCACGGAGTTCGCGGCCGCCCGGGCCGCCGCCGACGCATCAAGCAGCGAATATCAGCGCGTGAAGATGCTGGCGTCACGCGACAACGCCTCTGCGCGTACTCTCGAGGCGGCACGGGCGGCAGCAGAGCGGGATCGATTGCTGGTTGAATCCGCCCGTGCGCGCATCGCCCTGTCGTGGGGCAGAGCGATAGCTGAGCGGAACGATCTCCCCGATCTCGTCCGCAGATTGTCGACGCTGGAGGACGTGCTGGTGCGGATTGACTTGCCGGCCGGCGCAGCGCTTCCCAGCGAGCCGGCCAGCGCACAGCTGAAGTCTCTGCGCGGAGAGACGGCACCGGCGCAGTTTCTGAGCCGCGCCCCGAGCACCGCCCCCCAGACACAAGGGCAGGGGTTTCTGTTTCTGATGAAAAACTCCCTCCGCCTCGCTCCCGGGGCAGCGGTCACGGGCGATTTGGCGCTGCGCGATGCGCCGGTGCCCGGCCTCATCGTCCCGCGCTCCGCAGTCCTGCGGCACCAGGAACGAACGTGGGTGTATGTCGAAGTGGCTCCGCATGCATTCCAGCGGAGGCCGGTCGAACTTGCGGTGCCGGCAAACAGTGGCTGGCTGGTCAGGGAGGGTCTGAACGCAGGCGATCGGATCCTCGTCAGCGGCGCCCAGGTGCTTCTCTCAGATGAGTTGAAGTCCCAACTGCAGCTGGGGGACTGAGGGCTCCAGCCCGTGTGATCAACGTCGAACGGCTGGCATGCTGAGGAAGATCGTCGAATTTTCGCTGCGCTTTCGCGGCGTCGTGATTGCGGTGAGCTGTATCGTTGCCGCGTACGGCATCTACGCCGCCTGGCACGCCAAACTGGACGTGTTCCCGGAATTCGCTCCTCCACGCATTGTCGTCCAAACCGAAGCGCCCGGACTTTCGGTGGAAGCGGTCGAAACGCTGGTCACGCGACCGGTCGAATACGCGCTCAACGGGACCCCCGAACTGGAGAAGATCTATTCGCAATCCATCCAGGGCCTCTCGGTCGTCACCCTCGTTTTCGCAGACCGGGCAGACATTTACCGCGTCCGGCAGCTGACGGGCGAACGGCTTGCCGCCATCGCTCCTGACCTGCCAAGCGGCGTGAAGGTGCCGCGCATGGGACCGCTGACCGCTTCCACCAGTCTCACGTTGGTGTTGGGCCTGACGTCCGATGCCCTGACGTCGATGCAGCTGCGGACGCTGGCGGACTGGGCCGTCCGGCCCCGTGTGCTGGGGGTGCCGGGCGTGGCGCGTGTCGAGGTATTCGGTGGCGACGTCCGCCAACTGCAGATCCAGCTCAGAGTCGACCGGCTCATGGCCTATGGTGTGTCTATCGATGATGTGTTGGCCGGGGCGCGCAAGGCCACGGGCGTACGCGCCGGCGGCGTCATCGAAACCGAGAATCAGCGCATCCTCATCCGCAGCGACGGCCAGTCGCTCACACCCGACGATTTGGGCGAGGTGATGCTGGCGCACCGCGACGGGTTCAGCGTCCGATTGGCAGATGTGGCCGACGTCGTCGACGGCCCGGAGCCGAAGATCGGGGATGCCCTGGTGATGGGCAAACGGGGTGTTGTGATGGCGGTGCACAGCCAGTTCGGCACCAATACCGTCGAGGTCACGAGGCGTGTGGAGGCCGCCATCGAGGCCCTCCATTCGACGTTTGCCGGGGAGAACGTAACCGTTTATCCCGCGTTGTTCCGCCCAGCAAACTTTATCGAGACGTCGATTCACAACATCACAATCTCTCTGCTGATCGGCGGGGCGATGGTGGTCGCCGTGCTGTTCCTCTTTCTCGCCGACCTGCGCAGCGCGTTCATTGCCTTTTTGACCATTCCGTTGTCGCTGCTCGCGGCGCTTATCGTACTCCAGTGGTTCGGT
The DNA here is from genome assembly GCA_017860575.1 of Deltaproteobacteria bacterium. GTDB lineage: Bacteria > Desulfobacterota > Binatia > HRBIN30 > HRBIN30 > JAGDMS01. Next base: position 5,822 of record JAGDMS010000063.1, on the reverse strand, counting down.
GCATCGTTGAACACCATCACCCTCGGCGGCTTTGCGATTTCCATCGGCGTGGTCGTCGACGACGCCATCATCGACCTGGAGAACATCTGGCGCCGGCTGCGCGAAAACCGCACCCGATCGCAGCCGAGGTCGGTCCTGCGCGTCATCGTGGAGGCGGCGCTTGAGGTGCGCAGCCCGATCGTCTACGCGACGTTCATCGTCGCCGCCGTGTTCTGGCCGGTGTTGATGATGTCCGGCGTCAACGGGCGCCTCTTTTCGCCGTTGGCCGTGGCGTTCATGCTGGCGACGCTAGCCTCGCTCGCGGTTGCGGTCACGCTCACACCGGCCCTCTGCTCCCTGCTGCTGGTTCACGCCCGCGCAACCGAACCTGCGTACATCGGCTCTCTGAAGCGACTGCACCGACGTGTCCTGGAGATTGTCGCACGGCACCCGCGTATGATCATCAACCTGACGCTTGCCATTTGCCTGGCCGCCGCGGCGACAGTACCGTTTTTCGGCGGGGAGTTTCTGCCCGAGTTCAAGGAAGGTCACTACATCGTGCGGATGGTGATGGCCCCCGGCACGTCGATCGGCGCTGCGCTGCGGATCGGTGCAACGATCAGCAGCCAGCTGATCCAGAACCCCCATATTCGCTCCGTGTCCCAGGAGGTCGGCCGCGCGGAACAGGGGGAGGACACGAATGGACCGGAGTTCAGCGAGTTTCACGTCGAACTCCAGCCCATGACGGGGGAAGCGGAGGAGCGAACACGCGCTGAGATCCGCGCGATCCTGGAAGCAACCCCCGGTATCAGTTTCGCGATCACTCCCTTTTTGGAGGAGCGCATCGAAGAGGTGCTTTCGGGCGGGCGCGGCGAGGTCGTGGTTAACGTGTTCGGCGACAACTTCACGGCAGTCGATCAGACCGCCGAAGCGGTTCACCAGGTACTCGCAACGATCGCCGGAGCCACCGATGTGCTCATGCAATCGCAAACAGATTCGCCAGAGGTGGCCGTGACGCTGCGTAAGGAGCGGCTCAAGCAATTTGGATTCGAACCCGTTGAGATCCTGGACGCCATCGAGACCGCCTATCAGGGGACCGAGGTGGCGCAGATATACGACAACAATCGCGTCTTCGCCGTGGCCGTGATTCTCAGTCCGGCCGACCGCAGAGAACCGGAGGCGATGGGCAACCTGCTCATTCGGGGCACGTCCGGGCCGGCGATGCCGTTGCGTGAGCTTGCCGACGTACGGCTCTCGACGGGGCGTTACGTGGTCATCCACGAAGACACGCTGCGCCGCCAGCAGGTCACCTGCAATGTCGAGGGCCGCGATCTCGCATCCGTTCTCGCCCACCTGAAACGCAAGATCAAAGACACCGTGCCGATCCCGCCCGGTGTGTCCATTGCCTACGCCGGGGCCGCGGAAGCGCAGTCCGCGGCGCGACGGGAGATCGTCTTTCACTCGGCGGTGGCGGCGGTGGTCATCGTTCTCTTGCTTTCGATGGTGTTCCGGAGCACTCGGAACATGTTGCTGGTACTGGTCAACGTTCCCTTTGCTCTCGCCGGTGGGGTGCTGGCCGCGCTTCTGAGCGGCGGATCGCTGTCGGTGGGCTCCCTGGTGGGCTTCGTCTCGCTGTTCGGCATCAGCGCGCGCAACTCGATCTTGATGATCTCGCATTACGAGGGACTCGTGGCGGATGAAGGACTGGCGTGGGGGCTTGAGTCCGCCATTCGCGGAGCCACAGAGCGACTGGTGCCCATTCTCATGACCGCGCTCGTCGTAGCGCTCGGCCTCTTGCCCATTGCGCTGGGGAGCAAAGAGGCGGGCAAGGAAATCGAAGGCCCGATGGCTATTGTGATTCTCGGTGGTTTAGTCACCTCCACCGCACTGAACCTGCTCGTACTGCCGACGCTCGCGCTCCGCTACGGCAGCTTTACCCCCCCGCCGGTTGACCAAGCAGGCGCGCGGGACCAAGGGCCTCGCTGAAATCGAACCCACCGCAAGAGACCACTATGCATCCCCGCCGGGCACGCCCGGTCGTGGCCACCACCAGCGCCGCAACGTTCGGCGTGGCGCTCATCACGCCTGTTGCGAAATGCGGGCTAGCGGGTGACAGTCGCGCTCTGGATGCGGACGCTCGTGCTCCCCGCGTGGCTGCCCTTGACCGCGAATTCAACCATGAGCACTCGACCGCGCGGCAGCGGTCGCACGCTCGCCACGGCGACACGCACCACCCCCGGCACGTGCAGGTTCGTCTGCACCAGTGCGCCGCCGTCCTTGCCGACCGGCCGCACCGCAATGGCGGTCAGTTGCACGGCATCGTAGCGCAGTTGCGCCGAGAAGCCGCGGATGCCGTCTGCAATCGTCAGCGGGACGAGCAATCGGCGGCCGACTCGCCGCGGGTACTGTCCGACGCGGAGCCCAGCGGACCCGCGCGTTGCAGCGCGCATCGCAGCGGCGGCGCCGGCACCGGGCTGCCAGCGTCCGAGGCAATCACCAAATAGTACCCCGGAGAAGTTCTGGTTGTTGGCCTGGCCTACCAGCGGGCGGTACGTAATGGTGCCGCTGGGCTGACAGGACGTCGTAGCGATCTGCGGATAGGTAATCTGCTGATTGGGCACGACAGCGGCCTCCGGTATAAAAGCCCACTCCGAATTACACTTCTGAGCAACCGGGAACTGCGGAATCAACCCGACGACGTACTCCAGAATCCGCACCGCGTCATCCACGTCGATCCCGCCGTTGCCCGACACGTCACAGGCAACCTGTTGCTGGGGACCCAGGGTCCGCAGATTCACCGACGCCTCGAGCACCGCGACCGCATCGTTGACATCGACCGGATTGTTGGTCGCACCGGTCTTCAAGGGCTGTACTTGCCAGTTGTTTGCGCCAATGCCGGGGAACGCAAACTGGCCGGTCAAACCGGTCTCGTACACCCCTGCGATCGGTCCTCCGCCGTCGATCGCATAGCGCAATTGCACCGTGGCCCCGTTCACCCCAAGCGACGGGCTGCTGAAGTAGTGTATCAGGCCGGCAATCCCAAACGGCGCGGCCGTTGCCGTCGGTGTTGCGGTCGCGGTTGGGGTCCTGGTCCGCGTCGGCGTGGGGGTGGCCACCGGGCCGGTCGGGGTGATCAGCAGAATGTCGAGGGTGCTGGCACTGTCGCCGGCGTAAATGGTGTTGTTGACAGCCGTCACCGAGCGCGTTGTGCCCGGCACGATCGCCTGGTCGATGATGTTCGGTTGGGTCGGATCGGACACATCAACCAGGTACACGCCCCCGCTGGTATCGGTGTGCCACAACGCCGGCGTGGCCAGAACGAGCCAACTCCCGGTCACCGTGAGGTCCTGTGCCGTGACCCCAGTCAAGGTCGCGATTTGGATCGGAGCGCTGGGCATCGTGACATCGATGACTTTCAATCGCAGGCCATCGAGCGCATAGATCAGCTGCTTCGCCGTCACCAACACCGTCGCCGACACCCCGATGGAGCCGGCAATCACCGGGCTGGTAGGCGAGCGCACATCGACGACATAGATGCCACCGGACGTCCCCACGAACGCGTACCCTGCCGTCCCGACATCTACCGTGACAGCGGCGTAAGGGGTTGTGACTGCGCCAATGATTTTCAAGCTGCTCGGGGTGCTGATGTCGACGATCTGCAGTCCGCCGGTACTCGCCGCCACATACGCCAATGTGCCCACGACCTTGACCTCGAGCGCATTGCCGCCGTTCAGGGTCACTCGCCCAATGATGTTCGGCTGGCTCGGCACGCCGAGGTCTACCACCGCCAGGTCAACATGCGGTGGGTTGCCGGAAATGGTTTGCAGCACATAGGCACGCGAGCCTGTTCTGGCGACCGCGCCGAACGTCCCGGCCAGTTGGCCAACGATCACTGGCACGGTGGGGCTGTTGACATTGAGCACCCGTAGTCCCCAAGCCCCCCCAGTCGCCACGGCCAATTGTCCGTCGACCGCAACCCCGGTGTTGGCGAACCCGTTGTAGACGTTGGTGAGCACCAAGGGATTTAGCGGACTGGTTACATCGACGACGTACAGGCCTCCCTTGCTAACGGGGTTCGGGTACGTGTTGACCTCGGGGCTGGCAAGGTACAGCTGACTTCCCAGCACCTCCAGGCCTTGGGCGCCGTAGCTGCCTGTCGCGCTCAACAATCGAGGCGATGCGGGCACACGGACATCGAAGATCTGGAGTTGATAGCCTCCCAGGGCGTAGACAGTGTTGGTGTCCGCTGCAATGTTTGTAACGGTCGCGGCAATTGAACCCGCAACGACAGGCCGGCTCGGTGTGCGCACATCAACCACGACCATGGCGGTAGATGCGGCGACATACGCGAAGCCATTGGCGACATCGACCGATTGCGCCGCGCCCGGCATATCCACGGTGGCGATGATCTTCGGCGCCGTCGGACTGCTGACATCGATGATTCTGAGCCCGCTGCTTCCCGCAACCACGTACGCGACGGACCCCACCACCCGAACACCGACGAAGTCACTGTCGCCAACGGTTACGCGGCCAATGATGTGGGGGGCCGACGGGTTCCCGAGATCAACGATGACTAGGTCGGTGTGAGCGGGATTGCCAGGCACCACCTGTAGGGCGTAAGCGGTCCGTCCCACGAGGGCAACTCCACGAAAGACGCCGAGCAGAGACCCGACCGGCTGGAGTGGTGGCACTCTGGGGTTGCTCACATTCACGACGGTTAGCCCCGAGTTGCCTGAAACTGCCACCGCCAAGGGACCGTCAACCGCCGTGTGCTCAGCGTAAAAGGCGGGATTGGCAGTCGACAGGATCACAGGATGCGCCGGGTTCGCTATATCGACCGCCGCCAATCCGAACTGCAGGGATGCGACGTACGCCACCCTCGCCTGGGGGTCGATTGCCACATCCTTCGCCTGGCCAACATCAGGTACATAGCCCACCAGATCGAGGTTCGCCGGAGCTGAGGCCAGCCCGGTTGAGACGCCGAGCATCACCAGCAGCAGGCAAACTGGAACGCGGCGCAGCATGCTGCTCATCGACCTGCCCACCGACTTAGCTGGTCAGTGCCGTTGCTCGTCTCACGTACGCACCTCAACCAAGCAAGTCGGGCTGTAGTGCCCGGGCCATAGGGCATGACCGGGGAACCGCCGCACGGCGGGACCTGCCGCACGCAAGCCGTGCTAGCGTTCTGCATGGAGGACCAACTTACTTGGGACAGCCGCTCAGGGCGTTGTTCACTGTCACGAGGATCTCATCCACGGTGATCTGGCCGTCATCGTTGTCGTCGCCGGTGACGCACGTGCCAACGCCGGCGTTGCCAAGCGCGATGTTCGCCACCGTAAGGATCTCGTCGACGGTGACGCTAAACGTGCCCCCGCAATCGCCCGTACATGTTTGGATGATCTCTACGCTCGTACACGCCTCCGTCGGACCGCCACAGGAATTGTCGTTCTCGTCACACACCCGCACGTGGTTCACCTGCAACGGCACAAGCGGGACCGCGATCTGAAATGAGGTGCCGTTGGCCGTACAGTTGGGCGACCCGATGCTGCAATTGACACACCCGGCTTCGCCGCAGACGCTCAGCCAGCGCGCGCCCGTCAGCCGCGCATACCCCGTGATCGTCTGCTGAAGGAGATTGGTGGGCGAAGTCACGGGATCAAGCTGCGGTACCTCAACCCCGCAAGAGGTTGGTGTAGGGGTCGCGGTGAAGGTCGGGGTTGGGCTGGGTGTAGGCGTGGGCGTTGGGCTCGCAGTCGCGATGAACAGAGCCGCCGGTACCACCTGCGCCACGCTCAACCCATTATCGCACTCCGCCTTGTCATAGCCGGCGCGTTCCTCCACAC
>JAGDMS010000520.1 GCA_017860575.1 Deltaproteobacteria bacterium | reverse complement strand
GAGAACCGGGCCGACAGCCCCAGTTTGCGGCTGACGGAAAATTTCGTCACCCGGAAGAAATGGGTGACGGGGATCGGCGAGCGGTGCAGGCGCACGCAACCGGACCATGGCGGGGGCAGGGAGCCCGTGGATGACTCGCCGACTGATCGCGACCCCCGACCCTGACAGTGTGCAGCGCCTTGTGGACCGGGCGGCCATCCACGATCTGCTGAGTCGGTACGCACGCGCCTGCGACACCAAGGAGTGGTCCGTGTATCGGTCGTTGTTCACGCCTGATGCCCTGATCGACTATACGGCGGCGTATGGCATCCGGGGGTCGCTCGCCGAAGTCAGCGACTGGATCGCACGGGTGGTTAGTCCGTCTTCGGTGCCGAGGACGCAGCACCTCGTGACCAATCTGGAGATTGCCTGGGAGGGGCACGACCACGCCACGGCGCACGCGTATTTCATCAATCCGAACGTCCACCGCGACGCGACAGGCAAGGAGTCGCTGCTGCTCAACGGCGGCTCCTACACCGCCACGGTTCGGCGCACCAACGAGGGCTGGCGGATTGCGCGGCTGATGGACAAACTGACCTTCTCTCACCGGGGCGAGCTGGAGCAGTTCCAACTCCCCAATCTTGAGGGGCTGTAACGCGTGGGCACGGCGTGCTGGCGAACGGAGGCTCGCGGATGAAAGGCGCGTTGTGCACACGGCCCGGCACCTTCGAGCTGCGCGAGATCGAAACTCCGTCGCCCGCTCCCGGCGACGTCGTCGTGCGCGTGCGCAGCTGTGGCATCTGCGGCAGCGACCTGCACTATTTCAACGGCGCGTTTCGGCTGCCATCGGTGTGCCCGGGGCACGAGATCAGCGGCGAGGTGGCGGCGGTCGGTCCGAACGTGGCGGCACGGGTCGGTGACCGTGTTGCGCTGGAACCCCGCAGCGTCTGTCGCGAGTGTTGGTGCTGCCGAACCGGCAATCTTCAGGTCTGTGCGGCAGCGCGCTTCCTCGGAGACGCGGACCATGGCGGCTTTGCGGAATACGTCCGCATACCCGAGTACGCGCTGGTCCCCGTGCCGCCCGCCGTGGACTTCGAGGTCGCCGCCCTTGCCGAACCGATGGCGGTCGCCGTTCACGCGGCACGCGTGGCCCAGGTGGCATTGGGGGATCGGGTGGTGGTGCTCGGCGCCGGCACCATCGGGCTGCTCGCCGTGGTCGCCGCCAAGACTGCGGGGGCCGGGGAGGTGTGGTGCACCGCTCGGCATCCGCATCAACGCGCCGCCGCCGAATCCTTGGGCGCCTCGAAGGTGTTCCTGGGGCCGGAGGCGCGTCGCCAGCTGCAGGCGGCGGCGCGCCAGCAGGTGGTCGACGCAGTGATCGAGACGGTGGGCGGGGCCGCCGACACCATTGCGGAAGCGGTCGAGGTCGTGCGGCCGCAGGGCGCGATCGCCGTGTTGGGGGTCTTTACCGTCATGCCCGCCTTCAACGCTCTTGCCCTGATCGCAAAAGAAGTGCGGATGTTCGGCTCCGCGACCTACGGCCGTGTGGGCGCGCGCACCGACTTCGAGCTGGCGGTGCGACTGTTGGGTGAGCAGCCGGAGCGGTTCCGTCCGCTCCTCACGCATCGCGTTCCGCTCAGCGAAATCGCCCGTGGCTTCGAGACCGCCATCAACAAGCGCTCCGGTTCGATCAAGGTCTTGATCCAACCCGCCTAAGACCGCCCATGTGTGCAAGAAGACGCCCGTGTGGAGTCGGTTTTCCTGGCTACGGTGGATCGTACCCGCAGAGCTGCGCCGCACCGCACGCTGTGGCACTGGTCTCATTGTGAGAGGGAGGATGTATGAAACCTGTGTGGTCCCACATTGGCATTTGTGTCTCGGATCTTGACCGCTCGATACGATTCTATTGCGAGGTGTTCGGGTTTGTTGCGACCGAGTCGTACGACGTCGGGAACGAATACCGGGGTCTGATGGAGATGGCGTCGGCCGTGGACGTCCGCCTGCTGTCGCGCTTTCTGCAGTTGGGTGACGGGCCTACCCGGATCGAGCTGCTGTACTTTGAGGCGCCTCCCGCCGATGGTCCCCGCACGCGGCGGCGGATGAACCAATATGGCATGACACACATCAATTTCCGCGTGGACGACGTCGACGCGGTCGCCGCCAAGATCCGTGCGTTCGGTGGTGAGGTGCATGACCACACCCGGACGAAGTTGGCCAGCGGTACGGACGTAGTCTATTGCAACGATCCCGACGGGGTGCGTATCGAAGTGTACAGTACGGGCCAGTAGGATCGGCGCGGTTGGTCCTGCATCTCGACACCCCTGGCGAAGGCATTGTCCTAATCAATGTCCAGCCAGCTGTCGGCCGTCGCCGGCTTCACATACAGGAGGATGCGCGATGATTCGTGGCATACATCACGTGGCACTGTCCACGCCCGATCTCGACCGGATGCGGCACTGCTACCATGACCTGCGCGGCTTCGAGATTGTGGCGGAGTCGAGGTGGCCGGCCGGAAGCGAGGGCATCGACCGCCTCTCGGGATTCGCCGGCTCGGCGGGGCGCCGCAGCATGAGGCCGACTGATTGGTCTGGGGCGTGCCGCAAAATAACTTTCACGCCAATATCACTTGATAGTAGCATCTGATATGTGGTATCCGTCCTGCATCCTGGGAGCATGGTGGCCAAGGCGTTGGGAGCGACGCGGTCCAGCGGTGGTGGGGCGGGCGCGGCCCGGGTGGAGACGACGCGAAAAGTAAGAATGGTGTGAGGGCAGTTCGGCTGACCCGCGGGTGGTTGGGCAGTCGGGTCCGATGGCTGGGAAGGCGGTCCCCCTCCGCGTCTCCCGGCCATCGGACGCTTCGTGTGGGGCTGCCTGCTG
>JAGDMS010000236.1 GCA_017860575.1 Deltaproteobacteria bacterium | reverse complement strand
CCCGAGCGGTAACTACTCCGTTGAGTACACGGCGTCCGGCGTCACACTGGTGGCGCTGGCCACACCCACGCCGACGGCCACGCCCACGCCGACGGCCACCGCCACCAGCACACCGACCGCCACGCCCACCAATACCGCGACTGCGACGTCGACGAAGACGGCAACCCCCACCCCGACCCGCACAGCAACCTCTACACCGACGGCTACCCCGACTCGTACAGCGACCCGCACTGCCACCGCGACTCCAACGCCAACTGCAACTCCCACACCCACGCCGACCGCCACCGCAACCCGAACACCGACTGCGACCGGCACGGCGACGTCAACCAAGACCGCCACCCCGTCACCAACCGCAACCGCAACGTCGACTCCGACAGCAACCAGCAGTGCGACCCGCACACTGACGGCCACGTCCGTTCCGACGACGACCCCCAGCGCGACCATGACGCCCACCCCGCTACCCGTCATGTGCGTGGGTGATTGCGGCGGGCGCGGGCACGTCACCGTGGTGGAGCTGCTCACCCTGGTGAAGATCGCAATCGGCGATGATTCACTGAATCAGTGTCCCAGCGCTGACGGGAACCACGACGGACAGATTACGATCGATGAGCTGCTCACCGCGGTTTCCAACGCGTTGAACGGCTGCCCAACTGCTGGATCCAATGCTGCGCCGCTGACCGAACGCGGGATCCTGGGCGCAAGGGTTTGCCCGAGCCGGTTCGCCCAGGTGGGCGCAGTCACCTAGACGAAGGAGCGTTACAGCCATGACCTGGTACGAATGTCTCAGTGCACAGGACCGAAGCTATCTCCTCTTTGAAACCCCCAACACCCATATGCACGTCGGTGGCGTGTCCATCTTCGAACCAGGGCCACTCGCCACGCCGCAAGGCGGCTTGGACATGGACCTGGCGCGCCGCTACATCGCGGCAAACCTTCATCTCATACCCCGGTACCGCCAGCGCGTCGCGTACGTGCCCGGCACCGACCAGCCCGTGTGGGTCGACGATGAGCATTTCAACCTGGCCTATCACGTCCGCCACATCAGTCTTCCGCAACCCGGGGATGACCGCCAATTCAAGCGCCTTGCCGGACAGATCAACTCGCAGCAACTCTACCGCGGGCGGCCGTTGTGGGAACTGTGGTTCGTCGAGGGGCTTGAAGGAGGCCGCTGGGGGCTCGTCCTGAAGAACCACCACTGTATGGTCGACGGCGTATCCGGCTTGAACCTGTTGTCGGTGCTCATGCGACCGACGCGCGACGCGACGGTCACGGAACCGCCGCTGTGGAGACCGCGGCCGATTCCCGCGGGAGCCGAGCTGAGGCGGGACGAGTTCATCCGCCGGGCGGCGTTACCGCTGCGCATCGGGCGCGGCCTACTCGGCGTCGTGCGTAACCCCCAAGAACGAATCGCGTATCTGGGCGGCGCGTTGCAAGGCGCGTGGCACGCGTTGCGGACGTCACTCGAGTACCCCAGCGAGACACCACTCAATGGTCCAACTGGACCCTCCCGCCGCTGCGATTGGTTCAGTTTCGACCTGGATCACGTCAAGGCCGTGAAAAACCGGCTGGGAGGAACCGTCAACGATGTGATCCTCGCTGCCATCACGGGCGGTGTCCGCCGCTTCTTCGAAGGACAGGGCGTCGATGTACGCGAGATGAAATTCCACGCAATCGTCCCCGTAAACACACGCACCCCGGCAGAGCACCAGATGATGGGTAATCGTTCCTCAGGCTGGCTGTTGGCACTCCCCGTTCAGACGCATGATCCGGTGGAGCGGCTCCAAGCGGTCAGCCGGGCAACGGCACAATCCAAGGCGGCCCACGAGGCGCTCGGCATCGAGTTCCTGTCGGAAATCGCTGCGGCTGCCGATCCGCTTTTCAAACTCAGCGTGTGGATGGCCGGGCGGTTTCACCCCTACAACCTCATCGTGTCCAATATCATGGGACTACCCGACCCGATGTACTTCGCCGGCGCGCGATGCCTCGAAGGCTATCCGATGGTACCGCTGTTCGAGAATCAGGGCGCGGCGATCGGCTCGTTCAGCAACGCGGGGAAGCTGTATCTCGGGTTCAATGGGGATTGGGAGCTGCTGCCGGAGCTACATGAACTCGTGGAAGCCGTGAACCTGAGCTTTACCGAGCTCCATCAGGCGGCAAGCCGGAGCACGGCCAGGCTGAAGGCGGCCAAACGGCGGCGGAGCAAACGCACCCACCGGCGCACGGCGTAACCCCGGTCGTCGAACGTGCCGTCACGCGGCAGCCGTGCGCAGAGAACGGCACACACGAATAAGTGCCGTTGCTTGACTGGATAAGACTATGCTTTAAGCAGTCCGCTATGGTCTCCTGGGTGTTCTTCGCGGTGAGTGTGATTGGTGCTGGTTTCACCCTGAGCGCGCTCGCACGCGGGCGGCAGCTTAGCTATCTCGTGGTTCCCTATTTCTTTGCCTCGTGGCTCACGGGCGAGTTGGCACTGCATCACCTCGCCTGGCAAGCGGTGGCAACGCTGGTGTTCGTGAGTTGCGGCGCACTACACGCCTGGCCGGGCGTGGTGGGCCTGTTGGTGACGTTTGGCTCATGGGCCGGCTTGATCAAGCTGCAGCAAATCGCCGCGGACACCGGCAACGCCTGTCGGGCAGCCCTGGAGGAAGGCCTCGCGCCAGGCTTCACTTCGTTGGTCCCGGCACCGATCGCCACACAGCTGCCAACGGACGTCTCGTACAACCGCATCGTCCGGCCGTTCAAGATGCGGCATCCCGCGGTCGAGCGCATCGGGGACATCGCCTACGGTGAGGCCGGCGACCGCAACCTGCTCGACGTCTACCGGCCCACATCGCATCCGCAAGGGTGCCCGACATTGCTCCAGATCCACGGTGGCGGTTGGATGATTGGCAACAAGGAGCAACAGGGCCTGCCGCTGATGAATTTCCTGGCCGCCCGCGGATGGGTCTGTGTCGCCTGTAACTACCGCTTGAGCCCGAAAGCGACCTTCCCCGATCACCTGATCGACGTCAAGCGGGCGCTCGCCTGGATCCGGCAGCACGGCGCGGAGTACGGCGCCGACCCCAGCTTTATCGCCGTGACCGGCGGTTCCGCCGGTGGCCACCTGTCCGCCCTCACCGCCCTTACCGCGAACGACCGGGCTTTACAGCCGGGATTCGAGGACGCGGATACGTCCGTTTCAGCCTGCGTCCCGTTCTACGGCGTGTACGACTTCCTCGACCGGTATAACCTGCGCGGCAAGCAGTCCATGGCACCGGTCTTGGAGAAATACGTCATGAAATCGTCCCCCGAGAGCGGGCGTGAGGACTGGGAGAAGGCCTCCCCATACTCCCGCGTGCACGCCGATGCGCCACCGTTCTTCGTCATTCACGGCACGCACGATTCGCTCGCCTTCGTGGAGGATGCGCAACACTTCGTCCGTGCCTTGCGCGCCGTCTCCCGTAACCCGGTGGTCTATGCGGAGCTGCCGGGGGCGCAGCATGCCTTCGAGGTCTTCCATTCCCTGCGCACCGAGTACGTGATCAACGCGGTGGCGTGGTTCCTGGAATGGGTCCGAGCACGGGCGGCGCGGTGAGCAGCGATCAGCCTACCCAGTAGCCCGACCGAAGGGTGCTCGCGGCACCCTTTGCTGTGCGTCTTTGCAATCTTCGGAATGCCGCAGTCCACAGTTTGATAAGAGTGCGGGCATCGCCGCTCGACAATGAGTCTGCCAAGCGCAGCAACCACGAGGCACCTAATTTGCTCCTCATCAACTCGGGAACGTGGCGGGGAGGTTGTGGGAGCGGCTGCGATCATCGGAAAGGTAGAGGGATCCCATGGCCAAGCACGATTACGAGCGGTTATCGGCTCAGGACTTCTCGTTACTGGTGTTCGAGAAGCCGAACGTTCACATGCACGTGACCTCGACGCAGATCTTCGAGGCCGGCCCACTGCGGAAACCCGACGGCGGCATCAACATCGAGATGTTCAGACGCGCAATCGATGGGGTCTTGCACCTGATTCCCCGCTACCGGCAACGGCTGATGTGGACGCCGATCGAGAACCGCCCCGTCTGGGTGGATGACAGCCACTTCCACCTCAACTACCACATCCGCCATACGGCGCTGCCGCGCCCCGGGGGCGACACGGAGTTGAAACAACTCGTCGCCCGGGTGAAGGAGCAGCAACTGGACCGAGCCCGGCCGCTATGGGAGATGTGGGTCGTCGAGGGGTTGCAGGGGGACCGCTTCGCAACCGTCAGCAAGGTGCATCACTGTATGCTGGACGGCATCTCGGGCGTCGATCTGGCGCACGTCCTGTTCTCGCCGAAGCCGGACTACGAAATCCAGGAGGCCCCCCGCTACGTTCCCCATCAAGCACCCTCCCAACTCGAACTCCTCAGCGACGCGGTGATGCACCGGCTGAGCCTTCCATTCCAGTTGGCACGCGGCGTGACACACTTCCGCCGCCACGCCGCCGACCAGATGCACGACCTGCGCATCCGTGCGCAAGCAATACGAGAACTGCTCGGATACGTCATCGAACCGGGGTCGCAGACTCCCATCAACGGTGCAATCGGTATGCATCGCCGGGTCGATTGGATGACTACGCCGCTGGCCCATCTCGAAGCGATCGGCCACGCGATGGACTGCACCGTGAATGACGTCGTGCTGGCCAGCGTGGCCGGCGCTGTGCGTGAATACCTGATCTCCCGCCGGGTTCACCCGGGCGAGATCGATTTCCGCGTCTCTGCGCCGGTCAACGTGCGCGGCAAGGAAGACCGCGGCAAGCTGGGCAACCGGGTGTCCTCCTGGATTATCCCGCTCCCCATCGCCGAGGCGAACGCCCGCAAGCGCCTGGAGGCGCTGCACAAGTTTACCAGTGAACTCAAGGCCTCCAAACAGGCGCTTGGCGTGGAAACCATGATGGCTATTGCGGAGTGGGCACCCGCGAGTTGGATGGCGGTGGGCGCACGGGTCATTAACGGGCCCATTAACATGATCGTGACCAACGTGCCCGGACCCCGAAAGCCCCTGTATCTCCTTGGCGCCAGGTTGCTCCAACTCTACCCACTGGTGCCGCTGCTCGAAAATACCGGGCTGGGGATAGCCCTTATCACCTATGCCGGACAGATTTGCTGGGGCTTCAACGCGGATTACGAGATGGTGCCGGACCTGCCCAACTTTGTCAGAATGCTTGCCACGTCAATCAACGAGCTTGCGGCGGCGGCCGGGGTGGAACTCGAACATCGGCCTATTGAGATCGCCGCAGCTAAGCCCGCCCCGCGCCCAGTCGCCACCGGACGCCGACAGGGCAAGCTTCGGCGTGAACGCGCCCTGCCGGCAAAGCCATCCGCCGTCCCGGTCGAGCAGGCAACCGCCAGCTAATACACGGCCGCTGCAACGCTCGAGCACTGCCATCGCCGCTGGTCTGGGGAGAGTCCCTGCGCGGGACTCTCCCCGGCACGCCCCCCAACCCTTCCTGCACGGATCGTCCCCAACCCGCTAGCGCGGTGGTTGCAGTCCGGTTCACTCCCGGCACCTCATGCGATCGCACCCGTTGCATGGCCGCGTCGGATGTCCTTGAATCAGGTCAAACAATAACATAGATCAGCTCCGGTTATGTCACGTGAGATCGTGGCGGCAGAGAGACTCGCGTAGAAGTGGCAAGTCATAGTGGGGTAGCAGCTGTAGGTTGCAGACACAGAGAGGACCGTGGGGTCGGCGCGTGACCTGTCACGCGCCACACGTGTGAAACGGGCAAGTAGCGCCGCGACACGTGGCGGACAGGTAAAGCAGCAGAGGAAGGAGGCATGCAATGTCGGACAACAAGGATTCGCGTGCGGTGGTTGCGTTCCTCGTCGTTGGGGCCATCGGCACATTGGTGTTCATGCTGGCGTTCCGGTTTATGACAATGGCGTTCTGAACGCGCCGCACGCCACTGCTCCAGGCGAGACCAACATTTCGCCTTGGAGATCCGAGTCCTTCGGATCCGGAGCACGTTGATCGTTGAACACGCGTCTTCGACCGCCAAGCCGGTCGAGCCGCAGTATAGACACTTCGCCCGTCCAAAAAATCGGCTGCATGTCTCGCCTTTCACGCGGACGCTGCGGTCGTATATCCGGATTCCGGCACAAAAACTGAGTCAATAAGCGGTCCCGCTGCCAGCGTTCACCGTTCGCCGTCTCCGGTCGCACAGAGCGTGGCACAAGTCCTGAAGCGTCGAGACGACTTGCCTCCCCGGGCAGTGTCCTCCGGCACGTGTGTGTGTTGAAGCTCAGTGATTCTGTCCGCTTAACTGCTCAGTGAAAATGTCCGCCCCTCCGAGGCAGAAGGAGGGATGGAGAAGATGAGCCAGAGGCAATGGAAGCGGCTGGATGCGGTGGAGCGGATCGGGCGAGGGGGACTGACGGTACGAGAGGCGGCGGAGGTCCTA
This sequence comes from Deltaproteobacteria bacterium, assembly GCA_017860575.1. Taxonomy (GTDB): domain Bacteria; phylum Desulfobacterota; class Binatia; order HRBIN30; family HRBIN30; genus JAGDMS01. Next base: position 1,383 of record JAGDMS010000236.1, on the reverse strand, counting down.
GGGCTTTCAGAGCGCCAGGTGAGGCGATTGCGGCGAGCTGTGGAGGAGCGTGGGGCCCGAGGGGTCATGCATGGCAATACGGGGCGGGCACCAGCCCAGCGCATTAGCGAGGCGGTGCGCGAGCAGGTCATCGATTTGCGGCGCACGAAGTACGCGGGATTCAGCGACCAGCACTTCACGGAGAAGCTGTGTGAGGTGGAGGAGCTAAGGATCTCGCGTGCCAGCGTGCAACGACTTCTGAGGGCTGCGGGGATTGGCCCGCCCCGGCGACGCCGGCCCCCCAAGCATCGTCGACGCCGGGACCGTAAGCCACAGGCGGGGCTGATGATCTTGTGGGACGGTAGCCGCCACGACTGGCTAGAGGGGCGTGGGCCCATGCTGTGTTTGATCGGGGCCATCGATGACGCCACCGGCGAGCTGCTGCCTGGGGCACACTTCGTCGCCCAGGAGTGCGCCGCCGGGTATCTGCGAGTGCTCAAGGCGATGGCGCAGGAGAAGGGGCTGCCGTGGAGCGCCTACATGGATCGACACGGCAGCCTCAAGCGTAACGATGAGCACTGGACGCTCGAAGAGGAACTGCGGGGCGTGCAGGATCCCACCCAGGTGGGCCGGGCATTACAAGCCTTGGAGATCGAGGTGATCTTTGCCCTCTCGCCGCAGGCCAAGGGCCGTGTCGAGCGGCTGTGGGGCACACTGCAGGATCGGTTGGTCTCCGAGCTACGCTTAGCGGGGGCCAGTACCGTGGAGGCAGCCAACGCCGTGCTGGAGGCCTTTCGTCCAGATCACAACCGGCGCTTTGCCATCAGGGCGGCCGACGCTACCCCGGCGTGGCGGGCGGTGCGCCGCGGCACGGACCTGGCGCGGCTCTGCAGCTTCCACTATGCGGCCACCGTGCTCCCGGATAACACGGTGCGCTTGGCGGGGATGGTCATCGATATCCCGCCGGGTCCACGCAAGCGCAGTTACGCCGGCGCCCGGATCGCGTTGCATCAATTCCTCGATAGCAGCTGGCGCGTCTATCTCGGGGCGGACGTGATCGCCACGCAAGCGGCGACCACCGGCACTGAGTTGCGGACCGTGAAGCAGCGCCGGCGCCGGCCCCCGAGCGCCGCGTGGAACAGCCGCAGCGCCGCACCCGCACCACGTCCCTACGCTGCACGCTTGACCCCACCGCCCAGAGACCGTATGGCCGAGCCACCCAATGCAGTCTAGCCTTCTTCTCCACGCCAAGGTCATGGTTCAACCAAGGTGGCGCGGCGACGCGCCGCGCCAAAGGCAAAGACGGGTTTAAAAACCCGGGAAGAAAAGCAAAGAAGAACAAGCCAGAGAGGCGGACAGAATCACTGAGCAGTTAAGGGCGGACATTTTCACTGAGCAGCGACA
>JAGDMS010000519.1 GCA_017860575.1 Deltaproteobacteria bacterium | reverse complement strand
GCTGACGAAACATACAACCTGTAACCGAACTGTCGCACAAAGGGTCGGGGCGAAAGCTCCCGGCCCTTCGTGTTCTTCGGTCCGCGCTTGCGCCCAGCGTTACCTGCGCGCGGGCGTCGCCCCCGAACCCACCGCGGTTGGACGAAGGTGATTGCTGAGCCGCTCAAGCAGGCGGGTGTGGCGCGCCTGCTGAACGCATCCGATGGCACCGAGGAGGCTGGTCGCGTGGAGAACGGCCAAGAAGCCCAAGCGCATGATGGCGGGGCGATTCTTGATCTGCCCATCGGCCCTGCGGCAGCGGCATGAGGACACCATCACCCTCCTTCATCGGCGGATGTCAGCCGGGGTGTACTCAGGCTGGTCGTTGCCGAAGGCCCTTGCCAAGGCGGCGCAGACTGACTTCGTGCTTCTTTTGGCCCCGAATTCATTCGCCGAGGCGCTAACGCTACCGCCCCGCGTCACCCAGGATGCCCTCAATCTCCTCCCGGGCGAGGAAACGGATGCCGCCGTCGCCGGGGTACGGTTCGCTGTGGGCCACACGTCCCGAGATGATTGCGTCCGGGATGCCGCTCGGGAAGGCGGCACACGTCGCTTGGCCACCGAAGCGGTAGAAGCACCGTTCACACTGACTCGCCTTCCCCCGTGGTGCCGGCTCGTTTACGACCAATTCCATCTGCCGCTTCTCTGAACGCGTGGACATGACTGAGGAAAAAGCACGGCCCATGCCATGCCAAAGCGGTCCTCAGTTCGGAATATTTTGCACCGAAGGCGGCAGAGAGCGTCAGGATTGTGCCGTGCGAGGGCGGCATTCGTGGGCAGCCCGAATACCGCAGTCCAAAGTCCAATGTCCAAAGTCCAAGGTCAGCGGAACTGGTGTGCGGCCCGACAATTCGTGACTTGTGGCATGCATACCCGAGTGCTGTTATCGGGCCTCAGTCGTTTGGACCCTCTCCCGCGCGGAGAAGCGGCGCGGGTGCGGGGCAAGGCGTTGAATCGAGACTTGGCTCGCGGTTGCTAGGCGGTGGTGTTCTCGCGGCGCGGCCGGATCTCCCGCGCGATGGCGCGTGCGGCGGGCAGCGTTTTCAAATCGTAGGCCGCCTGCAGGTGCAACCAAAACTCAGCGCTGGTGCCGAAGTAGCGGGCCAAGCGTGCGGCGGTGTCGGCGGTGACGGCACGGCGCTCCAGCACGAGATCGTTGATCCGCGAAGCCGGCACGCGCAAGGCCAGCGCCAGCGCATGCGGACTGATGCCGAGCGGAACAAGAAATTCCTCGCGCAACACCTCGCCGGGGTGAATCGGACGCATGCGATTCGTGGGCATGAGGGTTGCTCCTTTCGTTGAATGATAGGCCGTGATCTCCTGATCATACCCGGATATTTACCGTTGGACGGTAAACGTCAAGCGGTATGCATCCGGTCGCCGTACCGCTCCCACTGGTGGGAGTCGACGGTGCGGGCTGGGAAGATTCTCGAGAGTTCGTCTCCCGAACGGGCGAACGGCCCCGCGCGCTGCGAAGACCTCGTTTGACGGCGCGGCGGAGTGCGGATACCGTACGCTTGATTTTGGGGTTTGCCGATGGGTGGAGATTGTTCTGGGTCCACTGTGGGCGGGGAAAGGGGGACAGTCCCCTTTTCCCGTCGAGGGGGAATGGGGACTGTCCCCCGTTTGTTCCGGATTGGGCCCAGGGGAGGGGATAGCATGAAGCGTCGACTCGGATGGGCGATGTTGCTGGCACAGGTTCTGGCAGTGGGCGCGGCGCGGCCGGCACATGCTGACGTGTACACCTACCAGGTGCTGTTCGACACTGACAACGACCCCGGCAGCGGCTGCGGTGTGCCGGTGCGGGACGCCACGATCGACGCGACCTTTCCCGGGGTGGAGCGGCTGGTGACCGTGACCGTGTCGCGCACGTTCACCGACGCAACGATTACCGGCATTACCTCCCAGGACTGTTTGAGCGGTGACACCTTCGGGGCACTGCACACCGTGTCGTCCGGCAGCTGGCCGGTCGGGATCGGGAATGGGACCGGCGGCGGCGACGTGATCGAAGGGTTTGTGCCGATTGCCACCCTCGGCAATACGACCTTGTTGCGCGTGGCGTTTGCGGCGACGCGTACCGGGGCGAGCGACGTCATCTGGAGCATGCGCGGTGACCTCACCGGGCCGCCGATTCTGTTCCGCTTGCCGCTGCAGCCTGCCGCGCCGCTGCTGTCTCCCTGGGGTCTGGGCGCCAGCGTCCTCCTGCTCGGCGCGATCGGTTGGTGGGCCCTTTGCCGCGGCGTGAGGCCGCACCGGGCGGCGCTGCTGGCCGCGCTCGCCATGGGAGGTATGGCGGCTACCGCCTGGGCGCTGACGATCGTCATGGACGGGCAGGTGAGTGACTGGGGCGGACTGGCACCGGTCGCAACCGACCCCACCGGGGATAGCAGCCTGAACGACCCGGCCGAGGACTTGCTGGCGGGGTTCCTCATCGCGGATGGGTCGAACGTGTATTTTCGGCTGGACGTGCAGAACATCAACGTTTGCCTGAGCAGGGTCGATCACACGCCGATCCCGGACTGCTGCTTAAGTAATGCGGAGTGCACCGCGCCCGAGACATGTGGCGGCGGTGGGGTCGCCAATCTCTGCAGCCTGACAATTGGCTGGGCCAATCTGCAGTGGCCGCCGACCATCAACCACACGATCAGTGCGGTCAATCGCACCGACAACATCTACGGCCAGGTGTGGATCGACGGAGTTACCAGCTTGCCCGGTCCAACTGCAGGACTGCGCGCACAGGTCGGTTTCGGCCCAACTGGTAGCAACCCCGCGGGGAACCCCGCATGGGTGTGGGTCGACGCAAGCTTCAACGTTGACTCGGGCAAC
>JAGDMS010000062.1 GCA_017860575.1 Deltaproteobacteria bacterium | reverse complement strand
GAAGCAGCAGGGTTACGGGAGTTGATACGCCTTCAACCGGTTGTAGAGCGTCTTGAGACTGATCCCCAACACATCAGCGGCTTTGCGCTTGTCTCCCCCACATTCGCTGAGGGTCGCCAGGATCAGGCGCCGGTCGGCGTCGGCCAGCGACATACCGACCTTGAGATGCAAACTCGCCCCCGACGGCGGCTCGGCACCACCGATTTCCGCCGGCAGGCAGTCGACGCCGATCTCCTCGTCCGCAAGGATGAAGGCGTGATGGACCAGGTTTTTGAGTTCGCGCACATTTCCCGGCCAGCGATGCATACGCATCCGCTGGAGGGCGGCGCGCGTCAATACTTTGGCCGTGCCCTCAGCCTTGTTGAGCTGCGCGAGAAAATGCTGCGCCAGAAGCTCGACATCGTCACCCCGCTCACACAGCGGCGGTAGGTGTAACGGGAACACCTTTAGACGGTACAGGAGATCCTCGCGCAACTTGCCGTGTGAAACCGCGTCGTCCGGCTGTCGATTGCTGGCGGCAATGACCCGAACATCCACCGGCAGCGTCTGCTCTCCGCCGATGCGCAAGACCGTGGCGGTTTCAAGTACCCGCAGCAGTTTGACCTGCAGTTCGAACGGCATCTCGGTGATTTCGTCGAGGAAGATCGTGCCACCCGCGGCACGCTCGAAGTATCCCCGATGCGTCCGGTCCGCGCCCGTGAAGCTCCCGCGCTCGTGTCCGAAGAGCTCGCTCTCGATCAGCGACGGTGAGATAGCGCCGCAATTGAGGGGCAGGAAGGGCGCCTGCCGGCGCCGGCTCAGTGCATGCACGGTTTCCGCAACCAACTCTTTACCGGTACCGCTTTCTCCCGTGAGCAGCACCGTGGCGTCGGTGGGTGCCACACGGGCGATAGCATCGTAGACCTTCTGCATCGCGGCAGAGGCGCCAACCAGGGACCCGAATCGACCCAGCCTGCGCAATTCGGCCCGGAGCGTATCAACCTCTTCCCGCAGGGCGTGGGCGCGCAAAACATTCGTCAGCACGGTCTTCAGTCGTTGAATATCGAGGGGTTTGGTCAAGTAATCGGAGACGCCCTGCCGCAGCGCCTGCACGGCGGTGTCCACGCTCGCGTGTCCCGTGATCAAGACCACCTCGGTGGTGGTACTGTCGAGATCGGCGAGGAGATCGAGGCCTTTTCCATCGGGGAGAAACAAGTCGATCAGGATGAGATCCGGCGTCCGACTGCCGATCAACATGCGGGCATCGTGCAACGAGCTCGCCACACTAGTGCTGAATCCCTCACGCTCGACCAATTCCGCCAGCGGCAGCAAGAAGTTCGCGTCGTCATCGACGACCAGCGCGTGCGGCATGACACTCACATCTCCGCCAGCTCAAGCGGAAGCTGCACTTGGAAACACGTGCCGTGACCTGGCTCGCTGTCCACCTGGATGTCGCCGCCATGCGCCTCGATGATCGATCGGGCGACATACAGCCCGATGCCCGTCCCGCCCGCTTTGGTGGTGAAGTGCATGTTGTAGATCTTTCGCACGACTTCTGCAGACATGCCCGGCCCGGTATCCCGGATCGCCAACGTGGCATGACGATCCTGGGTTGCCAATACCAGATTCAGGCGACCCCCGTCCGGCATCGCGTCCAGCGCATTGGTGGTAATGTTGAGAAACGCCTGCTTGAGGCGGTCGCGGTGCCCAACGATACAAACGGGCTGGCCCTGCCGCTGCACCTCGAGGCTGACATGTTGCTGTTTCGCCTGCGCAGCGAGTAGGGACTCGAGGTCTTGCAAAACCTCGTCCAGATCAAAGCGCTCGCGCTCTGCGTTCAATGACGTCGTTTGATTGAGCACCGCCAGTAAGGATCGGTTGAGTCGTGCCAACTCCTCTCGCAGCACCGCGGTGTAGCGCTGCTGCCGGTCGCGAAGATCCGGCGCCGCATCACTACGCACCGTCTCGTGCAAGAGTTCGAGATTGATCGCCATCGCGCCGAGCGGTGCGCGCAATTCGTGCGCCAGTGCGCCATAGATGCGGGCCAAGCTTCGCATTTGAGTCGCCAGGCGCAGGTCGGTCTCGAACGCCTCAAGAAAATCACGATCTTTCAACATCACCAAATGACCCGCGCGCTCGTCGTCCCCGGGACAATGCAGTTCCACGCGCAACCGGCGTCTGCCGGTCTCGAGCGGTACCTCGACATCCACCCGCGATCCTGCCGCAGCCGCGTCCAGGCGCTGACCGAGCGTGGTTTCGAGGATGTCCTTCAAGTGGTGCCAGCGCTCGCTTAATCCCGGCATGTCTTGCGCGGCCAAGAGGTCACGCGCCGTGGCATTCGCGAAGTCTACGCTCCCACCGGCCCCGAGCAGCAACACCCCCACGTCCAAGAAATTGGCCAAGGCGCCGATGCGTCGTTGCGCTTGCGAGCTGCGTTCCCGCGTCTCGCTCAACTCCCGGCCGAGTCGGCCGGCCGCTTCGAGCACCTCCGCGAACTCGTCTCGCCCTTCCGGCGCGGGCACGATTTCGCCCCGCGCGGTCGCCTCCAATGCGCGCGCCAGTGCAGCACTGCGTCGGGAGATCTGCACGTGTAACAGCAACCCGAGAGCGCCGATCGCGGCCAAGCCGAGCGCGGCGGCACTGGCGATTTGGTGCCGGGCATTGCGGTACAACAACGCGATGTGCTCACTGCCAAGCGACAATCGCAGGTAACCAACCACCTGGTCCTGACGGACCAACGGCACGAAGAGGTGGTACACGCCGCCCGCGAACGGCGAACGCGGGCTGAGGAACTGCGGCCGGCGCGTGTCGTGAAACACCACGGCTGGGCTGGCCAGCTGGCGCCCTACTTCCAGTTCGTCGCTTACGACGACCCGACCGCTATCGTCAACGACGGCCAGCGAGGCCACAACATGGGAGCGGTGTGTGAGTTCGGAGACGATCTGCGTCAGCCGCTCTCGCGTCCCCGGATCCCCCTGCAACAACTGGTCGAGCGCCGACTCGGACATGGCAGCCGCCACCTCGGTACCGACCAGGCGCGCGGTTCCCTCCATCAGCGAGTTGGCCGTGGAGCGCAGTTGGTATTCCATCCAGAGGACCAGGCAGACGAGTACCAACAGATACAACACGATGAGGGCTGCGGTGCTCTTGACGGCCAGGCGCATCTGCGAAGACGATACCTCTCTCTGTAACGATTACCGCTTGCCCGGGAAAGAGCCGGCGGCATTTTGTGAACAGCCTCCGTGCGACACCCTCTGCACCGGTTCCCGTACGGTGCCGGGGGCCCAGGCCCTACCGTCCCAAATCCTCCTGCACTATCTTCGCGGCCTTGCGGCCGATCTCGACAGCGAAGTTAGTGCCACGATCCCACGGATAGACCTGGCTCATCGACGCGAAGTACAACCCTTTAACCGGAGTGCGGATCGCGGGAATGCTGCGCGAGTGGTCGACCGGCGGAACCGGCTGCGCATATGCCGTCTTCCACAGCCAGGCCTGACGTACCCAACTCCGCTCGAATTCCGGATTGAACCGGGTGAGCGAGGGCAAAAACTCGTCGAGCAATTCGTCCTGAGATAGCTGAAAGTAGCGGTGCGTTGGCTCGAGGTAATCCCCGCAGTAGACGATATGGTCGCCACCGTAGTGGTCCGGACTCATGTAGTTGGTGTGCTCCACCAGCGCCAGGAAGGGGAAGCCCGCCTCCTTTGGGAGGTTGTACCAGTAGATGCGCCGCGTCAGCGGCCGGTCGAGGGCCAGGACAAGGACCACCGCCCCCAGGGATTTGAGCGCCCGCAACTGATCGGCGTATGCAGATGGCAACGCTGGCACCATCCGCGCCATGAGCGCGGGCGAACTGGTGGAGATGACGGCGTCAAAGGGCGTGAAGCCGCTCGCGGTTTCCACCTGCAATTGGCCGTTCGGTAGCGGCGTAACGCCGGTCACGGGCGAGTTGAGTTGGAACTCCGTCCCCTGCACCCGTACCACGTCAGCGAGTTTGTCCATGAAAGCCTGGAATCCACCCTGGAATGTACCCAATCGCGGCGTACGGGCATGGATGCGCGCCCAGAACCACGCCATATTGACGAGGGACAGATTTTCCTCACCGAACTTCCCGATCAGCATGGGTTTCCAGAGCGTATCGTACCCGCGCGGGCCGAGCCATTTGCGCAGCCAGGCATCCGCGGTCACCTTCTCGAGGGACTGCCAGCGCGGCGTCAGGCGCAGATAAAGGGCCATGACGCCGCAGCGCACACGGTCGATGAACGGAACGCCCGGGAACCGGAGGACTGCCATCGCCGAGTCGAACGCATAGAACTTATCGTCGTGAAACATCGCCGTGACGGGACGGGAAAACAGCACCTGATCGCCCCACCCGAGTTCCTTGATCAGGCCCAGGATTGCCGCGTCGGAAGCGAACCAATGATGGTAGAACTTTTCCAACGTCCAGTCCCAGTGGGGCGCTTTGAAACCCGCCGCCAGTCCCCCGACCGTGGGCGCCGCCTCGAAGACCGTCACATGATGTGACACCGCCGTGGAACCGGTGGTTCCTGCCGCCGCCTCGGGACGGGTGAGATCGTACGCCGCCGCCAGCCCCGCCGGGCCGGCACCAATGATCGCAATACGCATGTTCAGCTCGCCGGCATCAAAATCACTGCGCGTGCGGGTCCGCCACCGCACGCGGCTCACGCGGTAGGCGCGGCCTGGTCCGCAGCCCGCCGCATGGCGGCAATCGTCTCTCGGTAATTTTTCGTTCCGAACACACCCGAACCGGAAACGAGCACCTCCGCTCCGGCGGCGGCGACGCGCGCCGCGTTGTCCACCTTGATGCCACCGTCGACCTCGACAAGGAACGACAAACCCCGTTCGCGCTTCCAGTGCGCCGCCTGGGCGATCTTGTCAAGGACGGATTCGATAAATGCCTGCGCCGCGAAGCCCGGGTGGACGGTCATGATGAGCAGCATGTCAATCGACGGCAGGATGTCAGCCACGGTCTCGAGCGGCGTGTCCGGATTAATTGCCACGGCCGGACGCACGCTGTGCTCGCGAATCTGGCGGATGAGGGCGGGAAGACTCGCCCCGATCTCCTGGTGCACCGAGATGAAATCGCTGCCCGCCTGGGCGAAGGCGGGGATGAAACGCGCGGGCTCCTCGATCATCAGATGGGTGTCGAGTGTCAGGCGGGTGGTCTGGCGCACGGCGCGCACGACGCCAGGCCCGATCGTCAGGTTCGGGACGAAATGCCCATCCATCACGTCGAGATGTAACCAGTCGGCACCAGCCGACTCGACAGCACGAACCTCCTCTGCCAGTCGACCAAAGTCCGCCGACAGAATGGACGGCGCAATCATGCTCATGCAGCGAACGATACCCTGCTAGCCCCGCGCCTTCAACCGGGCGGCAAAGAAGCCGTCGAGGCCGTGCCGGTGTGGGAAGGTCCGGAGCAAGCCGTCACCCCCGATGAGTTCGCGGGCGGCCGCTGGCATGAGTGCACGCGCATCATCGACGACGAAGCTCGCGTGTTCGCGGAGAAAGTCGCTTATAACATTGTCGTTTTCGTCGTCACTGAGGGTGCAGGTGGCATACACAAGGATGCCTCCCGGTCGCAGCCATGCTGCGGCTCGCCACAGCAACGTGCGCTGGAGCGCCGCCAGCGCGCTAACGTCGCTCGGTGTGCGCCGCCACTTGATCTCCGGATGCTGGCGTAACGTTCCCAGGCCCGAGCACGGGGCATCAAGCAGGATGCGGTCGAACAAAACGGCCGGTGGATTCCAGGTGGTGGCATCCGCTAGCACCGGATGCAGAATCGACAACCCGAGCCGGAGTGCCATCCCGCGCAGTCTGTTGATACCACGCGCGTTGGTATCAACAGCCATGATTTCACCCTGGTTGCGCATAAGTTCCGCGAGATGTGTCGCCTTGCCGCCAGGCGCGGCACACACGTCCAGAATGCGTTCTCCCGGCTCCGGAGCGATCAGCAACCCCACCAACTGCGAGGCCTCGCCTTGGAGCGAGAACTGTCCGGCGGCATAACCAGGCAGTGCTTCAGGCGCTCCACTGCCTGTCAGACGAATTCCGATCGGGGAATAGCAGCAGGACTCGGCACCCAAGTCCGCGGTGGCCAAGTCCGCCAGGCACTGTGCCCGCGCACAGTGCAGTTGATTCACGCGTACTACGGTCGCGGCTGACTCATTGTTGGCGTGCAGCAGTGCTTCCGTTTCCTCGACACCGTATCGCGCCACCCAGCGCTCGACCAACCAGCGCGGATGGGAGAGCCGCAGCGAGAGGTAATCCATGGGGTGATCTTGTCGCGAGGGAAACGGCACATCCTTCCAGCCGGCGACCGCCCGGCGCAACACCGCGTTGACCAAGCCGGTCCCCGCGCCTCCGCCGACGCTCTTGGCCAACTCCACAGCGGTGTTGACGGCGGCAAAGGGTGGAATTTTGGTCAGCAGGCAGATCTGGAAGAGCGCCAGGCGCAGCAGGACACGCAGTGGCGCATCGAGTTCCGCCGGTGGTCGGCGGGAAAAGCGCGCAATGATATGGTCGAGGTACCCCTGCCAAGCCAGGGTTCCGTAGACCATGCGAGTCAGGAGCGCCCGGTCACGCGCGGTCAGTCTGTCCGCGCCTGGGGTACGGCCGAGGAGGGCGTCGGCATATGCACCTTCCCCTTCCACGCGTTGGAGGATCCGCCATGCCAGCGCGCGCGGATCCGGCGCTCTGCCGCCAGCCACGGCCCCTCGCTCGCGGCGACCTCGCATCACGGCACGCCACCCAGCACCACCCCAACCTTGATGCTTCCCCGTGCAAACTCTGCTGCCGGCAATCGTTTGCGGCCTTCCAACTGCACCTCGTCGAGCACCAGTGTGCCCTCACCCGTCGCCACATGGACTCCCGCACTCAGAGACGCGACCGTTCCAGGGGGCGCATTGACGGTGCGCGCGTCGGCGTGGGCGCGATGGATCTTCAATTGCTGTGTGCCCAAGTGGGTAAAGGCCGAAGGCCACGGGTTGAAAGCCCGCACCATGCGTGCCAGGGTCATCGCGGGCTGGCGCCAATCGACACGGCCATCTTCTTTCTTGATCATCGGCGCCAGGGTCATGTCCTCCTCGCGTTGCGGCTGACCGACAAGGGTCCCCGCATGCAGCCGCGCGACAGCCTCGCACAGCGCCGGCGCTCCGAGTTCGGCAAGCCGGGTCTGCAGCACGCCGTACGTCTCGTCGGCTCCGATATCGGTCTCGGCCACCAGCAGTATGTCCCCGGCATCCATGCGCTCGTTCATCCGCATGATGGTCACACCGGTGCGCTCTTCGCCACGCAGGATGGCCCACTGGATCGGTGCGGCACCGCGATACTTGGGAAGGATCGAGCCGTGCACGTTGATGCAGCCGAGGCGCGGCAGGTCCAGAATGCTCTTCGGTAGAATCTTCCCATACGCGGCGACGACGATCAGGTCCGGCGCCCAGGCGGTCAGCGCGGCGATGGCTTCGGGCACGCGCAACTTCTCGGGCTGGAAGATCGGCACCCCGGCCTCCAGCGCCAGCTGCTTCACTGGGGGCACTGCCAGACGCTGCCCGCGACCGGCCGGCTTGTCCGGCTGGCAGACCACGCCAACGACCGAATCCGGGCCGGCCAGCAGCGCACGTAACGTCGGCACGGCGAAATCGGGCGTGCCAAAGAAGACTATCCGAAATGGCTTGTCCACCACGACCCGTATAGCACGACGTCGGTGACGTGCAGCAGCCGCAGCGTGATCTTCAGATGCTCGCGGCGGCTTTCCGCGACTCCGGCGGGACGCCGTCGCGGATCCACTTTCTTACGCGGCGCCGGTACAGGTCGCGCTTCAACCGGCTGATCCGGTCGATGAACAGTTTCCCGTCCAAATGATCGATTTCGTGCTGCAGGGCGACGGCCAACAGGCCCTCGGCATCGATCTCGATTTCTTTCTCCTCCGGAGTCCATGCCTTGACCAGCACGTGCGCGGCACGCCGCACTTCCGCTGTGTAGTCAACGACGCTGAGACAGGCTTCCTCCCACACGATCGACCCCTCGGCCTGGACGATCACCGGGTTGATCAGTTTGATGAGGCCCAGCTTCGGTTCCGCCTCGCGCACATCCAGGACAACCGCACGCTCCAACGAGCCCACCTGGGTTGCCGCCAGGCCCAATCCGGGCGCAGCATACATGGTCTCGACCAAGTCGCTGACCAGTTGCTGGAGCTGACCGTCGATGTTCTGCACCGGCTGCGCCAGTTGCTTGAGCTCGGGGTCGGGGAATTTGAGGATTCTTCGTAGTGCCATGGGCTCAGTATAGAGACCAGAAGTCAGACGTCAGAGGACAGACTTCTGGGCCTTTCGCTCTATCAGTTTCGTCACCGGCACCCATAGCAGTCAGCTTGGAAACGTACACGGCGGATGTCGCTCCGGTCAACCGTACCCTTCCGGCATGCCCCCACACCCTCAAGCCCTCAGGCCCTTGTTGTTCAAAGCATATTGTACGGATCCACATCGACCAGGACGCGCACGTCGAGGGTCCGCGCTTGCCGGCGCACGGCATCCCGACCAGCCGCCGCGGCCGCCCGCACCGCAGCTCCGTTACCGCCCCGCACCAACAGTTGCCAGCGATAACGGCGCCGCAGGCGTTCGAGCGGCGCGGGAGCGGGACCCAAAACCCCGACACCGGGCCGGGCAACGCCGCGGACGCGGTCGGCCACCGCACGGGCGATGCGCTCGGTGCTTTCGGCACCCTCTCCCTCGCAGCGGATTTGCACGAGCCGCGCGAACGGTGGGTAGCCGAGTTCGCGGCGGGCCGCCAGTTCGTGTTCGGCAAAGCGCTGGTAATCGTGGTGCGCGGCGCACTGCAGGCTGACATGATACGGCTGCAGGGTCTGGATGATGACCCGGCCGGGACGGTCACCGCGGCCGGCGCGGCCCGCCACCTGCGTCAAAAGCTGGAACGTCCGTTCCGCAGCACGGAAGTCGGGCAAGTTCAGGGAGAGATCGGCCAGCAGCACTCCCACCAGGGTCACGCCCGGGATGTCATGCCCCTTGGTGATCATCTGCGTCCCCACCAGCACGTCGTACTCGCGTCGCTCCCATGCCGAGAAAATCGCGCGCTGCGAGCCTTTCCGACTCGTCGTATCACGATCCATCCGGCCGATGCGCGCGCCCGGCAACGCCTGCCGCAGCGCGGCCTCGACCTGCTCGGTGCCGGCGCCCCAGGCACTCAAACTGAGACCGCCGCAACCGGGGCAAGCGGCCGGCGGCGGGACGGTGTAATCGCAATGGTGACAGTGCAGGGCGTTCCAGCGACGGTGCAACGTCAGAGTCACACTGCAATTCGGACACTGGAGTGTCTCGCCGCAGGTATGGCACTGCATGAAATTAGCGAACCCGCGGCGATTCAAGAAGACGAGGCTTTGTCCACGCGCAGCGAGATTGGCTTTGAGCGCCGCCGCGAGCTGTACCGACAGCATCACCTGCTTCCCGCCCGGCGGACTGCGCCGGAGGTCGACGACGTCCACCGCGGGCAGCGGTCTGGCCTCGACACGTTCCGGGAGCGAGAGCACCTGGTAGCGGCCGGTCGCGCCATTATGAAACGTTTCCATCGCCGGCGTTGCGGAGCCCAGCAGCACCGGGCAGCCCGCGAGCTTGCCGCGCATGATGGCCACATCCCGGCCGTTGTAACGCACGCCGTCCTCCTGCTTGTAGGCCTGGTCGTGTTCCTCGTCGACCACCACCAGTCCGAGCCGGGGGACCGGCGCGAATACGGCGGAGCGTGCCCCCACGACGATAGGCACTTCGCCGCGCGCAATCTGGCGCCATTGATCCCAGCGCTCGCCGTCGCTCAACCCGCTGTGCAGGATGGCAACGCGGTCACCAAAACGGGCGCGGACGCGGTCGACCAGTTGGTGCGTCAGCGAAATTTCCGGCACCAGCACGATCGCCGTACGCTCCGCCGCCAGACAGGCGGCAATGCTGTGCAGATACACTTCCGTCTTACCACTGCCGGTGACACCCCACAGGAACAGCGTCCGAAATTCCCGGCCGATGCGGGCAACGACCGCCTCGACCGCGCGACGCTGCGCCGCGGTCAGTTCAACCGCGCGATCACACAGCGTGACCGAGGGCTCCAGAACCGGACGATAGACTTCTTCCTCGCGAACCGACAGCAGGCCCGCCTTGACCAGGGCCGCCAACTTGGGCGACAGGTTGGGAAAGGTCGCGTGCAATTCTCCGACGCGGGCGCGCCGCGACGGATGTTGTAGGAGGTACTGGTACACCGCGAACTGCCCCGGACGACGTTTGTGCAAGTCCCGCGATTCCTGCGGACCGAGTTGGCAGCCGATCGTATAGTATCGTGTCAGCTTGGTCGGTCCCTGCCCGCCGGAGAGCCGGTAGTCACCACGGACCAGCCCTTTCTGCTCTAGCAGACGTAGCGCCCGCTGTGTCCCGGCACCCAAACGCTGAACGAGACTGCCAACCTCATGTATCGCGCCGACATCCAGACAGCCAAGGATCTCCCCCTCAAAGCGACTCAGCTTGGATTCCGCGGCACCGGTGGTGCTCGCTTCGGAACCTGGAGCGGGCAGCCGCCAAACCACCCGCTCGACCGTTGCCCGCACGCTGCCGGGCAACGCCGTCATCACCGCATCGGAAAGGGGCGACAGGTAGTACTCCGCAACCCATCGACATAGCCGCAACAGTGCGTCATCCAGCAAGGGTTGTGGGTCGAGCACGCTGAGGATCGACCGGAGGCGCGGATGTAGAGAGGTGTCGACCACATCGGTCACCAGCCCGACTGCTTGGCGATTCCCGAGCGGAACGAGGACGCGCACGCCCGGCCGTACTGCGTCCGCCAGTGATGCACCGGCCAGATAGTCGAGGGGCCCGGCCTCTCCCGCAGCAGGCAGAATAATCACACGTGCAATCACCGGCGCCCCTGCCAAGCCAGCGGTTCCGTCACCGCCCCGCGGCTCATGCCCTCGACGGACCGAGGTTCTTCGCTATTTGCTGAGCCAGTTGCTTGGCGCTGAACGGTTTGGGAATAATGCCATCACATCCGACCTGCCGCGCCGACTGGGCGGTTCCGTCGCATACACGCACCGTCACGGCGCTCACCGGCAGCTGACGGGTCGCGGCTTTCCGTCTGATGGATTCAATGAGTCCGACGCCGTTCATCTTCGGTATCGACAAGTCCGTCACGACCAAATCAAACGCACGTGTCTGCACCTTTCTCAGTGCGTCTTCCCCCCATAGGCAGGGCCGCCTTTGTGCCCGGCCGCGTGTACCGCCTGCATCACCACGCGGAGGATGTCCGGAAAGTCTTGCACCACGTGAATCCGCGCGCGCATCGCGTGCCCAGTGTACCTCTATCGTCCCCCAGAGTCACAGTCGGGCGCGACCCGATAGCGGACAGCGTAACCGCATCGGGAGCCTGCCCTGCTCACTGGCGTCTGGCAGCCGATTGGTCTCCTGCCTCGAGCAGTTCAACGACCCTCTGTGAGTACTCACCCGCGCTTGGAGCGGGAACGCCGCTACGGATTGACGCCACGAACGCCTCGGCCGCAAGGGCCAACGGTTCCTCAGCACCGCCGGCGATCGTCTCGATGGCCGCGAAGTTAGGGATGGGCACCACGTTATCCTGAACGGACGCGGGTTCCGCAACGGTATAGTCGAAGAACTGCAGCGCGCGTTTCCCGAAGCGCCCCTCGTAATGGAGCATGCCTTTGCTGCCCACGACGACGATGCTGGCGACCTTGAGGGGCGAGAGCCAGCTCAAATAGATGTGCGCGGAAACCCCGCCGGCAAGCCGCACCGTGGTCACGGTCATATCGGCAATGCCGCTCTGCAGATAGGGGAAGGCGTCCATGTGCACGCCCTCGACGTCCGCCGGAACCAGGTAGCGGAGAATCGAGAGGTCGTGCGGCGCCGAATTCCACCACACGTTCGAGTCGCGACGAATTCGGCCCATGCCGAGCCGCTCGAAGGATAAGTGGTAGACGCGCCCTAGCCGACCCGCGTCGATCCAGCGCTTCGCCTGCTGGAGCAGCGGATCGTATAGGAACGTTTCGTCCACAAACAGCGTCAGGCCCCGTTGGCGCGCGGCGCCGACAAGTTCATGCGCCTCGACCGCACGCATCGCCAGCGGCTTTTCGACCCAGCAGTGTTTGCCGGCCACGAGCACCTCGCGCGCCAGGGCATAATGCGTCGACGGCGGCGTCGCCACCAGGACGGTGTCGACGTCGTCGCAGCACAGCAATTCCGTCGTGCCGGAAACGAATCGAACATCGCCCTCGACGATCGCGCGCCGCTTCGGATCCGCATCGCACACCGCTCGGACCCGCACGCCCTGCAGGCTGCCAAAGACGCGCAGGAGCTTCTCGCCCCAGTACCCACCGCCGATAATTCCGATGCCCAATGTGCTCATGACGCGCAGTTCCTCCTCAGGGCGAGCTTCGCCCGCAGCCCAAAGTCTAATGTCCAAAGTCCAACATGGCTGGGCAGAATCGTTGGGTGCCGCGATGCATCCCAATTCTCGTAGATCAGCCCTGGTCTTCAGAGGTGTACTCGCGCCGAACGCGGAACACCCCTCGCTCCCGGGCAGCGTTGTAGCGCTGTAGGTTGCGCCAGATGAGCAGCCCAACGATCCCGACAACGGCCGAAACCCACACAACCGCCCAAGACAAGAGCAGCCCGATGAGCACAGCCACCACTGCCGCCAGCACGACCGCTCTCCATGCCGGCTCCGCCCGGCGCGGGTCCGCCATGATGAAACGCAGCGCGAGCAGGTCGCGCATGACGATCAGGGTGCGATTGAATCCGTAATGCGACTCGCCGTGCTGGCGGCGCCGGTCATTCACCGGCACCTCGGCAACCTCCGCCGCCGTAACCCCAAAAAGCGCCGGCAGGAAACGGTTCCAGCCCCGGGGCACTGCCGCATCCTGCACCACCGCCCGGCGATAGATTTTCAGGCCGCAGCCGTTGTCATGAGTGGGCAGGCCGCTCACCGTCGCGATCAGCCAGTTGGCGATGCGTGACGGCAGCACCCGCAACATCATACCCTCCTGCCGCTCCTGGCGCCAGCCAGACACCACCCGGCATTGGGTGTCCCCTTCTATGCGTTCGAGTAGCCGCGGAATGTCGTGCGGATCGTTCTGGCCGTCACCGTCGAGCGTAATCACCAGATCTCCACGGACGGCCTGAAAGCCGGCCGACAATGCACCCGCCTCACCGAAGTTGCCATCGAGATCGAGGATGCGCAACCGCGGCTCGCTGGCGCCAAATTCACGCAGTTGCGCAAGCGTGGCATCGCTACTGCCGTCGTTCACAAAGACGACCTCAAACGGCCGGCCGATTGCGGTCATAACCGCGCAGATCTCCGTACATAGCGGCACGACGTTGCCTTGTTCGTTGTACACCGGCACGACAACCGAAAGCGCCGGTTGCACAAGCTGGCTCATTGCTGGAAGAACGCGGTTACCGCGCCCGTCACGTGTTCAACCTCCGCGTCGGTGAGGTCCGGAAACACAGGCAGGGAGAGGATCTCGTCCGCCAGCCGCTCGGCGCGTGGGAATGATGGCGATGTACGGTACCGGCTCTGCCATGACGGCTGCCGGTGCAGCGGCACCGGATAGTGGACCCCGGTTTCGACTCCCGCGCCCTGCAGGTGCGCACGAAGGCGCTCGCGCGCGGGCGTACGGATCACGTATTGGTGGTACACGTGCACTTCGCCGGGCAGTTCCCGCGGCACCGCTACGTCGAACGCGCCGAAGCGCTCACCGTAGTACGCGGCAATCTGCTGCCGCCGTCGATTGCGGGCATCGAGATAGCGCAGCTTGACACGCAGCACCGCCGCCTGCATCTCGTCGAGACGGCTGTTGAAACCATAGAGCACATGGTGATTTTTCTTCTCCTGCCCGTGCGTCTGCAACAGGCGCAAGCGGGTCAGCAACTCGGCGTCCGACGTGGTGACAAAGCCGGCATCGCCATACGCGCCGAGGTTTTTCACCACGCCACAACTAAAACAGCCCGCACGCCCGGCGGACCCGACTCGGCGCCCGCCGCGGCTCGCACCGTGCGCATGCGAGCAGTCCTCGATCAGTGCCAATTGGTGCTGCCTGCAAATCGTTTCAACGGCATCGAGCTGCAGCGGCGACCCATAAAGGTGTACCACCAGGACGGCTCTGGTCCGCGGTGTGATGGCACGTGCGACCGCCTCCGCATCGGGTCCCAGCCCATCCGCCTCGACATCGACCAGCACTGGCTGCGCACCCGCAAAATGCACCGCCTCCAAGTCGGCAGCGAACGCGTTGGTATGGATGATCACTTCGTCTCCCGCTCCGATACCGAGGCCGAGTACGCTGAGCAGCAGCGCATCAGTTCCCGATGCCACGCCACTCGCATGCGTCGTCCCGATGTAAGCGGCAATCTCGCGCTCGAAGGCGGTGACGTTTTCCCCCTTGAGCAGATGCATCGTCTCCAACGTTGCCGCCATCGCCTGTTGGACGTCCTCCTTGATCGTTGCGTACTCGCGCTTCAGATCCAGCAATGGAATGGCCATGTGCGTTTCCTCTTTCAAACTGTAGCTGTCACTTGTCGACCGGACCGGCCCTTAGCGACCGGTGCGCCGGATCAGCACCAGCGAACCGTCCGCCGCGCGGCGGTCTGCAAAAGTCACCTGCTCGTACTGCTCAGCCGCCTCTGGCCGCATGCGTTCCCATTCTGCCTTGTCCATCAGCAGGTAACGTGGGGCCCCCGCGGGCCACGGTCCTTCGTAAATCGGGATGTGGTCCTGCCAGTAGAAGACCGCATCATACTCGAACGCTCGAAAGAAGAAAAGCTCATGGTCGGGCCGCAGCGTCTCGCGAACAGCGGCAATGAAGGATCGCCGGCTCTCATGCTCGGCAATGCCCGGTAGAACGACCAGGTTGATCGACAAGATGACTGCGGTTGCCGCCGAGAAAATACCGGCAAACAGGCCTTTCCAGTGCAGCGCCGCCGCCGCTCGCACGCAGCCGTATAGCGACGCCAGCGCCGCCACCAACAACCCGAGCAGCACCCACCGTCCCGCGCGCGCGGTCTCGCTGATCCAGGGCGCGTAGCCCTGTGCTGTGGCTGGCAACCAACCCCGGACGGCCAGCAGAATCGGCGCTCCCAGGCTCTCGAGCAGCACGATCGCGAGTACCAGAGCAACCGTCGCGATCAGTAGCCAACCGACCAGACGAAGCACGGACGCCAGCCAGCGCTCCTCCTCGGGCGGCGCCTGGCTCTGTTCATCCGCCCACCACCCAAGCAGCAGGGCAACCGCCGGGTAGAGCGAGAGCAGGTAGACACTGCGCTTGCTCGCCGCAAGCGCGTAGAAGCCAAAGACGACAAGGATCCAGACCAGCAGATACACGCGAGCATCACGCACGGTGATCGCCCGGCGCTGGCGCCAGCACCGGGCGGCGAGGCCCGGAAGAAAGGCCGTCCACGGCAAGACGCCCAGGAGCAAGGCGCCGAACAAGTAGAAGGCCGGGTGGCGGTGCCCGCCACCGAACTTCTGACTGTCGAAGAATGTGAAAATGTTCTCCGCAAGGATCTGCTTATAAAAGAACTGCCAACCGCCAACGATCAGCGCCAGGACGTACCAACTGCCCGCGGCAACACCAACCGCCAACGCACCGCGGGCGAGCCGCATCTGCCGCAGCACACTGAGGTCGCGCGTGAGTGCCACCATCACCAAAATGACCACAGCGGGCAACACGACACCAACCGGTCCCTTACCCAGGACCGCCACGGCCATACCGGCGTAAAGGGGGATGAGCCACCTTGCGGCGCGACTGCGGAGAAAAAACAGCAGGCTGAGAAGGGCGAGTTGTAGGCCAAAGGTCAACGTCATGTCCACCCGCGCGCCCGTCGACGCCCGCGCCCATTCGAACATCGTCATCAGCGCCAGGGAGGCACAGAGCCCCGCACGTGCACTCCACAATGCCGTTCCCGCGCCAAAGACGCAGAGCAATGCGATCAAGGACAACGCCGCCGACGGGAAGCGGATGCTCCACTCGTCGGTGCTACCACGAATCAGGGAGGTCACAGCACCCAGCCAGTGGAACAGCGGCGGCTTCGAGGGCACCTCCATGCCGGTCGGGCCATCACGTCGTGGCAAGATCCAACTTCCCTGGTGGGTCATCTGCCAGACAACCAAGCCTTCACGCGGTTCGCCCTTGGTGTGGAAGGGCGTTTTACCAAGGGCCCAGAGTTCGAGACCGACCCATGCGATCACAACAAGTGCTGCGTAGCACACGATGGTGAGCGCGGACCACCGGGACACCGCAGGCGGCGCGGCGATGGGAAATTCCGACGCGGCGGGCTCGATTGGCACGGATTCGATGGGATCTGGCATGGGGCGGGGCCGTCTCCTTGCTTAACCTGGGAAGTTGACGATCAAAACCTTTTTCCCCTGCGCCGCAATTTGCCGCGGTGGGGGATGGAGCTGCTCTAGAAGCGGATCCAATTCGCGGCGGTTGATAACCAGAAACACACGGCGGGCCGACTGCCAAGCCGCCAGCAGCGCTTCGTCCTTCTCCCAGAAGAATGCACTCTGATCGCCCTGACGGCTGCCGAAATCCAGTTCCCCATGGCCGCCCACCACCACGAACCGGCGGCCGGCATAAAACGGAATCCCCTGCACATAGTGATTGTAGAGAATGACCTGATCCTCCGGGCGTGCCTGCTGGCGGATCGCCAGCCCCAGTAACGGGTAGTGATCCGCCACCGTTCGGCCGCTGATTGCAATCAGCTGGACCAGCAGCATGCCGACGAATAGGCTCAGCATACTGGCCTGGTACGCGCGTCGCCGAAGCAGGAGCAGCGCCGTCCCGGCCATCACGGTCAGACCCGCAACGCCGACATACACGCGCGGCAAGATCACGGTGATCTGCGGCCGATCGACCACCACACCCGCGACGACACCGGCGAACGCGGCGACCACCGCCAAGGCGAGCAGCGTGGCGGCGCCACGGCGCAGGACCGGCGAATCGCCCGCCTCGACGACATCCCTGAAAAACCGTGCTGCCAGAATCGCCAGCGGACAAAACATGGGCAACACGTAGGTCGCCAGCTTCGATCCCGAGAGGCTGAAGAAGGCGAAGACAACGCCGCTCCACACCACACAGAACAGCGTCGCGTCGGAAACTCGTCCTTTCACAAGCTGGGCCACGAACTGCCGCAGCCTGTGCGGCGCGAACAGAGCGAACGAAGACCAGGGCAGCATGCCGCCGAAAACGATCGGGAAAAAGAACCAGAGCCCCTGCTGGTGCTCGTTGGGATGGAGAAAGCGCTTGACGTGCTGATCGAAGATGAAGAAGTGGAGAAACTCGGGATTGCGCTGACTCATCAGGATAAACCACGGCAGCGTAATCAGCAGAAAGACAAGCATTCCGCCGGGCGACAGCACCCACCGGAACGCGGCCCATTCGCTGCGCAGGAGTAAAAAGACGACGATGATGCCGCCATTCAGGACGGCGGCCACCGGTCCTTTAGTCAACACGGCCAAGCCGGTTGCGCCGTAGAGCACAAGCACCCAGGCCCGCCGGTGCTGCGCGCTGTGGTAGGCAAACCAGAAAGCGGCCAGGGCAATCGTCATTAAGCCCGTCAACGGGATGTCAAGCGTCAGGATCTGGCTCAACCCGAAATAGAACGGGCTCGCAGCGAGCAGCGCTGCTGCCGTGTCCCCGGTCCACGCATCGTACATCGACCGACCCAGAACCCACGCCATGGCGATGCCAATCATGCCGAAGAGCGCCGGCCACAGCCGCGCCACCCCCTCGCTGGTGCCGAAGACGTGGAAGTTGATCGCTGTCAGCCAGTAGATCAACGGGGGCTTCTCAAAGTACTTCACGTAGTTCAAATGCGGTGTGACCCAATCGCCGAGTTCGAGCATTTCCCGCGCGATCTCGGCGTACCGAGCTTCGTCCGGTTCCGCCAGGCGATAGCGGCCAAGGAGGCAGACATACGTGAGGACGATGGCGAGACCCAACGCCCAGAGGGCCCAACGCGGCAGCCGGCGTGCCGTCCCGTGCACGCTGCGACCCGCGGGTGCCGGCATGGCGTGCACACTATCCATGCTCAGGCCCCTGCAAGGCTACGGTACCGGCACGGCCTGCAATCGGTGCGATCGCCACCTGTGCCACCGGAGCGTCCCGCGTCTGTTCGGCCACGTCGATCAGGCGGGTGAACCGGACCTCCG
>JAGDMS010000061.1 GCA_017860575.1 Deltaproteobacteria bacterium | reverse complement strand
CCAGCCCGGATGCTCGGGCGCGCCCCCTTTTGACGCGACCAACACGTAGTCCTCGCCGTCACGACCGTAGATCAACGGGAACTTCCGAATCGCCCCTGATTTGCGGCCGCGCGTGTGGACGATCAAACAGCTCGCGCCGTTCCAGTCGTGACCGACCGTTCCACCGGTGGCCTCGTACCGCCGAACGTGCTCGTCCCCGAATAGACTGTAATCAGGCATACGTCGTACCCTGCCATATTCGCGGTCCGTTGGCGACCCATCACCTGTGGTGTTCCCCTTCCCGCCCGGAGAGACTCCAGCGTCACCGCACGCACCGCCGCCAGACGCAGCGTTTGCTGGATCAGCCGGCACTGACGCCGAAGACCTTGCAGTTGCAGGGCGAGGGTTGAATCCCGAAAGGCGATGACCGCGCCCCCGATGGTGGGGCTCTGACGATTCATAATTGACTAAACATCGAAAATGCCGTTACCAGGGAGTAGCTGCTCAGCGCATTGATGAACAACACCTTTAGGCAGTGATACGGGGAGGGAGAAGCATGGGCCGCTTTGATAATCAGATCGCGGTGGTCACCGGTGCCGCTTCGGGACTCGGGCGCGCGACTGCGCGACGGCTTGCCAATGAGGGCGCCACCGTCGCGGTGGTGGACCTCAACGCCGCGGCGGGAGAGGAGGCGGCGGCAGAGATCCGATCGGCGGGCGGTACGGCTCGTTTCTACTCGGTCGATGTCACCAAATGGACATCGGTCGAGCCGGCGATCGCTGCGGTCAACGCTGATTTCGGTACGCCCAGTGTGTTGGTCAATTGCGCCGCGATCGGGAAGTTCGTGCGCAGTGAACTCGAGTCTCAGGAGAACTGGGAGCGCATTATCGGGGTCAATCTCACCGGTACGTTCTTGATGTGTCGCGGCGTTCTTCCCGGCATGCTTGCCACCGGCCGTGGATCGATCGTGAACGTGTCGTCAAACGCGGGCGTGTTCGGGCAACCTTATTCGGCAGCGTACTGTGCATCCAAGGGTGGAGTCATCAATCTCACCAGGGCCCTGGCGGTGGAATACCGGGCACGCGGGGTCCGGGTGAATGCAATTGCTCCCGGAGGCATGAAGACACCGATGCTTGCTTCGTGGAGCCTGCCTGACGGTGCGAAAATGGAAGAGTTTGCCCGGGGGACCTCTCCAATTGGTTACGCCGAACCGTCTGAAATCGCCGGATTGATCGCATTCATCACTTCCGACGACGGCCGCTACATGATCGGCCAGATCGTGGGCATGGACGGCGGCATCACCTGCGGTTAGGAGGGATTAGCGGCGGGTTCCGCGCGCTCGGCAGCAGTGCGGGCAGCCGAACACGTGCGATCACTGGTTGAAACGATCCCCGTCGACTCCCCACCATGGGAGGTGCGACGGCACCGACCCGCTCCACCAGACGATCCCGCCGGACAGTTTGCTCACCCGCCAACCCCGTGGGGTGCGAACGAATTCGGCGTGGTAATAGCCCCCGTCGCTGATGAGCTGATCCGCGCCGCCTTTCACCGTGATCATCTGCGTGAACACGTAAAACCGTGACGATGCGCGGTCACCAGTGACGTCCGTAGCGAAATTGGAGAGGTAGTGCTGGCAGGCCGTGAACCCTGACATCGCGGTTTTCAGCCATTCGCCGATGGCCGGATACGTGTCCTTGATCCCGCCGTTGGGCACGAAGTCGACCTCGGCGCCGGCCTCGAAGACTTCATCCAAAAGCGCCCACCGCTTGGCGTCCACGGCGTAAGCGTACCGCGCCATGAGGTCCTGGATCGCCACGCGATCGGCGCCGACCTGGAGTTCTTGCTGGGTATCCACGTGCTGCCCCCTTGCGCTGCGCCCGTCCCGAGCGCCCAATGTTGGAAGATGTTGGCATCGGATAGCAACGGCGGTTGGTACCGTCAACATTGCCGTGGTGATTGCTGAAGTGATTGCCGAGATGATAGCGGAGGACGCAACCAGAGCGGACCAGACCGGTCGGAGGTGCTCCAATGGTGAGAAGGCCAAGGAAGGTGCTGATCTTTGGTTTGGACGGGCCCGTTGCACCCACGCTGATCAAGTATTGCCGAGAGGGCAAATTGCCGGCCTTGGCCAAGGTCATCGACAGCGGCGTCTTGGCCCCCAACGCGATGGTGCCGCTGCCTACAGCGACGCCCGCGAACTGGACATCGATAGCAACCGCTGCGTGGCCGAGCACGCATGGGATCACCGACTACAACGTGCACATCCCTGGTGATCCTTTGGACCGTGCCCATGTCGCCTTCCACAGTGGCGATGTCAAAGCGGAGTATCTCTGGAATGCCATTGCCAAGGCCGGCAAGAAGTCGATCGTCGTCAACTATGTCACCACCTGGCCACCCGTGGTGGAAGGCGGCATTCAGATCGGTGGCAGCGGGTGCGATATCAATCAGTGGTTCTACCCGAATCTCGTGTCGGGCAGCCGGACGGCCAACACCCCACAAGCAGGGGGAACCACTGCCAACTTGCGCTTGGACGAAGATGGACTGGGGTTGGGGGAAGCGGGGCCGGGTGTGTACGCCGCAATCTCCAACGGGGGCCTCTTCTGCACAACCAGCTTTCAGCCCCAATCCCGGGCCCCACGCAGGATCGAACTGAGACCGCCGAGCGGCTGGAGCAACCTGCCGCCGGCCACGCACATCCTCGAGGCTGACCTGATCGGCCGCTTCGCCGGCGGCTGGTATCAGATGACGCCCCCGACATGGCACATGCTGGTATTGGACACGAACGGCAGCGGCTATGACCGCGTGCTTGTCTGTGACCGGAAGGATGCCGCCTCACCTCTGGCTGAGCTGAGAGTAGGTCAGTGGAGCCGCATCCTGACGCAGGAGTTTCAAACCGAAGCGGGTCCCCAGCAATGTGCTTTCGCCCTGAAGCTTCTGGAACTGTCACGGGATGCCCGGGACCTTCGTCTGTACCATAGCTCCATCTGCGCGCTGGATGGCTGGTCGTCTCCTGAATCGCTCGCTGCGGAGATCAAGTCCGAGAGAGGCCTGCCCAATCCCGACAGCGGTTTCTTCGGCTTCAACCAGGGTTGGTTCGACACCAACACGCTGCTCGAGGAAATCGAGATGCAGCGACAGTGGTACGCAGATGCATGCTCCTATGTGTTGAAAAACAAGCCGTGGGATCTGTTCATTATGCGCTACCACCTGCCAGACACCTCCTGGCATTCAATTTCTGCGGTGATGAATCCAGCTGCCGCGAAGCATGAGGCGGAGCGCAAGCACCACCAGGAGGTCGAGCTTGCAATATACCAAGCATGCGACCGGCTGGCCCGCGACCTGTTCGCCTGTGCTGACGAAGACGAGACCTTGTTCGCGGTGATCTCCGATCACGGTGCCAAGCCCGCCGGCCTCCCCGCCATCAATACCAACCAGATATTGGAGCATACCGGTCTCCTCGTCCGCGACACCGAAGGTAAGATCAACTGGTCACAGACCAGGGCGGTCGCACGGCCCGTGGTGTGGGTCCACATCAATCTGAAAGGTCGCAACCCTGACGGCATCGTGAACCCCGGCGAAGAATATCGCCAGGTGCAGGATCAGATTATCCGAGCGCTCACGGACTACGTCGAACCGACGTCCGGCAGAAAGCCGGTGCTGTTTGCCCTGAGGAAAGCGGATGCGCGCTTCCTGAATATCTACGGCGACTATGTCGGTGACATCGTCTATGCTCTCCGTGAAGAATTTGGATTGCAGCATGGCCCGTTTCTGCCCACTGCCGAGTCGCATGGTGGATCACTGCGCGGCCTCTTTGCGCTCAGTGGCCCCGGGATTCGGAAAGGCGTGCAGATCGATCGCAATGTGTGGTGCGTGGATCTGGTTCCCACTATCTGCCACCTGGCGGGCTGGCCCGTACCGCGAGATGCACAGGGCGCGGTGATTTACCAGGCTTTGGAGAACGACGGCACGGTTTAGCCGGTGGCTGAATGACCTCACCCCATGCTTCGACGAGCTACGAATGAACCGAACGCCTGCGGTCCACCGCGTCACACGCAGAACGGTTCCCCTCCTTACCAAGGAGGGGCTAGGGGAGGTTGGACAGGTCGCGGCAACTCGACCTTCCCCTCCTTGGTAAGGAGGGGGTTCACGACACCAGAAGAATACTACCTGAAGGAGGCCGCTCGTGGAGTATCGCAACTTGGGAAGATCCGGGCTGAAGGTATCTGTCATCGGGCTGGGGACTCACTACTTTGGCTGGTTGCACGACGAAGCCACTTCCATTGCCGTCATCAAGCGCGCCATGGACGACGGCATCACCTTCATCGATACCGCCGACGTGTACGATATGGGCCGCTCGGAGGAGTTCGTCGGCAAAGCGATCAAAGGAAGACGCTCCGACCTCGTGTTGGCAACCAAATTCGGGTGGCCCATGGGGGGAGGCCCCTCTGGCGCGCCGGTTGACCCTCGTCCCAATGCACGCGGTGGCTCGCGCCATTATGTAATGAGCGCGGCTGAGGCCAGTCTGAAACGCCTCCATACCGACTACATTGATCTGTACCAGATACATTTTCCTGACCCGACAACTCCCATCGAGGAAACCTTGCGGGCTCTGGACGACTTGGTGCGGGCCGGGAAGGTGCGCTACGTCGGCTGTTCCAATTTTGCCGCCTGGCAAGTTTCCGAGGCGATGTGGACTTCCCGGGTCAATAACCTGCACGCATTTGCGACCGCGCAACCCCTGTACAACATCTTGCAGCGGCAAATCGAGCAAGAACTCGTTCCGTGCTGTGAGGCGCACGGGATCGGCATTATCCCCTGGGGACCGCTGGCCGGTGGATTCCTGACCGGCAAATATCGCCGCGACCAACCGCCGCCGGCCAACACGCTGCTCGCCACGAAACCTATGGCCTATGATCGAATCATGACCGATGGCAACTGGGCGAAGTTGGCGAAGCTCGAAGCGTTCGCCGTCAAGCGCGGCCATACCATCGGCGAGTTGGCCATTGCCTGGTTGCTAGCGCACCCCTGGTTGTGCTCCGTCATTGCCGGTGCCAGTCGGCCCGACCAGCTTCAAGAGCATATTGCCGCGGCGGCGTGGACGCTGAATCCTGAGGAACTGCGCGAACTCGACAAAATCTGCGCGGATGAGGTCGGCTCTGAGCGGCGGTTCGCGCTCCGTAGTACGGCGTAACACGATCGATTTGACGCTGCGGGCACAGGTGGGGAAAGCACCTTTTCCCCCTTGCCGGGTGAGGCACACCCAGTGCTGTTCACATGAGCGTTCGACAGGTGTGTTCGACAGTTCTTGACCGCTTCGGAACGACGGAGTAACCATCGGCCACACCGCACGGAGGGGTACGGCTATGACGTCGCCTCGTGGATCGCGCGTTTTTGAAGTCGGATCGCTCACGACGCTGGGGGTGGCGCTCCTGTTCGCCGTCAACGCGGGGATGGCCGGAGCGGTCTCGAGCCCGACGGTCATCGCGGGTGCGGCAGGTCAGCCCGCTATGAGCAACCTGTCGACCACGCTGTTCAATCTGGCCGACGTCGGCTACCAGTCGTCGGAGTTCTACCTCGCGGGCAACGCGCGTTCATACCACGACGTGCCCACCCGCGCCGCCGCGACGGTCACGAACGTGGCGGTCACATCGAACGTCGCGACGATCACCACCAGCGCACCGCACGGGCTCGCGATCGGGGATGTCGTCACCATCACCGGCCTCACCAACACCAGTCTCAACGTCACGCAAAAGGTCGTCGCGACGGTGCCGTCGGCAACGACGTTCACGTTCGCCATCACGACCGCCGACATCGCGTCAGTAGCCGACGCGGGCACCGCGACGCCGAACCTCACAGCTGACGGTGCGTGGACCGTGGCGGCCGATCAGGATTCGCAGGCGTTCAAGACGCGCATCCAGGTGTACAGGCCCACCAACCCCGCCCGCTTCAATGGCACGGTGTTCGTGGAGTGGCTAAATGTCTCGAACCAGGTCGACTCGGCGGCCGATTGGATCCTCGCACACAACGAGATTCTCCGCACCGGCGCCGTCTTTGTCGGTGTCACCACCCAGGCTGTCGGCGTGAACGCCGCCGTCAAGAACGATCCCGCGCGCTATGGAGCCGCGGCCGCGAATCTCTCGCACCCGGGCGACAACTTCTCGTATGACATCTTCTCCCAGGCCGGCCAGGCAATCCGCGACAACGGGGCGACGATTCTCGGCGGCCTGACGGTGGGCAAGATGATCGCCAGCGGTGAGTCACAGTCAGCCAACCGCATGGCCACCTACATCGATGCGCTGGGCACCGTCGATGACGGGTACGACGGCTATTTTGTGCACAGCAGAATAGGCGGTGCCGCCCCGCTCCGCCAATCGCCGCTGGAGGCGGTCGCCGCCCCGGCGAATCTGCTGATCCGCACCGACATCGGAGTACCCGTATTCACTCTTCAAACCGAGACCGACAGCCGCACGATCCGTCAGCCGGATACCGCCGTCTTCCGTGATTGGGAGGTTGCGGGAAGCACGCACGCCGACATGTTCACGCTCGGCATCGGCCAGTTCGACGCGGGCACGGACAACACCGCCGCCGTGCGGCTGTTTCAGGCCATGCTGCATCCAACCAACGATCCTCTTCCCGGCATCCTCCCGGCCTGCAACTCGCCGGTAAACTCGGGCCCTCACCATTGGGCCGTGCAGGCCGGGCTCCACGCGCTGCGGGAGTGGGTCACCAGCGGAACGCTCCCGGCCCCCAGCCTCTATCAGCAGACGGTCGGCGACGTATCGTCGGCCCCGGTCGTGCTCGACGCGAACGGCAACGTGCAGGGTGGCGTGCGCAGCCCGCACGTCGATGTGCCGGTGGCCACGATCCGCGGCGTCGGGCAGACAGGCAATTTGTTCTGCGGCTTGTTCGGCACCGACACGCCGTTTTCGGCCAGTCAGCTCGCAACCATGTATGGCAGCCACCCCCAGTTCGTCGTGGCGTGGAACCAATCCGTCGACAACCTGGTGGCAGGTGGCTACCTCCTCCCCGCGGATGCGCCGATGCTGAAGGCCTCGGCCGAAGCATCCGACGTCGGCAATAGCCCACTCTCGGTGCAGGCCGACGACCAGACAATCACGTTTGGCGGCCCGGACCCAGGGTTCACGTACAAGATCACCGGCTTCCTGGACGGTGACACCGCTGCCGCGCTGGCAAAACCGCCGACGTGTGGAGTGAGCGTTCCGCACGCCCACGCCGGTACGTACCCGATCACGTGCTTGGGCGGTGTCGACGAAAAGTACGCCTTCGACTACGCCCCGGGCACCTTGATGGTGCTCAAGGCCGACCAGACGATCAGCTTCGGCCGTTTACCCGATTCCAACCTGGGGAACTCTCCGACCTCGGTAAGCGCAACTGCCACATCCGGCCTTGCCGTGAGCATTTCCAGCACCACACCGTCGGTGTGCACGATCAGCGGCTCGTCGGTCATCCTGGTGTCGGCAGGCAGCTGCACGCTGCATGCTATCCAGGGCGGTGACGGCGACTGGAATGCCGCGTCGGCGGTGGACCAAAGCTTCGCGGTGCGGCCAGCGGAAAATGACGACGGGGGCTGTGAGATTGCAGCGGGCAGCCGACACGGCTTCGTCTGGTTACTGCTGGTGCCGGCGGTTGTCTTGCTCACGCGGGGTCGTGGGCGTTGAGCGGATGGAGCGCCTCCATTACCTTTCCGGCACTCCGGTCGTGTATCCCGTGTGCCTATCCTCCTTTTTCTGTCCCGCCGATCCCCGAAGCTGTCACCGAGGGCTCTTGCGCTAACTGCGCGCTCACCCTACCGTGACGGGTGGCACGTAGACGGTCGGACAGAATTGCGGCAGGAGGAACCAACGTGGACGCGAACGCGAAAAAGACGGCTTTGCGAATGATTCCCTACGGCCTGTACGTCCTCACGGGGGAGAGCAAGGATGGGAAGGTCGCGGCGGCGACAGTCAACTGGGTGACCCAGGCGTCGTTCAACCCACCCCTGGTGGCCGTCGCTGTCAAGGCCGACTCCGGGGCTCATAGTGTTGTCAAAGATGCTGGCGCCTTTGCACTCAACGTGCTTGGCAAAGGTCAGCAATCCCTCGCCTACGTTTTCTTCAAATCGTTGGAGCGCGACCAGCAATCGATCGGCGGGGAGCCGTTCCGCTCTGGGACAACGGGCGCCCCGATCCTCGAGACGACGCCGGCGTACGTCGAATGCCGTCTCGTCGAGACCGTCGAGCGTGGCGATCACTCCGTCTTCATCGGCGAGGTGGTCGACGCAGGCGTGCGGCAGCAACCGGAGGGACGCCCCGACGACGGTACCCTTTGGCTCAGAGAGCTTGGCGAAAAGACCTTCTACGGAGGGTAACCCCTCGTTTTGCAGCCTCCGACCAACGTCAAGCCGCCACCTTCACGTTGGCGGCATCAGCCCTGTCCTACCGCAGCACGCAACGCTAGACTGTCTTTATCGTGGCGTTCGGGCTGTACATCCACATTCCCTACTGTCAGGCGAAGTGCCCCTACTGCGATTTCAACTCGTATGCCGCAGAGCGCTGGCCTGAAGCGGATTATGTCGAAGCGCTCGTATGCGAACTCGACCACTATGCGCAGCAGGCACCCTGGGCGGACGCGGCCATCACCACCGTGTTTTTCGGTGGTGGCACGCCATCACTGTTCGCACCCGCGTCCATTGAAAAGGTCCTGACAGCTGTCTTCGCACACTGGCGAGTCGATGATTCCGCACCGTTGGAGGTGACGCTGGAGGCGAATCCCGGAACCGTCACCTTGGAGAAGCTGCGCGCGCTGCGCGCCACCGGCGTCAATCGGCTGAGCGTGGGTGTGCAATCGTTCCACGCACACCATCTTTGCCGGCTCGGCCGGATCCACGACGCGACGCAGGCGGTTGCCGCAGTGGAACAGGCCCGGCAAGCGGGTTTTGCGAACGTGGGGATCGATCTGATCTTCGCTTTGCCGGAGCAAACGGCGGCGGAATGGGAGAGCGACCTCACGCAGGCGTGCCGGCTATGCCCGGAACACATCTCCGCCTACAATCTCACCTACGAGGAGGGCACACCATTTGCCTCACTGCGCCAGCGGGGAGTGCTGCGCCCGCTGCCGGAAGAGACCGAGGTGGCCATGTTCACCGGCACGCAAGAGATTCTCTCGGCAGCCGGGTACGTCCAATACGAAATCTCCAATTACGCCCGATCCGGCTATCGGTGCCGACACAACCTGACATACTGGCGCGGTGGCGACTACCTCGGCGTTGGCGCCGGCGCGCACTCGTATGCGCGTCCGACGACCGTCGACGCGAACGCCGTCTGTGGGCGGCGCTGGAGCAACGCGCGCGCCCCGTACATCTACCTCCAGTCCGTCGCCCAGCGGCGCCACGCGCGTGCCCACGTCGAGGATCTCGACGCGCGCAGGGCCCGCGGCGAGTTTGTGTTTCTCAGCCTGCGTTGTCTCGATGGGTTCGACGCTGCGGAGTTCCGCCAGCGCTTTGGCAACGATTTCCCTGCCCTCTTTCCGCACGCCGCCGACCTCTGCGACGGCGGCTTGCTCGAATGCAGCGGCGGCCGTTGGCAACTCACACCGCGGGGGGTATTGTTGGCCGACAGCGTCTTCAGCAGCTTCCTGTAGAGCCTGCGCCGGTCTTCTCAAAGCCTGCAATCCTGGAATGGTGGCTGGCATGCCACCGTCAGGCTCAAAGCGGGACGAAGTACGGGATCCCGATCTCCCCAACCACGTCGAACTGCACCTTGACGCGCATGCCGATCTCGACAGCGTCCGGAGCGAGGCCTCGCACCTGACCTACTAGCCGGACCCGCGCTTCATCCAGGTCGACGACCGCCGCGGCGTAGGGCGTCTCGAAGGCAGGGTGGGCGGGCGGATGGACGATGGTGAACGAGTACACCGCGCCGGTACCCGGCACTTCCTTCCATTCCCAATTGAACCCACATCCCGGCATGAACGGCTGCGGTGGGTGCTGATAGGAATCAGTGGCCGGGCAGTGTTGGATGACCAGTCTCCCCTC
Source organism: Deltaproteobacteria bacterium (assembly GCA_017860575.1). Classification (GTDB taxonomy): domain Bacteria; phylum Desulfobacterota; class Binatia; order HRBIN30; family HRBIN30; genus JAGDMS01. Next base: position 8,206 of record JAGDMS010000061.1, on the reverse strand, counting down.
ACGCGCCGCGTGCCAGAACCCTTCCGTGTCGGGATCGATCTGAGGAATCGGCCGCTCCGTCCGCATGGCTATCTCCTGAACAGCAAGGCCGAGGTGGGAACGCCGCTCCCACCGGATGCAAACGAGATCTCGACATCCGGCACCTGGTTCACCGAGGTTCCCCGCACCTGTCTCACCGCTTCGATGATCTGGTTCATGCCGTTCACGTAGGCCTCGCCCAGTTGCCCGCCGGAGGTATTGGTGGGGAGTGCTCCGTCGCGGCCGAGCGCCCCGCTCTCCACCCACGGCCCACTCCCGCCCTTGGCTACGAAGCCGTACTCCTCCAACGCGATGAGCACCATGGGAGTGAAGTGATCGTAGATTTGGGCGACGTCCACGTCGCCTGGGCCGATCCCGGCCATGCGCCACAGAGCAGTGGCGCACTCGCGCGCTTCCTCGCAGCAGGTGATATCCGCACGGCTGAAGCTCGGCATCATCTCCGTGCGGCTACCCATGCCCTGGGCGACCGCCATGATGTACACTGGGCGTTGTTTGCAATCCCGGGCCCGCTCGGCACTGGTAACCAGCAAGGCGACCGACGCATCGCTGTCGACGCAACAGTCGTAGAGCCGCAGGGGATCGGCCACCATCCGGCCTTGTGCGTAGTCCTCCAGCGTGAGGGGAATATTGAAGAACCGCGCAGCCGGATTCGTGACCGCGTAGCCACGGGAATTCAGCGCCACCGCCGCCAACTGCCGCTGCGTGGTGCCGTATTGGTACATGTGCCGCCGGGCAATCACAGCGGCGATCTGCGCCGGTGTCGAGAGACCTGCCGGAATGTAGAACTGGAAGTCCTTGGTAAAGCGCGGGTCGGGCAATTGCGCGCCCCCGAGGCGCTGGCGCGTCCGCCCGTTGAGTGCGCGATAGCAGAGGACCGTATCCGCGCGACCGGAGGCAACCGCCATGGCGGCGAGGCCCACTGCGGCACAGGTCCCACCACCACCGAACGGCACCTCGGCGAAGAAGCGCAGACTGTGCAACCCCAGGGCCGTCGCCAGGTTGTTTTCCCCGGTGACGTCGGTACTGACCGTACACATGCCGTCAATGTGCGACGGCTGGATCCCGGCATCGTCGCAGGCCACCAGCGTGGCTTCGACGGTCATGCGCACCTCGGTCCGCAGCACGTTGTTGCGAAAGTTCGTGTGACCGATACCGATCACCGCGGCGCTATCGCGCATAGCCGTTTCCTTCGCGGGACCTCTGCCCGCAGTCCAAAGTCCAATGTCCCAAGTCCATAGTCCCCATGCGAGGGCGGCGCGTAGCCGGAAGCAGTTCAGATCTCACGGCTCACCGCCGCGCCCTCATTTTAGCGATCACAACTCTACCATGTCGTTCCAGGTGGGTGCGCTCCTGTTGCAGTATGGACGAGGGACCAAGGGTGAAGGAGAAAGGGAAGCTAGGGTGGCTGCCCATTCGTCGAGTCGGGATAGCCGGACCGGACCTGCTCGAAATGCAGCAGGTGATCTCCGATGATCACACCATCGAAACCGACATCCTCGCAGATCTGGACGACCGGGAGGAGCTGGTCCGGCTCGGTGAAGGTGAGGGCCTGCCAGAATTGCAGGCCGTGCCGCTCTCTTGAGCCCGCGATAGCACCGCTGCGCATCTGTCTGTCCTCGCTGACCGCCCTCTCGCCCTCACGCCGTGCTGCCGTGCAGCAGCTCGATGATCTTCCGCGCTTGCTTCTGGTCCTCGGGCGTGTGCAGGGGGAAGTCGGTTGGAAAGCTGATGGTGGTGAGGACGTTTCCGTAGCGCTCGTGCAGTTGCGCACCGATTTCATCGACGGAGCCGATAATTCCGAACGCTTCCGCCATTTCGTCGGGGATGAGCTTAACCATCTCGTCCCACTTGTTCTCCAACGAGAGGGCGTGCAGCTTGAGCCCGAGCTCGTTCCAGCCATGGATCTCGAACATCGGGTGATAGGTGCGCGTGGAGGCGTAGAAGGCGACACGCCGCTTGAGTAAGTGGCGCTCCTTCTTCAATTCGGCCTGGTTCTTCGCGGTCACAATGATGGGCGCTCCCAGGATGTCGATGTTAGACATCGGCCGGCCGCTCTTGCGTGCGCCGACCTCGATGTTCGGCCGCAACACTTCCTGGATGTACTTCGCGGTGCAAACCGGGTGCGCGAATACGCCGTCGCACAGCTCCCCGGCAAGCCGCGCCATGTAGGGGTTGTTCGCCGCCAGGCGGATCGGGATGTGCGGATGGTCGATCGCGCCGGCCGTGAGCACCGGCGGGGACATGGTGTACTTGTAGTACTTGCCCTCGAAGTACGTCGGTTGCTTGTTGTTCTGAAACGTCTTGAAGATCGCTTGCAGGCATTGCACGTACTCCCGCATACGCGGGCCGGGCGGTCCCGTCCACGGCATGCCGTAGCGCCGCTCGTTATGCGCCTTGACCTGGGTGCCCAGCCCGAGACAGAAGCGGCCGCCCGAGAAGCGCTGAAGATCCCACGCCATCTGCGCCGTGACCATCGGACTGCGGGGGAAGGCCACCGCAATGCCCGTATTCAGGGAGACACGCCGCGTGTGCTCGGCCGCGACGAGCAGCGGAAAGAAGGGATCATGACCGGCCGTTTCCGGCGAAAGGATGCCGTCGAACCCCACCTCCTCGAGCTTGCGGGCGGTCGCCGCCATGCCAGAGATGCCGAGCGCCACCGGCTCCAAGGTGAAATGGTAATTTTCGATCATTGCGATGATCACTTTCATGAACACATCCTCCCTCTGATGCGGACGCGGCCTCGCCACGGCTCACGGCAGGGCGTGCAGGGCGGCGACGGCGCGCTCAACCTCCGCGTCGTGCGCCGGATCCTCGGGCAGCGGGAACTTCAGACCGTCGACGAGACCGCCGTACCAGTCATTCAATACCGCGGGAATCTCTTCGTACACGCCAGCCGGCACCAGCTGATCGATGATCTCGTCGCGGATCAGCGGGGTCATTTCGCCCCAGCGATTCTCTTTCGACCGCCGCAGCAAATCGCGCCCCAGGTCGCCCCAGCCGTAGAGGTCGAGCGAGGGCCAGTAGGCGGGCGTCGAATAGAGGAAGCCGAAGTACTGCCGGACTTCTTCCCGCTCCCGCACGATCTCCTCCCGCGAGGTTCCGGTAATGACGAAGCTCAGCGAAACGAGTTGTACCGACTCGGCGCGGCGTCCCGCCTTGCTTGCGCCTTTGGCAAGCCGGAGGCGAACCACCTCGCGCAGAAAGCGGGGGGAGCAGTTCGTAGGATGCGGCATGAGACCCGTGGCAACCTCGCCAGCAAGGGCGGTCATCGCCGGCTCCACCCCGCCCAGGTAGATGGGGATATCCGGGTGGGCGATCGGCCCCGGATTGAAGAAGGGCTGCATGCGCGTGAAGCGGTAGTGCTCGCCCTCGAAGGCGAGTGGCGCACGGCCCTGCCAGCAGTCGAAGATGGCTCGCAGCGAGCCGACATACTCGCGCATCCGCGCGACCGGGGCGGCCCACGGCGTGCTGTAGCGCCCGACGATATTCCCCTTCACCTGCGCCCCGAGTCCCAGGGTGAAGCGCCCGCCGGAGAAGGCCTGCAGGTCCCAGGCGGCACCGGCGATGATCATTGGGCTCCGGGGAAAGGCAACGAGCACACACGTCCAGACGTTCAAGGTGGTGGTGGCTTGCAGGGCAGCGAACGAAAGGAGCAGGCCATCGTGAATTCCCTCCGGGACGAGCAACCCGTCGTACCCGAGGTGCTCCACCCTGCGTGCGTACGCTCCGACCTCGGCCAGCGTCATCCGCTGACTCATCGTGGCATAGACCTTCACGATTATTCCTCCTTGGCCCGCTGCCGCCGCTCGCCGCAGGGTGCCGTCCGATACCTTCCATGCACGAAGTCCTCAGCCCCTACCACGGTCCGACAAACCTATCAACCGATATAATAAATCGGCCCACGAACGCATCCAGCCCCGCTCCTTCACCCTACCCAACGCTGGTGACGTGCGTCGCACTCGGAACAGATGGAACCACAGCCCGCGATTCCCCGATGCCGAATGGCACGGGTGTCCCGGCGCGGGTATACTCCCGAACATGCGCAGGCCAAGGTGTCTCGGTGCGTTGCGGTTGATCTTACTGGCCGCCGTCTTGCTCGGTGCCACGCTAATCGCAACCGCCGCACACAGCGCTGTCGGCGGCCAGCGGGACGTCGCTCCCAACGGGTTCGCGCCGGCAGAGCGCACCATGTTTGCACCGGTCCTCGCTCTGGCGCCACCCGGTCCCAAGCAGCCGTCGCGCGCCATCGACCGTTTCGACCGGTGGCTGCAATTGCAGCGACGAATCATGTTCCATCCACAGTTGGATCCTGCGCTACAGGCCCTCGTCGATCGGCTGCCGCCGCGGCAATCGACGCTGATTCGTGCCGCCGCGCTCTACTCTCGTGACGATATTCCGTGGCAAGATGAGGCGCCGGACACCCACTTCATCGCGGTTGCAGGACGGCCCGAGAACCTGGGCTACCACTACACCCTGGCGCCCGGCTTCACACCACCCGTCGACGCCGGGCAGTTCGCCGGCCGCTTTGCGCTGCGGCCGCCACCAGGTGCGGTCGGCGACCGCAAAAGCGTCCTCGGCGAGATTCAGGGCACTCTCCTTACCGACAGCGTCGGACTCGACGGCCTCGTCGACATGTTCGCCGCAGCACTCCACGCCTTCCATGGCACCCTACAGCCTCCGTGGAATTCCCGCCCTGGTAGCTTTGACGCGCACGACCGTGCGCTCGTCGCCCGACTGCAGCGTGACCTGCCGGAATTCACTGCGCGTGCACGCCGCTATGTGCGCGTTCACAATGTGCTGGACGAACTGGAGGGTCCCGATGGACCACTGGTGTTTTGCAACGTCGACGCCAGCGTGAACGCGGAAGCCTTGCAACCCTACCCCAACCTGCAACGCTTTTACCGGCGGCTGATAGAGCACGTGACCCTGCGCAGTTCCATCCGTGACGCTGCGGGCCGCGAATGGTTGCGTTTCGGCTTCGATCGTGGCCGGATCACGCTCGTGTTTCTGCTCCGGTCCGGAAGGCCCGGCGCGTTTGCGCCCGGCACCTTCGAGCCCGTGCAGGACAGCCTCGCACTTGAGAGGGTCAGCAGCGGGCAATTTCGCACCCGTATCTCAGCCCGCATCCGTCAAATCGGCATGGATTTCGGCGCTGAATTCGAATTCCTGACCGAGTATTCACGCCATCGCGGCGGCCTGCGCCTCACGACCCGCCTGAAGCGCGTACCCGCGTTGCTGGCACCGCCCGTGGTCGACGCCGTGGCACGCTTCGTTGCCGGTGAGTTCCTACGCGTACTGGCAACTGGAAATGGTGGCAAGGGTCTGCAGACTGCAGTCACATCAGACACCTCAGGACCGAACGCTTACCTTTTGAGCGCCGTCACGCAGGGTGAGTTCGCCTACGCTCCGGCATTGGACTTGCTGACGCGGATCGCCGATACGGTCGCTGATGCGCACGATGTGGCGGTGCGGCGCGAGGAGCGGCGGCTCGGAGAGGAACTCTTCGACGCCGCCGTCGCCGATTTCGAGCGCGCGCGACCGGAGATCATGCGGCTCGGCCGCTGAATAATCGCGCCCTCTATACAGCGCTACTCGCCCGCCTCCAGGGCGCGCAGCTCGTCCTCGAATACGGGGAAGAACTGCTCGCCATTGGGCAGTAGCCAGAAGCGGTTGCGGCGCACTGCGTCGAGCACCATCGGGCCGACGTCGTCAGCTGGGATCCCTTGATCGGTCACGGTGAGGATCGTGTCCCACATCGCCGCGACCTCCGGCGCCAGATTGACGGGCTTCGGCTTGCCGCCGGGGCCGGTCCTGTCGAGCTGCGACGTGATGTCGGTCGCCACCATGCCGGGGCAGACCAGTGTCACGCCGATCGCGGCGCCCTTCATCGCGAGTTCAGCACGGAGCCCTTTCGAGAGCCCGACGACGGCGTGCTTACTCGCGGTGTAAGGGCCGTGGGTGGGCGTGGTCATCAGGCCGCCGGTGGAGGAAACGTTGACGACGTGGCCCTCGGGCTGCGCCAGCATGTGCGGCAGGAAGACTTTTATGCCGTAGATGGTCCCCCACAGGTTGACGCCGATTACCCACTCCCACTCCTCGAGCGAAATCTGCCACATGTAGCCTGGCCGATAGACGCCGGCGTTGTTCACTAGGAGGTGGACGGCGCCGAACTCGGCGAGGGTGGCCTCGGCCAGGCGTTCGACCGCCGCCAGGTCGCTTACGTCGGTGGGTACGCCGAGCGCCTGTCCGCCAACCGCGCGCACGCGCTCGACGGCGGCGGCGAGGCGCTCGGCGTTCGGGCTCGCCAGCACGACGCGCATGCCGGCCCGGGCACACTCGACGGCGATCGAGCGACCGATTCCGGTGCTCGCGCCGGTGATCACCGCAACGCGTCCCTCAAGCTCTCGCATCAGCCCTCCCTCGTGCCGTGGGCTCTCCCCCCGGATGATGCGGCACCCAGATCCCAATGGCCGTGAGCAACTGGAGGGCCCGCATCAGCGTCTATTCTGTGGCCCGCTCCCCGTTAGGTCGCGGCGGCCTGCCAAGTCCGACAGGCTGCTAGGCCTTCCCTGTATGGTACTTGCCCGCTGCCTTCGCCGTCACGATCTCGGCATCGGCAGCGCGCTGCAACTTGTGCTCTTTCACAAAGGCGCCGGGATCGGCCGCGTAGTCCACAACCTCGTCGGTCATGCGAATGCTCCAGCGGCAGTGCGACTCCGAGGCGTTGGCGCGCGGCGGCAGTTTGATCGGATCGATGCGGATCTTCGGATTCCACCGCGCCGCGCAATGGCGGAAGCCGAACAGCTCCAGGTGCCCGCAGATCTTGTTGACCGCGTAATCCATCGCTGCCGGCCCCTCGCGCTCGCCCGTCTCCGGCACAACACACATCGGCGTGTGCATCTCCCAGCTACCGTCGCCCTTCTTCTCAAAGACCAGCTTCATGCGCGAGATCATCGCAGGCAGGCACTGCCACACCTTCAATGGCGCGGTCTCATCGTTCTGGTTTGCAAACCCCATCAGTTTACCGATGGTGTGGTTCTCGACATCGCCACAGCCGCCGTCGGCAAACCACACGGCGTGATGGAGCCGGTCGGCCACCTCCGGCCCGAACTCTTTCGCCACTTGGGTGTACCAGTGCCGGTTCACGTTGCCGTAGATCACACCGCCGATCTCGACCAGCTTCTTCAGGCCTTCCTTCGAAAAATCTTCCAACGTCACGGTCGTACGGAACGGGCCACTGTAGTCATCCATTTCCCTCTGGCTCATTGCACGCACCTCCTACCCCAGGTATTATTGCGATTGTGATAATCAATCGGTAAGCTCATTGCAAGCATTACTCAATCAAACCGACATGCCCACACTCCGGGGCAGGCGCATGACACCGACAGCGGTCGCTCATATCAGCGCTTTGACCTTGCCTGCACCGGCCAATTTCGCGGTCGCCTCGCTCGATGCGTGCCCAGTCGTGCGCTTGTACTCCTACAGTCGGAATTTGCTTCGGCACACAAAGATGCTGCCCAGACGCTTTGGACATTAGACTTTGGACTGCGGGCGAAGCCCGCGCTTTGCGACCGATGAAGAAAGCCCAGCACTCGCGAACCCAGGCCCGCAGCGCCGAATCCCGCCGCGCGGTGATCGAGTCCGTCGTGAATTTGATCGCCGAGCGCGGCTTCGCCAGCGCCACCACCGCCGCCATCGCCACCAATGCCGGCGTGACCTGGGGGGTGCTGCAGTATCACTTCGGCGGCAAGGACGGCATCTTCGCCGCGGTGCTGGAATCCTCTCTGCAGGAACTACTGGCGTTGCTTGATCAGCTTGCGCCCCAGAGCGGTGATCCACGGCAATACCTCACCGCCGCCATCGATGTGGTCTGGTCGTACCATTCGCGGCCGACATACCGGGCCGCGATGGAAATATTGCTCAACTGCTCGCATCGGTCCGAGGACTTCCTCGAACTGGCGCAACGTGCGGGACGCTCGCTCGAGGCTGCGGTGATGCGGATCCTGCAACAATGCAACCGGCGGCTCGCCGGCAAGCAGGCGCGGCTGATCACCGAGATCATGCTGGGTGCGCTACGTGGATTTGCCATCAGCAACGCCCTCTTCCTGGCGCACAAGCGCCAGTACCGCAACGAGCGCGCCCTGCTCACCGAAGGCCTGCTGGCGCT
>JAGDMS010000518.1 GCA_017860575.1 Deltaproteobacteria bacterium | reverse complement strand
GTGGGAATGACACCGCCAAAGGTGCTCGAAATGCCATAACCCTGGTCATCGGTCATGATGAGCAGGATGTTCGGAGCGCCCTTGGGCGGCACGACGCGTGGCGGCCACCAGGGGATGGATTCCGCGGCGGTCTCCTTGATCACGCCGCCGAATTTCGGAGGCGGGGGAGGGAGTTGCGCCCCGTCGATGGTGGTTGTCGCACTCGGCGAGCCCTGAATCCCAGTGACCCGCTGAGCTGAAGCGGCGCCCACACATGACGCGACCGCGGCAACGGAAACCAATAACTTGAACGGATGACGTGGATTCATTGGTTTCCCTCCCGGCAGGCTGACTTCGGCGGCGTCCGAGACCGTGCTGGTTCAGTTCCGCGCCCCGGGGATCCGATCATCGCCGTTTCGGCAATCCAGAATGCCCCCTTGGGTGAATCGCTCCGGCAAGGGGAAACCGTGCACACCCACCCCGCGCCGTCCATTTCCACGCTGCGTCCAACCGTTTCAGACTAGACCGCCTCCATCGACGCCAAATTGACGAGGATCAAGCACCTGGACCATTTGCACGGCATCGCCCTGGAGTGACTGCTCTCACGCAGATTCCGAGGTGGCGACGATGGACTGCTGATGCCGAAGGCGGCCGGATCACCTCGCAGGCAGTTGGAACTTCTGGTACAACAATAGGGACCGGGCGACGGGTCGACATAGGTTCGACAATGGGAGAACAGATATGAAGAATAGATTCGTTGTTGCCTGCTACTTGATCTTGTTGCTCACCACGCAGGTTGATGCAGGGGATTGCATCAAGGATCAGTATGGAAACGTCGTTTGCGGCAAGGGGCAGTGCGCCACGGATCAGTACGGCAAGGTACTCTGTGCCAAAGAGGGCGGCGGCGCGATCAGAGATCGAGATGGGGACGTCAAGTGCGGCGTGGGATTTTGCGCGACGGACGATGGGGGGAAAGTGAGGTGTTCGACACAGCCCGGCGGCGGCGCCGCAATTGATTCCAATGGCAAAGTGAAATGTCTTGGTGCGTGCCAAGATGGGACGCGGCAACGCTGTGAATCTGCACGCTAGAGTGTTCGGTCTGATCGCAGATAGCCAACAGTGCGGCGGCGGACCAACTAAGGTGTTGGGAATCGGATTGACGGTCCAGCTTCTGGCCGCGCGGCTCGTCGCTGGTTATGCCGCCAATGGCCAGTTTGCCAGTGCGCAGCGTCGCCAGCCCTCGTGACCGTCGTTCGCCGTGCTCGCGCGTATACGTCTGGGTCTCGGGCACGAGCGTCTGCCCGCGACCGTCTGCGATCGGGGAATTCTTCGGGCGACCGGTTCTGGCCGGTCACCGCCGGTCGCCATGCCGATCCGCGTGGCCGCCGGGTGATGCATAGCAGTCACGCAGGCGTGAACGGCCGGTGCAGGTCGTAAGCCCACCACTCATCGCCGTGGATCGGTTGGCCGTGCCAGATTCACGGCGGTCCATCGATTTTGCGCAAGACCGACGTATCATGGCAAGCTGCACAGCCGTGGCCCACCGAGCCGCCGTCCGCCACATCGCGACAGTACTCCCAAGCCGGTGGTGAAGCCGGGCGCGACGTAGAGCGATATCGTCAGTTTCTGGGAACCCGAATTCAGGAGGAAGCATGGATCCGAAGAAGACCGCGTTAGTGCTGATTGAATATCAGAACGACTTCACGTCCGAGGGTGGAACGCTCCACGGCGCCGTGAAGGACGTCATGGACAAGAGCAACATGCTTGCAAATACCGTCGAGACGGTGACGAAGGCGCGTGAAGCGGGTTGCACGATTGTCTACGCCCCGATCACCTTCAAGGAAGGCTATAAGGAGCTCAGCGACGAGCCTTACGGCATTCTCAAAGGCGTGGTGGACAGCAAGTCATTCATCCAGGGTTCCTGGGGCGCAGCTATCGTCGATGTGCTAAAGCCGCAGCCGGGCGACATCATCATCGAAGGCAAGCGCGGGCTGTGTGGCTTTGCTAGCACAAACCTCGATTTCATCCTTCGCAGCCGGGGCATCGAGACGATGGCACTGGGTGGGTTCCTCACCAACTGCTGCGTCGAGTCGACCATGCGGACGGGATACGAGAAGGGCTACAACGTCATCACACTGAAGGATTGCACAGCGGCTATGAGCGACGAAGAGCAGAAGTTGGCCACCGAAAAGAACTATCCAATGTTCTCGCGCCCGATGAACCATAACGAGTTTCTCAAGGAGCTCGGCGGACAGACGCGTGGCGCCACGGCCGGCGTCAAGGGATACGGGAGTTAGGACAAGGAAAACGTAAAGGACCGGAATTTCAACGCCACAAGGGAGAGTATTTCGGACTTTGGCGGCCTCAGTGGAACGCTCGGGTGAGTCAAGGCGGGAACGGCCCCTAACAGGCAGCGGCCCGTCGTACGCCGGCAGTACCACGCGACGCCTTGATCGAGCACGTGGTCTGGTGCAGGCGGGCCTGGCTAGCCCCTCGGACAGTTCCATTGTCCGGTATCGAGCGAAATTCGTTTAGACCGGTCTTGGCCGTCAGCCGTAATTCCATCGATTCGACGGTGCGGCTGTTGAATAGCGCATAGCTGCCATCCAAGCGTGAAGGGCCGATGTGGATCGTTGAGTTGACGTTCAGCGCCGCGGAGCGGTTGTCCGTGGACGACCCGTTGCAGCCTTTCACACGCGAAGAAACCGGACGTTGGCACGCCGCCTCCGTGGACGGCGAAGTGTTCTCCGCGCTTCCCCACGGGATTACTTACCTCTTGGGAGTCGCGGAGATCGGTGCACGCGAGGCTTCACGCTCTTCGATACTTCCTGCGGCGGGTTGCCGAAAGAACATTCGAAACATGCGTTTTTCACCCAGCACTCGGCCCAGTTCCCG
>JAGDMS010000060.1 GCA_017860575.1 Deltaproteobacteria bacterium | reverse complement strand
TGGCGACCGCGTCGCTTCTCGTCTGGCACTTCTACTGGGTCGTCTTTTACCCGGACGTGTATCCGGTCGACTGGTCGTTTTTGACCGGCAACACGCCCGCGAGTCGGGTGCTGCAACGCAGTGAGGCCCCGCCATCCCCTGAAGGGACGCGCCCCTCAGCCACCGACCCCGCGGCGTAGGCTTTCTGATACTCGCCTGACTCGTGCGGCTTCGGCGGTGGAGCCGTTGTGTCCCGTGACGCATCCGCCAGTGGCATCTTGTCAGGGCGACTGGCAGAGCGCGCGTCTTTTGGTTATCGAGAGCGTGGGGACAAGCGAATCGGTACAATCGCTGGAGCGCCGAGAGGCGACTCGCGGTGAAGCGCTGGGCGTGCTTGGAGGATTTTCTTGAATCGCCAGGGGCGATTCACTAGGTTGAGGGGCAGGTGAGACAATAATGGCATTCAAGGTTGACGTGGAGACGCTGGATCCCGTCCGTCGGCGACTCACCGTGGAGGTGCCTGCGGAGATCGTGGCTGCAGAGCTAAAGCGCGAGTTTGCGGAGCTGGCACGCTCGGCCAAGGTGCCCGGCTTTCGCCCGGGACGCGTGCCGCGGCATATGCTGGAGCGCATGTTTGGAGACCGTGTAAGAGCGGAGGTGTACGCCCGGCTCATCCAGCATTCCTACGCGGAGGTCCTTGAGAAGGAGGGTGTCGCTGCAGTAGGACAGCCCGAAATTGCTACCGAGGAGACCGCGCCCGGAGCAGCGCTGCGGTATCGCGCGACGGTCGAGGTGAAGCCCGAAGTGTGCGTCGATGGCTACGACGGTCTGGCGGTGGAGCGTCCAATCTTGCGGGTCGCTGATGCCGACGTCGACGGCTACCTTGAACGACTGCGGGCATCCCTGGCGCAGTTGATTCCCGTGAGCGATCGGACACAGATCGCTGGTGGTGACGTCGTGACGCTCGACTATGAAGTTCAGAGCGACGGTCGATTGATGGGCCGGGGCGAACGACGCGAGATTGAGATCGGGAACAATGGTTTTCCCCCGGGGTTCGACGAACGGTTGATTGGTGCAAACGTCGGTACGACCGTCGAGTTCGATTTGACGTACCCCCCCGACCATGCGGTCGCGGAGTTGGCGGGGAAGACTGTGCACTTGCGCACTGTACTGCACGCAATCGCGAAGAAGGAACTGCCCCCCCTTGATGACGAATTCGCCAAGGATCATGGAGAGTGCTCGACGCTGGTGGAGCTGCGCCAGCGTGTTCGCCTGCAACTTGAGGAGGAAGCCGCGCGCCATGCGGATGAGCTGATGCGCCGGGCCGTGGTGGCGGAGCTCGCAAAGGGCCAGGATGTTCCCGTGCCGAACGCCCTGGTGCAACGGCGCGCGCAAGCCTTGGCGGAGGAGGTCTTATACGGTTGGCAGCAGCGGCGCGGCCGCCTGAAAGACGAGGCGGAGGCACGTGCGCACCTACGCAAGGAATTAGAGCCGCGCGCACTCGAGCAGGTGAAGGTCGCGTTGGTGCTTGAAGCGATCGCCCGACAAGAGGGGCTTAGCGTCAGCGACGAGGACATCGATGCCCATGTGCGTAGCCTTGCGCAATCGGCGGGAACGGCGGCGGAGCGGGTGCGTGCCCTCTATGAGAGCCCGGAGGCACGGCAGCAATTGCGTGGCCAGATGCTGCAAGCACGCGCGGTCGATTTGGTTGTCAGCCGTGCGCGCATCACGGATGTGGAAGCGCCGTCGCACGTTGCTGACGTAACGCAAAGTGGCTAGAATCGTGCTGGGCAAAGGACAGATAACCCTGATGAATCTTGTCCCGATCGTTGTTGAACAAACCGGGCGTGGAGAGCGTGCGTACGACATTTATTCACGGCTACTCAAGGACCGCATCGTGTTTCTCGGCTCGCCGGTGACGGACGAGATCGCCAACTTGGTCACGGCACAGTTGCTGTTCCTGGAGTCGGAAGACCCGGAACGCGATATCCATTTCTACATCAACTCCCCTGGCGGCTCGATCACCGCGGGCCTCGCGATCTACGACACCATGCAGTATATCAAGCCGCAGGTGACGACGTTGTGCCTCGGCCAGGCGGCGAGCATGGGGGCGTGGCTGCTGGCGGCGGGGACGACCGGAAAACGCTACGCGTTGCCGCACGCACGCATCATGATCCATCAACCGCTCCTCATGGGAGGGATGCAGGGACAAGCCTCGGATATCGATATTCAAGCGCGGGAGATTCTGCGCATCCGCGAGCAGCTGAACAACATCTTGGTCAAGCACACCGGACAAAGTCTTAAGAAGATCGAGAAAGATACCGACCGTGATCTGTTCCTGACGAGCAAGCAGGCGATGGAATACGGGCTCATCGACGAAGTGATTGCGACGAGGCCGACGAAGAAAGTATGAGGGATGGTATGGCCAAACACGGCGACGACCGCGGCGGTAATCTAGTTTGTTCGTTTTGCGGCAAGAGCCAGGATGAGGTCCGCAAATTGATTGCCGGACCGACGGTCTACATCTGCGACGAGTGCATCGACCTGTGCAACGACATCATTGCCGAGGAATGCGACCAAGAGGAAGGCCTCGCTTCGACTTCGGCGGTGCCCAAACCGGCGGATATCAAGAAGGTTCTGGACCAGTACGTCATTGGACAGGAGGGTGCCAAGAAGGTGCTCGCCGTTGCCGTGCATAATCACTACAAGCGCATCGACAGCCAGCTGGTCACCGGCGATGTGGAACTGCAAAAATCCAACATCTTGCTCATCGGTCCTACGGGGTCGGGGAAGACGTTGCTGGCGCAGACCTTGGCGCGCTTCCTCCAGGTGCCGTTTACGATCGCTGACGCTACGAGTCTGACCGAAGCCGGCTATGTTGGCGAAGACGTGGAGAACATCATTCTCAGTCTGCTGCAAAATGCCGACTACGATGTCGAGAAGGCGCAGCGCGGTATCGTCTACATCGATGAAATCGATAAGATCTCACGCAAAGGCGACAATCCATCCATCACGCGTGATGTGTCTGGCGAAGGAGTGCAGCAGGCGCTGTTGAAGATCATCGAGGGGACGACCGCCAGCGTGCCACCCAAGGGCGGCCGCAAACATCCACAGCAGGAGTTCCTCCAAGTCGACACGGCGAATATCCTCTTCATCTGCGGCGGTGCATTCGTGGGTCTGGAAGAGATCATCCGTCGGCGTATTGGAATGAAGGGCATGGGTTTTGGCGCCGATATCCGCCGCAAAGAGGAACGCAGCGTGAGTGAGTTGCTGCACGAAGTTCAGACGGAAGATTTGCTGAAGTTCGGGCTCATCCCGGAGTTTGTTGGCCGGTTGCCGGTGATCGCCACGCTCGATGAACTTGGTGAACAGGACTTGGTGCGCATTCTACGCGAACCCAAGAACGCGTTGACACGCCAGTATCAGAAGCTATTCGAAATGGAAACCGTACATCTCAAGTTCACCGACGGGGCGTTGACCGCCATCGCGCGCGAGGCCCTCAAGCGCAAGTCCGGTGCGCGCGGCCTGCGGGCGATTCTCGAGAACACGATGCTCGACGTGATGTACGAGATTCCGTCACAGCCCGCCATCAAAGAGGTGCTCATTTCCGAAGAGGTGGTGACCAAGCGCGAGCAGCCCATCGTGCTCTACCAGAAGGCGGCGGAAACGGCGTGACGATCGCCGGGCGCAGGAAGAGGAAAGCAATCCATGCTGTTTCGGAACGATAAACGGGACAACCCGGGCCCGAGTGGGGGCGGCCTTCGCGTTCCTCTTTTGCCTCTGCGTGACATCATCGTCTTCCCGCACATGGTGGTGCCGCTCTTCGTTGGGCGGCAGAAATCCATACGCGCCCTTGAAGAGGCGATGAACAAGCAGAAGTACATCCTCTTGGCGGCGCAGCGTGAGGCGAAGACCAACGAGCCGAGCGAGGATGACATCTTTCGCGTCGGAACGCTGGGCACGGTGGTGCAGCTCCTCCGGTTGCCGGATGGTACCGTGAAGGTCCTCGTCGAGGGAAAGAAGCGGGCTCGAATCGTCCGCTACCTGGACGAGGCGGAGTACTTCCAGGTCGTCGCGGAGGAGATCGAGGAAGGCTGCGAAAAAACGACCGAGGTGGAGGCGCTCATCCGCTCCGTCAATTCCACTTTCGAGAACTACGTCAAACTCAACAAGAAGATCCCACCCGAGATGATAATGTCGGTGGCCGCGATCGATGACGCGGCGCGCCTCGCGGACACCATCGTCGCGCATCTTGGCATCAAGCTCGAAGATAAACAGACCCTGCTCGAGATCACCAATCCCGCCGAACGCTTGGAGAAGGTTCTCGGATACATGCGTTCGGAAATTGAGATCCTGGAAGTCGAAAAACGCATCCGTACTCGCGTCAAGAAACAAATGGAGAAGACGCAGAAGGAGTACTACCTCAACGAGCAGATGCGCGCGATCCAAAAGGAGCTCGGAGAGAAGGACGAATTCAAGAACGAGATTCAGGAGCTCGAGGAGAAGGTCAAACAGAAAAAGATGTCGGCCGAAGCCAAGGAAAAGGTCGACAAAGAGCTGAAGAAGCTCAAGATGATGTCTCCGATGTCGGCGGAGGCGACCGTTGTACGCAACTACATCGATTGGATCATCTCATTACCATGGCATGAGTACACGGAGGATAAACTCGACATCACCGAGGCCGAGAAGGTCCTGGAAGCCGATCACTATGGGCTCGAAAAGGTCAAGCAGCGTATTCTGGAATACCTGGCGGTCCAGTCGCTAGTCGGACAACTCAAGGGTCCGATCCTGTGCCTTGTCGGGCCACCGGGGGTTGGGAAGACCTCCCTGGGAAAATCGATCGCACGGGCGACGGGACGGAAGTTCGTACGTGTCTCCCTCGGTGGGGTGCGCGACGAGGCCGAGATTCGGGGCCACCGGCGTACCTATATTGGCGCGCTCCCGGGCAAGATCATCCAGTGCATGAAGAAGGCCGGTTCCGGTAACCCGGTCTTCCTGCTCGATGAGGTCGACAAAATGTCGACCGACTTCCGCGGCGATCCATCCTCCGCGTTGCTGGAAGTGCTTGATCCCGAGCAAAACTCGACATTCAATGACCACTATCTCGACGTCGATTACGATCTCTCGAAGGTGATGTTCATCACGACAGCAAACACGCTCGACCGGATCCCCCGGCCGCTGCAGGATCGCATGGAGATCATCCGGATTGCGGGCTATACGGATTTTGAAAAGCTCAACATTGCCCGACGTTATCTGGTGCCCAAGCAGCGCGACGCGAATGGTTTGAAGCCTGAAAATCTTGAGATCTCGGACAATGCGATCCTGGCGCTCATTCGCAACTACACCAAGGAGGCTGGTGTTCGGAACCTGGAGCGTGAACTGGCAGCGATTTGCCGCAAGGTGGTCGTTGAGGTGGTCAAATCGGACCGCAACGCCAAGGTCCTGGTCACCGGAAAGAACCTGGCAAAATACCTCGGCCCACCCCGCTTTCGCTTCGGGAAGGCCGAGGGAGAAGAGCGGATTGGAGTTGCCACTGGTCTGGCGTGGACCGAGCTTGGTGGCGAGTTGCTCGCGACGGAAGTGACGGTGATGCCGGGAAAAGGCAAATTAATTATCACCGGGCGACTTGGTGACGTGATGCAGGAGTCTGCGCAGGCAGCCCTGAGCTATGTGCGCTCACGCGCCGAGGAGCTGGGCTTAGATCGCGACTTCTACCAGCGGGTTGATATTCATATTCATGTACCGGAAGGCGCGATTCCCAAGGACGGACCGTCGGCAGGAATCACGATGGCGACATCGTTGGTGTCGGCGCTCAGTAAGATTCCGGTGCGCCATGATATTGCCATGACAGGGGAGGTCACCCTGCGGGGTCGAATCCTTCCCATTGGCGGCTTGAAAGAGAAGGTGCTGGCGGCGCATAGGGGCGGCATCAAGACGGTCCTGATTCCAACCGAGAACGAGAAGGACATCAAAGAGATCCCACCGACGATACTCAAGACGGTGACCATCCGTCTCGTTGATCACATGGACCAGGTGCTACGACAGGCGCTGGTACTGGCAAAACCGGAGGAGTTTCTGCGGAAACCGCCTGAGGCTTCACCGGTTGCCGTACCGCCCACCTTCGAGACTCCGGCGGCCGAGACCGACGTGGTTACGCACTGATACTTTCTTGACTTCAACTGTAGCCACTGTTATACGGCCACACCACGTGAATTGAGCGTGGGAAAGGGCTGCCATGACGAAAGCCGATTTGATTGAGTCCGTCGCCAGCAAGGCCGACCTGCCGCGTGCGACCGCGGAGCGCGCGGTCAATATGCTTTTTGATGACATCGTTGCGGCTTTGAAGCAGGGTGACAAGGTCAATATTTCCGGCTTCGGTACCTTCTCAGTCTCGGTTCGGAAGGCACGCACCGGCAGAAATCCAAAGACAGGGGAAAGCATAGAAATTTCCGCATCGCGCGCCGCAAAGTTCAAGGCGGGAAAAACCCTGAAGGATTCGTTAAACTGACTCCTCGGCGGGCGGTTAGCTCAGCGGGAGAGCATCGGCCTTACAAGCCGGGGGTCATCCGTTCAAATCGGATACCGCCCATTTCATGGGACGTCACCCTGCATGAAGCGGTGTGCAAAGTGTTGAGAGGTTTGGGAAGGGAAAAGGACCAATCAAACGGAGAGTTGTTGTATCGGGGTGGTAGTTCAGCTCGGTTAGAACGCCGGCCTGTCACGTCGGAGGTCGCGGGTTCAAGTCCCGTCCACCCCGCCATGTTGCTTCGGGAAGAAAGCCCCTCCGCCGAGGGGTTTTCTGCTTCACGGAGCCTGTTAGGACTGTCGATATGAAAACGAGAACGCACATGCCTACACGAGAAGACGCCCTTGCCGGACGCCGCTGGTACGTAATCGATGCCAACGGAAAAGTCGTCGGGCGGCTTGCGTCGCGCATCGCCAACATCTTGCGAGGGAAACACAAAGCAAACTTCACCCCTCATGAGGACGTTGGCGACTTCGTTGTCGTGGTGAACGCAGCGGGCGTGCGCTTTACCGGGAACAAACTGTCGGACAAGTTGTACCGACGGCACAGCGGTTTTCCTGGAGGCGTGCGCACGAGTACGGCTGTGCGCGAACTGCAGGTGCATCCGGAGCGCGTATTGCGGCAAGCGGTGGAGGGCATGCTGCCGAAGAACCGCCTCGGTCGGCAGTTGGCAACGAAACTGAAAATCTATCCGGGCCAAGAGCACCCGCACGTGGCGCAGCAGCCCCAACCGCTGGCGGATTAGGAGTCGACCATGACCGATCGAAAAACCACTCACGATGCCACCGGGAAGCGCAAGAGCGCGGTGGCCAGAGTCCACCTTTCCGCCGGCAGCGGCCAGGTCGTGGTAAACCGACGCACGTTGGAGGATTATTTCGGGCGACCGACCTCACGCATGGTCATACAACAACCATTCGAGCTGACGGGGACTGCGGGGCAGTTTGACGTTGCGGTGAATGTCCGTGGTGGGGGTGTCTCCGCGCAAGCGGCGGCCATCCGTCACGGCATCACGCGCGCACTGATTGAGGCTAACGCGGAGCTGCGTCCGGCGCTTAAGAAAGCTGGTTTCGTCACGCGTGACCCACGGAAGGTCGAGCGCAAGAAGTACGGGCGGCACAAGGCCCGTAAGCGGCCACAATACTCGAAACGCTAGGCAATTGCTGGCTCCAACTTCGCCGGTTCGTCGGTCCTCGCTGTCACCCGGGCGCAGTGGTGTCACCCAACAGCACGCTTGGCTGACGTGCGATCACCCTTGCTTGCGACGGCAAGATGGCGGCTGACGTTGGCGCCTTGCGGAGCGGGGCCGTGACTCCGCGTCGGCTGCCAACGCGATTGGTTGCGTCAGCAAACGAAGGCAGGCACGTCAACCCTGTCGCCTGCAGCCGCGGTTCGACGGCGACGCGGGCCCGTGGCCTCCCTTTTACCTCGCCCTGACGGCGCCACCCGTCTCAGGAAACCCGTCCAGTTACTGAAGCGACAAACTGGCGGAACACGGCGAAGTTGGGTAAAGAGAAGGTCGGATGAAGTACATCATTCTGCAACCCGACGGAGTGGCCGACTGGCCGATCGCCGAGCTGGGTGACCGGACGCCGCTCGAGTACGGGCACACACCCAACATGGATTACCTCGCCTGCTACGGCATGCTGGGCATGACGCATACGATACCAGAGGGATGCCCGCCCGGCAGCGATGTCGGCACCATGAGTATCCTCGGGTATGATCCGAGACGGTACCACACCGGGCGATCTCCAATCGAGGCTGCCAGCATGGGGGTGGAACTGCGTCCCGACGACGTGGCCTTCCGGTGCAATCTCGTTTGTATCGAAGGCGGTGCGATGTGCGACTTCACCGCGGGGCACATTTCGACTGACGAGGCAGCAAAGATCATTCGTGATCTGCAGCGCGAACTCGGTGGCGACGGCTTCGAGTTTTATCCCGGCGTCAGTTACCGGCACCTACTGGTCTGGCGCGGGGGCAAAGTCTCAATGGGCACGACGCCGCCGCACGATATCACCGACCGCCCGGTGGCTGGGTATCTGCCTGACGGTGACGGTGCCGATGTGTTACGGCGCCTGATGGCCGCATCGCAGGAGATCCTGGCGCAGCATGCAGTGAACCGGGCCCGCCGTGAGCGCGGGCAGCGGCCCGCGACCTCGATCTGGCTGTGGGGGCAGGGGAAACGACCGGCCTTACCGACGCTGCGCGACCGTTTTGGCATTAACGGCAGCGTCATTTCCGCGGTGGACTTGGTGAACGGATTGGGCGTCCTGGCAGGACTCGAGGTGATCAGGGTGCCGGGGGTGACGGGCTTTCTGGATACCAACTACCAGGGTAAAGCCGCGTACGCGCTGCGGGCCTTGGCGGCGAAAGACCTGGTGTTCGTGCATGTGGAGGCCACGGATGAGACCGGGCACATGGGGGATGTACAGAAGAAGATTCAGGCAGTCGAGGACTTCGACAGCAAAGTTCTCGCGCCCATATTGGAGGGCTTGCGGGAAATCCCCGAGTGGCGGCTGCTGATGATGCCGGATCACGCCACGCCCTGCGCCTTGAAGACCCACTCCGCGGACCCGGTGCCGTTCGTGTTGGTCGATGCACAGGACCTCAAACGCCAGGGTGACCGGCGCGCGTACGGTGAGCGTGCAGCTGCCGCGACAGGGGTTGTGGTTGCGGAAGCACACACCCTCCTCCCAGACTACCTTGTAAAGACGTGAGCAGAGACAACCTATGGATCGAAATCTTGCGCTCGAGACGGTCCGGGTTACCGAAGCGGCGGCGTTGGCTTCGGCCCGGTTGATGGGCCGCGGCGATGTCGCCGCGACGGATCGCGCGGCCACCGAGGCCATGCGAAAGGCTTTCCGCTCCATCGCCATCGACGGGATTGTGGTGATGGGCGAAGGGGAACAGGGCGATGGCGAATTGCTGTACCGTGGCGAGCATGTGGGCACGGGGAGCGGACCCGGAATCGACGTGGCTTTGGACGCTCTCGAGGGGCCGACGATCTGCGCCACGGGTGGCTTCAATGCCCTTTCCATTATCGCTTTCGCAGAACGCGGCGGGTTTCTGCGCTGTCCCGACACCTACATGGAAAAGATCGTCGTCGGTGCGGAGGGGCGCGGTCTGATCGATCTCGATCAATCCCCCAAAGACAATCTGCGCGCCTTGGCGGATGCCAAAGGCGTATACGTCGCCGATCTGACGGTCGCGATTCTCGACCGTCCGCGGCATGCTGGGCTCGTCGCCGAGATTCGAAAGGCGGGCGCGCGCATCAAGCTGCTCAGTGACGGCGATGTCGCCGCCGGTATGGCGACGGCGAAGCCCTACTCGGGGATTGACATCCTGCTCGGTGTGGGCGGCTCTCTCCAGGGAATCCTGACTGCCGCGGCCATGCGATGCACCGGCGGTGACATGCAGGCACGGTTCAAGCCGCGCAATGATGAAGAGGCCAGCCGCCTGGGCGAGGCCGGGATCACGGATCTGGGCAAAAAGTTCACGCTTGAGGAGATGGCGTCAGGAAGCGTCATGTTTGCGGCCACGGGAGTCACCAACAGCGATATGCTGCGTGGAGTGCGCTTCTTCAAGGGCGGGGCCATGACCAATTCGGTGGTGATGCGTTCCCGAACCCACACTGTGCGTTACATCGAGGCGGTGCATCGCTTCGACCTCAAACCCGAATACTGAGGCTGACGCATGGCCTACCAAAACCTGCTCGTGCAACAGGATGGTGCCGTCTGCACCGTCACCGTGAATCGCCCGCAAGCGTTGAATGCGTTGGATCCGGTGACGCTCGCTGAGTTGCTGCAATGTAGCGAAGGACTGCGCCGAGATCCCAGCGTGCGTTGCGTAATCCTCACCGGTGCGGGGGCGAAGGCGTTCGTCGCGGGAGCGGATATCGCCGCGATGGTTGCCATGTCAGCACTCGAAGGGCGGGCATTTGCGTGCCACGGACAGCGGGTGATGCACGCGCTGGAGGATCTGCCGGTCCCGGTCATTGCCGCCGTCAATGGCTTTGCGCTCGGCGGCGGGATGGAACTCGCTCTTGCCTGCGACCTCGTTATTGCGTCGCAAACCGCGAAATTCGGGCAGCCGGAAATCAACCTGGGCATCATCCCGGGGTTTGGCGGGACCCAACGGCTGGCACGGCGAATCGGTGCGGCCGCGGCCCGCTTGCTGATCTACTCCGGCGACATGGTGGATGCGGACGAGGCCCTGCGGTTGGGATTGGTCAACCGTGTGGTTGCCGCCGCAGATCTGATGGCGGAAGTGCAGAAGCTAGCCGCCGTTCTGGCCGCCAAAGCGCCGGTTGCGTTGCAGCAGGCGAAAGCCGCCATCAATGTCGGCGTCGACGTCGACCTGCGGGACGGATGTCGCTACGAGGCAGAGGCATTTGCGGTCGCATTCGGTAGCGACGATCGAACCGAGGGAATGCGCGCGTTTTTGGAGAAGCGCCGACCGAACTTTCGGGGGCGCTAGTCAGGATCGACGATGGCGTGGGAGGCATGCTACTCAACGCCGCTTGAGGCGGAGGCCTATCTCGTAAAGGGCTTTTTGGAGCAATACGGTGTGCCGTGTGTCCTGGAGAATGATCGGTTCGGCGCGCAACCACTGACGTTTTGCGCGCTCGGACAGGTCAAGGTCTTGGTGCCGATGGACTGGCTGCGCGTCGCCCGCGGGTTGATCAAGGGGCGGGAAGGCCGCTGCCGGCGGGCCATTCCGAGAGGAGTCCATGCCGAAGTCAAAGACTGAGTGGTTGCAGACGACCTATCAGAGGTCGGCCGACCGGCGCCAGAACTACACCACAACATCGGGTGTGGCAGTCGAGCCGCTGTACACTCCGGAGGACCTGACAGAGTGGTCCTACGATGCGAAGCTCGGGCATCCTGGTGAGTACCCGTTTACGCGCGGTATCCAAGCGAGCATGTACCGCGGCAAGCTGTGGACGATGCGCCAGTTTGCCGGATTCGGAACGGCAGAGGACACCAATCGGCGATTTCGGTTCTTGCTCGACCAGGGACAGACGGGCTTGTCCACCGCCTTCGATATGCCGACGCTCATGGGATACGACGCCGACCATCCACGCGCACTCGGTGAGGTTGGCCGCGAAGGTGTAGCGGTGTCGAGTCTGGCAGACATGGAGGCGCTGTTTGCGGATATCCCGCTGGATCGCGTGACGACATCGATGACGGTGAATTGCACGGCGAGCGTCTTGCTCGCCATGTACTTCGCCGTTGCGCAACGCCGGGGGATCGCCTGGAACAAGCTCGGTGGGACCATCCAGAACGATATGCTCAAGGAGTTCATCGCCCAGAAGGAATGGATCTCACCGCCGACCCCGTCCGTGCGCGTCGTTGTCGATATGATCGAGTTTTGCGCCCGCGAGGTGCCGCGTTGGAACTCGGTGTCAATTTCGGGCTACCACATCCGTGAGGCGGGCTCGACTGCTGCGCAGGAGTTGGCGTTCACGTTGGCGGACGGGATCGGCTATGTGCAAGCAGCGATCGGCCGTGGACTCGATGTCGACAGCTTTGCACCTCGCCTGTCATTCTTTTTCAACGTGCATAACGACTTTTTCGAGGAGGTTGCCAAATTCCGTGCCGCCCGCCGGATGTGGGCGACCATCCTGCGCGAGCGCTTTGGCGCCAAAAACCCACGCTCTTGGCTGTTGCGCACCCATGCACAGACGGCGGGCTGCAGCCTGACGGCCCAACAACCGCTGAACAACGTCGTGCGGGTGACGATGCAGGCGTTGGCGGCCATCCTCGGTGGAACCCAATCGCTGCATACGAACTCGTTGGATGAGACCCTGGCGCTGCCGAGTGAACAGGCCGTGCTTGTGGCGCTGCGGACACAGCAGATTATCGCTGACGAGACCGGGGTGACCAATTTCGTCGATCCCCTCGGGGGAAGCTACGCCGTCGAGGCGCTGACTGATCGGCTCGAGCAGGAAGCCTTCGCCTATATTCACCGGATTGATGAAATGGGTGGCATCGTCAGGGCCATTGAGTTGGGATATCCCCAGAAGGAGATCGCCGAAGCGGCATACCGCTATCAGCAAGAGCTCGACCACGGCGATAGGATCATGGTGGGCCTTAACAAGTATCAGACCGAGGAGGGTCCCCCGCTCGAGCTGTTGCGCATCAGTAACGAAGTCGAGCGCAAGCAGGCACAGCGCGTGCGAGAGCGCAAACAGGCGCGTGACCAGAAAGCGGTCCGTGCGGCGCTCGAAAGCGTGAGGCGTGCCGCGGTAGACGACGCCAACCTGATGCCCCCGATCATTGCGGCGGTGCAGCAAGAGTGTACGGTTGGTGAAATCTCCGATGTGTTCCGTGAAGCCTTTGGCGTGTATCGTGACCCTGCGTGGATTTGAAAGAATGGGTCGTCAGTCCGGTGGGATCGGTAGGGCCGATTCTGGAGTTCCGAGGATGTCACGCATGCCGAGTCCGTTTATCAACCGGTCAACCATGAACGCTCAATGGTGGAGTGTCGACTTGCCTGGAGGTTCCCTTGCCTGAGAAACGATTGCGCATATTGGTGGCGAAGCCCGGATTGGACGGCCATGATCGGGGGGCGAAGATTATTGCGCGCGCCCTCCGTGATGCGGGTTTCGAGGTCATTTACACGGGCTTGCATCAGACGCCCGAGATGATAGCGGAGGCGGCCGCGCAGGAGGACGTCGACGCCATCGGGCTCAGTATCCTGTCCGGTGCGCACATGACGCTCTTTCCCGCCGTGATCGATCTCCTCAAGCAGAAGGGGATCGACGACGTGGCGGTGTTTGGCGGCGGCATCATTCCACCTGAGGACATTCCCGAACTCAAGACGTTGGGTGTCAAGGAGATCTTCACCCCAGGGGCGTCGACGGAGGATATCATCAACTGGGTGCGTGCGAACCTCCGCGCGCGTGACGCGTGAAAGGCAGGGGGCATCCTAGTGCCCGCGTGGAGCCGGGCATGTCGGCTGGCAAGGAAGCGGGCTCCCGTCCAATGGCTTAGAAACCTGTCGGCGGGGAATCGTCAGCCGGGGATCGACGCAAACGCCTCGTAGCGGTCTCCGGCCTCCCCCACGGAAACGGAGGGCAGACGCGTGAGCAAGCGACACACGGCACGAAGCCGTGACCGGTGGCAGTCCGTCCTGGGGTTCCTCCTGATCGCGACTCTGGCGCTCGTGGCCTTATATGTCTGGCGGGGCATTCAGGGGACTTCGTCGCGCCTCGCGCCCGCGGCATCACAGGGACCGGCCGCGGAACCTCGAAGCCGCCCTCCGGAGTCGGGTGAGGAGTTTAGTGAGGCGGAGCGCCGAAGCCTCGAAGAGGTTCTCAGGCGACACGGCGGCGGAAAGTCGCGGTGATTTCAATAACCGACGATGTCGGGCGTGAGGTGCGGCTCCGGTTCGCGGCGCGGCGCGTGATAAGTCTGGTGCCGAGTCTGACAGAGACGATTTTCGCTCTCGGTCGCGGCAATGTGATCGTTGCCGCGACCCGCTACTGTACCGAACCGAGAGCTGGCGTACACCGGCTGGAGCGCGTTGGGGGGACGAAGAATCCCGATGTGCCGCGCATCTGCGCCCTGAATCCGGATCTGGTGATCGCGAGCGCGGAAGAGAATCGCAAGGAGGATTTCGACGCGCTCACCAGGGCCGGTGTTACCGTCTTTGTCGCGTTCCCGCTTCGCGCTGGCGCGGTGGCCGAGCTGGTGCGCCGGCTTGGTGCGTTGCTGGGCGCTCCCCTAGCCGCCGAGACGCTTGCCCGGGAGCAAGAGGAGGCGCTGCGCCAAGCCAAACAACGGCGAGCCAAACGGCTCGCCCGTGTCTTCTGTGCGATCTGGAAAGACCCCTGGATGAGCTTTAACCGGGACACCTATGCCCACGATATGTTGTCGTGCGTCGGAGCGCGGAATGTCTGCGCGGCCCGTGACGAGCGCTACTTCGCGGTTACCCTGGCGGATATCGCCGCCACCGCTCCGGAGATCATCCTCTTGCCAAATGAGCCGTACCGTTTCGGTCCGGGCGTCCTTTCGGACCTCGGTCCGCTTTGCGCCACGCCCGCTTGGCAGGCGAATCGGATCCATCTCATCGATGGGAGGGCGCTGTTCTGGTACGGCGCACGCACGGCGGCCGGGCTGCGCGTGCTGCGCTCCGTGGTGACGACTCCGAACCGGAATGCGCGGGGCGACGATGCCGTTTAACCTTTGGGTCGTGGCGTGCATCGAAATCCAGAGAGACCGAATTACAGGTGGAGGTTTGCGATGAAACTCGTCAAGATCATGCTCCTCGTACTCTCGGCCGTGACCGTTTCCGCGACACCGGAATCTGCCGATGCTCAAGGCGGGAAGGGGCCCTGTAGCGAAGACATTCAGAAGCTTTGCGCTGGCGTTCAGGCAGGGGGTGGCCGCTACCGCGCCTGTCTGCAGCAACACGAAGCGGAGCTATCGGCGCCATGCCTGGAGCATTTGAAGACCGCGCAGGCTCGGGCTGGCGCCGGGCGGCAAGCATGCGAGGGGGACGTGGAGAAGCTGTGTAGTGGGCGCGAGGCTGGTGGTGGCAAGATCCTCCAGTGTCTGCGGGAACACCAGGCCGAGCTGTCGGTCGCATGCCAGGATCAACTCAGTAAGGCTCAGCACCGCCACCGCGGCGGCATTTTCGCCCCGGGGCAGTAACCTGCGGCCCGTCGGCGACCCCGAGTGGCCATTGCCGTCGTCGTGCTGCGGACCGATCAGAAGATTTCGTGTTCCTCAGTGAGAAACACGGCGGAGCGGGCGAAGTCGATGAACTGCGCCTCGTCTTCGTAGAGCTGCTGCGCGGCGAATAGGGCATCCTGATCGGTTGCCTGCAAGTGCTCGACGCCGTCGAACCACACTTCGGTGATCCCGTCGTAGGGCTCAGCGGCACCCCGGGAGGCGCGCAAGGCGTCGGTCATGGTGCCGAAAATCGTGTGACTTTGTATGTAGCGCCGCATCATTGGCAATCGAGCACGCAGCCGCTTGACCAGAGGTCCGTGCACTTCCAGCCAGCGTTTCTGAAAGTCTTCCGGCGTCAACTCCGCTCGGCGGCGGCAACAGAACACGATCTTTATCATGGTGCGTCTCCGATCAGTCGTCGCGTGGTGCGCGGATGCCCTGCGCGTGTGCGCACAGCGCCCGCGCGTCTGCCTCGGCACACGAAGGCACTCGCCACATCGGTCAGGTCTTGGATATGAAAGGCGCCAGGGGCGCCATATCGAAGTAATCGCGCCAGGCGCGGATCTTCTTGCCGCGCACCTCGAAAACGCCGGCGACCGGGAGTTCGAGCCACTTTCCGTGAATCAGAAATCGGTCGGTCCGTTCCGTCATCACGATGCCGTCGGCGCCCTCGGCCCAGTGGTGGACCACCCAGTTCACCTCCGACGCCATATTGAGAAAGGGTTCCAGCATCTCGCGGATCGCGGTGCGTCCAGTTGCCGGGGCGATGGGCATGTTGTGGTAGACCGCATCTTCTGCGAAAAGTGCCAAAGCGGCATCCGTATCTCTGCGGTTACAGGCCTCGATCAGACTGCGGACGGTATCGATACTCATCGGCGTGCGCTCCTTCCTGCGATCCGCTGGTGTGTGCTTGTGCCGGCAAAACTGCGTCGAACATGACAGGTAGGTGCCGTACCCCGCGTAAGACGGCCCCGGTCGGTCCCGGGGCGTCGGTGGAAGCCAGCCGTAGTCCCGGCAGCCGATCCAGCAGGTGGCCGAGCGACACATTCAACTCGGCGCGCGCAAGGTGGGATCCCAGGCAAAAATGCGGCCCCGCGCCAAATGTGAGCGAGTCACGTTGCGGCCGCTGTAAGCGGAACTCGTCGGGCGCCTCGAACACTGACGGATCACGGTTTGCGGGTGCATTCCCGAACAATAGGATCGACTTGGCCGGGATGGTGATGCCGGCGATTGTCACCTCGTGCTCGGTGTAACGCGGCTGCAGGCAGATGGCGCTGTAAAGACGGAGTCCTTCCTCGACAGCGTCCGGACGCAGCTCGGGGCGTTCGCACAGAGTCCGATACAGTTCGCGGTCGCGGAGGACCGCCCACAAGAGGCTACCCATTGCGAGGTAAGTCGTGTCCGATCCTGCCGGGAAAATCAGGCGGACGAAGGAAAAGATCTCCTCTTCGCTAAGCTGATGACCCTCGACTTCGGCGGTAAGCAGGAGCGAGATGAGGTCGTCGCGAGGTGCGGCCCGTCGCGCATCTACGATCGGCCGGAGATACTCGCTGACGGCCTTGCGCGCGGCCAGGGCGGTGTCCGGATCCCATGGAAATGCAAACAATCCTTCCAGCCATTTCAGCAATTGCGGCTCATCCGTCACCGCGATCCCGAGTAAGCGTGTGATGACGCGGAAGGGATAGCGCCTGGTGTAGCGATCGACCAGGTCCACACTGCGATGGTCGGCGAGCTCGTCGATCATCGCGTTCGCTAATGGCATGAGCAGTGCGTCAATGTGCCGTCGCACGCTGCTTGGCCGGAAGGCGCCGGAGACCAACAATCGATTGATCCGGTGCTCCTCTCCCGTCATGCAGAGCAGCGTGCGGCCTTGTGCCGGAGCCGAATGGCGAAGGTACGCGGCCGCCGCAGGTAACCCTTCCTCGTTGCAGTAGGCGGCCATGACTTCGTCGTGCCGTAGGATGACCCAGGCGGTATCGTTGAGGTACCGCACCGGGACGACCCGGTGGCCGGCCTCGCGTAGGGCGGCCATTCGCGTGTGGACGTCAGGCACCGGATCGACCGCAAAGTCCACGTCCTCACAAAAATAGCGTATCCGGGATACGACGGAGCCGGCCACGGACCCTCCTCGTGCTGAACTTGTAGTTGCTTTTTCCCGTAATGGGGATCCACGTTCCGGTCAAGAGCTAGCCAAAGACTAGTTCGGCTCGACCCACATCGTAGTGGTGCGCGTCTCCAACATCCACGGCACGGCAGAGGGATCCGGAGCACTTGCCGTGTCGGATTTCATGAGGAGTCGTAGCGGAAATTCGGTACGGTAGAAGTCCTCCAGAGCAAACCAGCGCTGCAGTCCGTCCGCAAGGCGGACATCTTCCTCAGGTGCTAATGCTCCTGGCAGCGGGGCGACTATCAGGGCGGACGCAATGCTGCCAGTAAGGCCGCGGCTGCTCTTGTCCACGGTGAGGAGTGCACCGAAGCTGATCCGTGATCCGAGAGGACCCAAGTAGCAAAGCGGAAGTACCAGCCGACCATCCTCTCCCAGTTGCTCGATCCAGGCCGGCGCGATGTCTGCGGCGCCGGCGCTAACAAGGATGCGATCGAAAGGGCCGGCGTCCGGGGCGCCGGCGGCGCCATCGCCGGAGTGCACCGTTACGTTGGTGCACTCCGCCTGTACGAGGAAGGCGGAGCTGAGTTCCGTTGCGGCTGCCCCGTGGTTGACGCCGACGACGGATCCGCGTTCGGCAACAAGGTCGGCGAGTAATGCCGTCCCGTACCCGCTTCCCGTCTCCACGTGCAAGATTCGCATCCCTTCCAGCGCGGCGAGTTGTTCGAGCTGCCGTGCCGTGGTGCTTGGCGGCGGACACCAGAGGTCTCGGTCACGAGTCAGGGCGACTGCTGCGTCGGTGTAAACGGAGCGGGGATCATCGGTGTACACGCACTCCGTTCCAAGCAGGTCGCTGGCGATGATGTATGGGGGACTGGCGATCGCATGCCGCGGCACGCGGCGGAACGCTCGCGCCAGCGCAGGAATGCTGATGAT
>JAGDMS010000517.1 GCA_017860575.1 Deltaproteobacteria bacterium | reverse complement strand
TGGGAAACCAAACTGCTGACGTTCCAGCCCTGGATCCCGGCTTGCGCCGGGATGACGAACGAACAGATAACGCCATCTCGGAGAAAATCGACAGTCTCGCAGGTGACAATCCAGGCGCGGCGGGGCGCACGGAGATGGATGCCCGCTTCCGCGGGCATGACGGCTCAAGAAAATCGCTCACGGCATCCCTATAGGGGCGGGTCTCCGTGCCCGCCGCATCTGGTGCAGGCACAGAGACTTTGACCCACCGGCTATGTCGCAGAGCGATCTTAACTACCGTTCTACCGGGTAGACGCGGCACAGCAGTCCGCGGAAGTGATTGTCACCGGCGTAGTCACAGTGGTCCGGGTCGTCGGGGATCACCACATTGATGTTCGACTCCCACACCCCCGCCAGCGTCGGCTCCGTGCCCGATTGTTCCGGGTACCACCACAACCCGTCCGCGTGCACCACCTGCGGATGCAGGTCGTCCGCAAACTGCGCCTGTTGCCGCACACGCCCCAGCGGCGTCTCGACGTACACCGCGCTGCCGTCCGCGATCCCCAGCCCCTGCGCCGTCTGGGGATGGATCTGCAGCATGGCGTACGGATGCTGGCGCCGCAGCTTTTTCAGGTGCTTGTGCTGGGAGCGGTAGTAGAACGGCGAGCTACCGCCCGTGGTCATCACCAGCGGATAGTCCTTGGCCAACTCCGGCGTACTGACCGGGCTCCAGCACGGCTCCTCGAACGCCGGCAGCGGGTTGTACCCGAGTTTCTCCAGCAGGCTCGACTTCAGTTCCACCTTCCCCGAGAAGGTGGCGAAGCCTTTCTGCTCGTAGCGTTTGGCCTGCGGCACCGGAAACAGCCACGGCAGATCCCGCGCCGCCAGCTCCGCAAAGCTCACCCCCGCCGGCGTCAGCAACTGGTCGAACCAGCCCTCCAACGTCTCCGGCCACTCGCCCTGCTGCCCCAACCGGTTCCCCAGCTCGCGCCAGAGCTGGTAGTCGTCGCGGCGCTCGTACCGCGGCTCGATCGTCCGTGGCGCCGCCGAGTACACGTTGCTGAACCCCCACATGCCCCCGAGATTGGGACGCTCCAGCCCGTCGCTGGCCGGCAACACGTAGTCCGCCAGCTGCGCTCCCGGCGTCATCCAGTGGTCCATCACCACGTGCATCTCCAGATTGGGACTGGTGAACGCCTGGTAGATTCGCTTCGCATTCGCCAGCGCCACCAGCGTGTTGGTCCCCTGCGTGATCAGCGCCTTGATCGGATACGGATCGCGATCGATAATGGCCGACCACACGCACGTTGGCGCCGGGTAGACCATATAGGCGGCCGAACCTGGGCCCAGGGGATTCACCTTCGCCATCGCTTCGAGGTACAGCTGCATGGCGCGCACCGAGGCGACCGGCCAGATATGGGCGCTGACGTTATCGCGGGTGCGCAGCGGGTGATGGATCAGGCGCTCCCAATGCATCTCCTCGCGGAAGCACGTCAGTTCCGGATGGTCGTCGAACACCTGCCCGCCGCGCACATCCAGGTTGCCGGTGATCGCGCGCAGGAAGTTCTTGCCGAGCACCGCCGACAGCGTCGCCTTACCTAACTCGACGACGCCGAGACCAAACGAGAGCTGGCCGGGCTTCTCGGTGGCGTACAGCCGCGCCACCTCCACGATCTGCGCCGCCGGCACCCAGGTGATCTCCGCCACCTTCGCCGGCGTGTACTTCTGCACCAGCGCCTTCAGCTCGTCGAAGCCGATGCACCAGCGCTCGACGAAGTCGCGGTCGTACAGCCCCTCGTTGATGATTACGTTGAGCATGCCGTACGCGAACGCGCCGTCGGTCCCCGGCCGCAGGCGGACCCAGATATCCGCAATCGCCGCGCTTTCGGTCCGCCGCGGATCGATGACGACCAACTTGGTCCCCTGCCTCCGGGCCGCCTGCAACATCGTCAGCGTGTGGCCCGACCATGACGCCGGCGGGTTCACCCCCCAGAGAATGGCACACTTGGTCACCCCCGCCACCGGCAGCATCCCCGGCGCCCCGATCTCGCCGTAGACCGCCCACTCGGAGAGAAACTCCGCTTCTCCGCAGTTCTTCCCCAGATGCATGCGGTTCGGGGTGCCGAACAAATTCGCAAACCGCCACGCCGCCGCATCGCCCGGCCCCTTGAACGAGCCGCCGAGCATCGCCACGGCCTCGGGGCCATCCTGGTCTCGGACGGTAGCCAGTTTCCCGGCGATCTCCTCGAGGGCCTGGTCCCAGGAAATGCGCTGCCATTTTCCTTGGCCCCGCCCGCCGACCCGCTTGAGCGGGAAGTTCACCCGCTCTGCGTGGTCATGATAGTCGAGGGCCTGGCCCGCACGCGGGCAGTCCGCCGGATGCGGCGACGCACGGTCCGGCTTGACCTTCACGGGAATGCCATCGCGGAGCTGCGTCTCGGTGAAGCACCCCATCCCGCAAATCGGACAGGTCCCGCGCTTTATTTCCGGCTCCTGCTCAGAAGCGATCTTCTCAGCGGCTTGCATATTCACTCCTCCATATCGCGTGCGACAAGCGTCTGTCGTCGTCCGTGGCAGGCTCAGGCTACCCGGCCTGCATTGCCCCTACCAGACTGCTGCATTTAGAACAAGTGATCTGATTGTCCCTGTAACGAATATTCATTTCAATCCGCAGATGCGTGACCTCGGCTTATACAGTGCAGGCTTCCTTCCGCTGACGGCTACGCGCCGCAGCGCGATGGCCCTGAGACGTACGATTACCGCAAAGGAAATTCTCGGTGCAAGAGAAAAAAGACCCGCCGCACTGCAGTGCGCCGGCGCGGCCGGGCAGCCGCCGTGCCATCAGGATGGGGGGGCAGGACTTTGGGGCCGGCACCCAGCGCCAGGCCCTGAGCCCCAAGCCCTGCGGTTACGACGCGGTAAAATGATAGGTCAGCCCCAGGCCGAAGGTACGGGGATCGCCGTAGGCGTCCACCGCCCACCCGAGCGAGCCGAGGCTGAAGCCGTTGGTCCGATATTTCCGGTCGAACAGATTGCGGCCAAACACGGCCACATCCAGGCTGCCTTTTTGCAGCGGGATGTCGATGAACTGCAACCGCCCGTTGACCACGGCATAGGCCCACTGCGCGTCGGGATACGGTGGCTCGGGATGTCCCACGAAGTCTTGCGTCCAGAAGGTATCGAGGTGCGCCGAGAACACGCCGGTGGTGGTCGGCGGTGCCGTGTAGGTCAATCCGACGGTCACCGTGTGTTTGGGGGCGTAGGGTACTCGCCGCTGATCCGCCACGTTCTCCATGATGGGCTGTCCGTTGGCGTCATATTGCGCCACACCGTTGACGAACTTTTGCGTCTCCCACTCCAGGTATTTCGCTGAGAGAAACGCGTAGTTCACGGTCGCCTCGAGTCCGCGCAACGGGATCGCAACCAGTTCCACCTCACTCCCCCAGTACTCCGACGTGCCGGCATTCTCGTTGGTCGTCGACAGCCCGCTGCTGGCACTGAACTTCTCCACCGGCACCACCTGGTCCGTATAGCGGCTCAAGAACCCGTCGGCATTGAACCGGAGCCGATTGTCGAACCACTGCGACTTGAATCCCGCTTCGTACGACCAGAGTTTCTCGGGGTCGGTGACACCGATCAAGCGGGGGTCGCTGACCACATCATTCACCGCCCCGCTCTGAAAGCCCCGGCTCACCCGTGCATAG
>JAGDMS010000516.1 GCA_017860575.1 Deltaproteobacteria bacterium | reverse complement strand
GGAGAACTTCTTCGAGCTGGGCGGGCATTCGCTGCTGGCCACGCAGGTGGTCTCGCGGGTGCGGCAGGTCTGCGGGGTGGAGTTGCCACTGCGCGAGGTCTTTGCTGCGCCGACGGTGGCGCAGCTGGCGGTGCGTCTGGAGGCGCTGCGGGCCGAGCCGCGAGCGGCGGGCGCGGTCGATGAACTGGCATGGCTGGCAGCCGGCGAATCGGAAGGCGAAGTCAGCAGAGAAAAGGTGGAACTGTGACGCTGTCGTCCCTGCTTGCAAATTTGCGCAGTCGAGATATTCGGTTCTGGGTCGAAGGTGACCGGTTGCAGTGTAGTGCGCCGACGGGGGCTCTTACGCCGGAGTTGCACGCTCAGCTACAGCAACGCAAGGGCGAGATCTTGGAGTACCTGCGCGGACCATCTGAGCTTTCATTTTCCCAGCAGCGGTTGTGGTTCTTGGACCAGATTGCACCGGGTGGCCGCGCTTATGTAATTTCGGGCGCCCTGGAGTTGTCCGGTACGCTGGATGCGCGGCTGCTCGAGCAGGCGCTGCAGGTCCTCGTTGATCGGCATGAGTCGCTGCGCACGATCTTCACAAGCATCGTGTTCCGTGCCCATCTCTACCGGATGGCCGCCGACATCCATGTTTTGCTGCTGACAATGCATCACATCATCTCGGACGGGTGGTCGATCGGTGTCCTGTTCCGCGAGTTGGGCGAGTTCTACGCCAGCCTGTCGCGCGGCCAGTCGATAAGCACTCCGCCGCTCCGGTTGCAGTATCGCGATTTCGCGCGCTGGCAGCGAGGTTGGCTGCAGGGAGACGTTCTCGAGAAGATGCTGGGCTACTGGCGCGCAAGGCTGGCGGGAGTCCCGCAGGTGCTAGAGTTGCCGACTGACCGGCCCCGACCCGCCGTGGAAAGTTTTCGCGGAGCGGCGTGTTCATTCGCACTGTCGCCGGACTTGAGCGAAGGACTGCGCAGTCTTTCGCAGCGTGCAGGCGGCACGCTATTCATTACGTTGCTCTCCGGCTTTGCGCTGCTGCTCGCGCGCTACAGCGGGCAGCAGGACCTCGTCATCGGCAGCCCGGTGGCAAACCGCAACCGCGCCGAGATCGAGGGACTGGTGGGCTTTTTTGTGAACACTCTGGTCCTGCGTGCCGACCTGTCCGGTGATCCCTCGGTGAGCGAATTTCTCGGCCGAATGCGTGATGGCTGCCTCGACGCGTACGCGCATCAGGACATGCCGCTCGAGAGGCTGGTCGACGAACTTCGGCCCGAGCGTGACGCCAGCCGCAATCCCGTATTTCAGGTCATATTTGCGCTGCAGAATACGCCGCAGGGGGGGCTTGAATTACCGGGGCTGAAACTGCGGCCGGTGGCCCTCGAGCACGGGTCGGCGCAGGTGGACCTCACATTGATGATGAAAGATACGCCGTCGGGGCTCGTGGGAAGTATCGTCTATGCTACGGATCTTTTCGATGAGTCGTCGATCCTGCGCATGACTGTGCATTTGCGCGTGCTGCTTGAAGGGATGGTGGCTGCACCTGAGCGCAGTATTGCAGACCTGCCGCTGCTGCCGGGCGAAGAGCGCGAGCGGTTGGTGATGGATTGGAACGGCACGGCGCGGGAGTATCCGCGGGAAGCGGGGATTCATGAGTTGTTCGAAGAGCAGGTGCGGTGTACGCCGGAGGCGGTGGCGGTGGAGTATGGGCAGTCGCAGTTAAGTTACCGGGAACTCAACGAGCGCGCGAATCGATTAGCGGGTTATCTGAGGCGACATGGGGTGGGGCCGGAGGTGATGGTGGGGCTGTGCATTGAGCGCAGTGTGGAGATGGTGGTTGGGGTGTTGGGGATACTGAAGGCGGGTGGGGCGTATGTGCCGCTAGATCCGGAGTATCCGGCCGCGCGGCTGAGTTTCATGTTGGAAGACACAGCCGCACCGGTGCTACTGGTGCAGGAGAAGCTGCGCGAGCGGTTGCCGGCATATAAGGGCCGGGTGATCTCGCTGGACGGGGATTGGGGTGAGATAGAGAAAGAGAGGGCAGACGACCTGAAGGTGGCGGCAGGCGGCCGCAACCTGGCCTATGTGATTTACACCTCGGGTTCGACTGGGCGACCGAAAGGCACGTGCATTGAGCACCGCAGCGTTGTGCGGCTGGTGAAGAACACCAACTACATAGAGCTTGGGCCGAAAGAAGTCGTGATGCAGTTTGCGCCGATCTCATTTGATGCGTCGACGCTGGAACTGTGGGGGAGTCTGTTAAACGGTGCGAAACTGGCGGTATGTCCGGCGGGATTACTGTCGCTGGAGGAGTTGGGGCAGTTCATCCGGGAGCGCGGCGTGACCACGCTGTGGCTGACGGCGGCGCTGTTTAACCAGATGGTGGACACGCAGCTCGACAATCTGCGCGGGGTGCGCCAGTTGCTGGCTGGTGGCGAGGCTCTGTCGGTGGCGCATGTGCGCCGGATGCTCGGGGTGATTGGAAGCGGGCGGTTGATTAATGGTTATGGTCCGACCGAAAACACCACTTTCACCTGCTGCTACGTGATGACGGCGGATACCCGCATCGAGAATACGGTGCCGATCGGGCGCCCAATTGCCAACACGCGGGTGTATGTGCTGGATAGGCACATGCAGCCGGTGCCGATGGGCGTGCCCGGCGAGTTGTACGTCGGCGGGGACGGGCTGGCGCGGGAGTATCTGCATCAGCCGCAGTTGACTGCCGAGAAGTTTGTGGCCGACCCGTTCGACCCGACGGGGCAAGGGCGGCTGTATCGAACGGGCGATTTGGTTCGTTACCTGCCGGAGGGCAACCTTGAGTTTCTGGGGCGCATTGATCAGCAGGTGAAGATTCGCGGATTTCGCATCGAGCCTGGGGAGATCGAGGCGGTGCTCAATCGGCAGCCGCAGGTCCGTGAAGCGGTGGTGGTGGCGCGCGAGGACGCGGCTGGTGGCGTATGTGGTGGCGAAAGGCGCCAGCGAGGGGCTGGTGGAGGGGTTGCGAGAGCAATTGAGGGCGAGTCTGCCGGATTACATGGTGCCTGCGGCGTTCGTGATGTTGGACAAGTTGCCGCTGACGCTCAACGGGAAGGTGGATCGACTCTCACTTCCTAAGCCAGGGGGAAGAGACCACTTGCTACTGTCCGCGAACTATGAAGCCCCGCATACATCATTTGAAGCTGCGCTGGTTACGGTCTGGTCAAAAGCGTTAAAAATCGATCGGATTGGTATCCACGATAATTTCTTTGAACTCGGCGGAAATTCGCTCATCGGAGCGCTGTTGATCAATGCGTTACAGCAGCAACTCAGTGTAAAGCTTTACGTGGTTATGCTTTTCGATGCGCCCACGGTCGCGGAGCAGGCGGTTTACCTGAAGAAGCATTTTCCGGAGGCGGTAGGGGCAAGGTTCCAGGAACCGCACTTGGATGGTGTCGAGAAGACCGATGCTGAGGTGGGCGAGCGACTCTCGTCCGACCGCATTCGTGCTGCCGACGTCGAAACGTTCCGCAGATTGGCAGGCGAGTGGCATCGAGGTGATAGTGGTAGCGGTCCCATTCAGCGGAAAGTTTCCCATCGTAACCCGAGAATGGCTTTTGTTCTTACGACCCCGCGCTCAGGTTCTTCCCTCTTAAGAATTATGCTGGCGGGTCACCCGCGCCTTTTCGCACCCCCCGAACTCGAACTGCTGTCCTTCGATTCAATGATGAAGCGAAGACAGCGATTGAGCGGCGGTCTCAGCTTCATGCGGGAGGGGCTGGTACGCGCCATCATGGAAATCAGGCAATGCGATGCCGGCCGAGCCGCACAGACCGTCGCGGAGTACGAGGCGCGAGACGACTCGACCTTGGCATTTTATCGACTGCTGCAGCAGTGGATCGGCGACAAGCTTCTTGTTGACAAATCTGCAACCTACTCCCTGGCGCCAGAGACGCTGAATCACGCCGAAGAGCGATTCGAAGACAACGTTTACATCCATTTGGTTCGGCACCCCTATGGGACCATCCGTTCCTTCGAGGAGGCGCGCCTGGACCGCGTCCTGAGATTTCAGGGAGAAGATCGCTACTCTGTAAGGCAGTTCGCAGAGCTGACCTGGATCGTTAGTCATCAGAATATTCTTAATTTCCTGTCCAGAGTGCCGGCTCATCGGCAGATACGAGTACATTTTGAGGATTTGGTTCGGGATACCCGGCCGATCGTCGAAGCCATCTGCGAACGGCTGAAAGTCGAGTTCGATCCGCGAATACTCGATCCCTATCAGGACCAGGAACGAAGGATGACGGACAGCGTCAATGAACTGTCCGTCGGGATGACCGATCCCAAGTTCCACGCGCACCAAGAAATCAGCCCCGAAGTCGCAGACCGCTGGGAGGCCTTTTACACAGAGGATTTCCTGTCCGATACGGCCCGTGAGCTTGCGGAAGAAATGGGATACGAGAGGCGCGTATCGGTCTCCGTCTCGTCCGATGCCACCGTCGCCGGATCGGCACTCAAGCCGATCGAACGGCAGCGACGCGATCCGGCGAATCCGCCGCTCCAGTCGTACGCACAGCAGCGTCTATGGTTTCTCGATCGCCTCGTGCCGGGCAATCCGGGCTACAACACCAGTCGGGTCATCCAACTCGACGGCTTCCTCGATATCGCGGCGCTGGAGCGCAGTCTCAATGAAATCATCGCGCGGCACGAGGTTTGTCGCACCAACTACGGGATGAGGGAGGGTAACCCGGTTCAGGTTATCCATGATGCCACGGCGCTGAAGTTGCGGCATTTCGACCTCGGGGCGTTGCAGCCGGCGACACAACAGGCGGAACTGGAGCGTATCGCGCGAGCGGAGATCTTGGCTGCATTCGATCTCGCCAAGGATCAGTTATGGCGTGCCTCGCTCCTGCGATTCGGCTCCCGTCGACATGTGCTTGTCCTCGTCATCCATCACATTCTTTCCGATGCCTGGTCGCGCGGAGTGATTCACAGAGAGTTGTCGGCCTTCTACAACGCTCAGGTGGCTGGGCGATTATCGCCTCTGGACGAGCTGCCACTGCAGTACTGTGACTACGCTGCTTGGCAGCGACGGATTATGGAGGGGTTGGAGGGCGAACAACTTCGGTCATATTGGCTGGAGCAGATGCGCGATGCTCCGGCCACGCTGGACCTGCCGACAGATCGACTGCCTTCCCCGGTGCAGACATATCTCGGCGCCAGCAGGGAATTGCGGCTTCCCAGCGAGTTGCTCCAGAGACTGAAGAGTTTGGGCCACGGGGAGGGCGTCACCTTCTTCATGACACTGCTTTGCGCCTTCAACGTCCTGCTAAATCGCTACAGCGGGCAGTCGGACATCGTGGTAGGGATCCCGGTGTCGGGGCGCAGCCGTACCGAGTTCGAGGGGATGGTCGGTCAGTTCGTCAATATCCTCCCGATTCGAACCCGGTTTTCGGCGGATTGTTCGGTTCGCGGCCTGCTGAAGCAGGTCAGGGATACATGTCTCGTGGCGTTTTCTCATCAGGACTGCCCGTTCGACATGATTGTCTCTGGGCTCAAGCTGGACCGAGGCTTGCACCATAACCCGCTTTGTCAGGTGATGTTCGCTTTCGAACCTTCCCCGCTCCACGACTTGAATCTGACGGGCCTGCGTTGCGGGTCGCTGAATGTTGGGCTGCGGCCGATGGCCTACGACCTGACGGTGATCGCGACTGAAGAGCCGGAAGGCATCAATGTCGTGATCGATTACAAGATCGACCTGTTCGACGCGGCGACGATAGAGCGCCTGGCCGGGCATTACATCAATTTGCTGGAGGGCATGGCAGCCATGCCCGATGGTGCGGTGTTGGATCTG
>JAGDMS010000059.1 GCA_017860575.1 Deltaproteobacteria bacterium | reverse complement strand
TTGTGCAACATCGACGCCGAGCGCTTGCGCCGGGCCCACGCCGTGCATCCGATCACGGTGGTGGAGAACGAATACTCGTTGTGGGCGCGGACGCCGGAGCAGGACGTTCTCCCGGCGACGAAAGAATTGGGGATCGGCTTCGTGCCCTGGGCGCCGCTGGGTTCGGGCTTCTTGACCACCGACATCGCGTCGGTGGAGGATTACCGGGCGGGGCAGCCGCGCTTCCAACCGGACAATCTACAGGAGAACCGCAAGCGCTTCGCGCCGCTGCGGAATCTCGCCAAGGACATCGGCATCACGCCGGCGCAACTGGCGCTGGCCTGGTTGCTGCATCAAGGGGCGCAAGTCGTACCCATCCCCGGGATGACGCAACGCTGGCAGGTGGACGAGAACCTCGCGGCCGCGCGCGTGGCCCTGGACGCGCAGGCCCTGGCGCGCATCGAAGGGCTGGCCCCACCGGGCCTCGCCGCGGGCGGCGAGTTGGTCTGAGGTGGCGCCCGGACGACGCGGGTTATGGCAGGTCAAGACCTGCGAGCGACTCGTAACAGGGCGACGCCTCGGGAGTGAGCGAGAGAATGAATCTGAAGGGCAGAGTGGCAATCGTTACGGGCGCCGCTTCGGGCATCGGGCGCGGCATTGCCCTGGCACTTGGTCGTGCGGGGGCGAGCGTGGTCTGCGCGGATATCGACCCGCTGGGTCTGACAGAGGTGGCCGCCGAGCTGCACGCGCTGGGATTGCGATCGCTGGCGGTGCGCACTGACGTGTCCAAGGCGTCCGAGGTGACGGCGATGGTCGAGCAGGTCCTCCGGGATTTCGGAACGGTGGATGTCCTGGTGAATGATGCGGCCTATCTGGGCTTCTCCCGCGAGCACAAGCCGTTTCTGGAGACGGATGAAGCCGAGTGGGACCTGCATATCAACGTGACGTTGAAGGGCACGCTCCACTGTTGCAAGGCGGTGGTGCCGTCGATGGTCGCGCAAAAACGGGGTCGGATCATCAACATCACCTCGGATGCCGCCAAGGCCATGGCCCCGCGGGGGGAAGCGCTCTAC
Source organism: Deltaproteobacteria bacterium (assembly GCA_017860575.1). Taxonomy (GTDB): domain Bacteria; phylum Desulfobacterota; class Binatia; order HRBIN30; family HRBIN30; genus JAGDMS01. Next base: position 25,814 of record JAGDMS010000059.1, on the reverse strand, counting down.
TCCGCGGTCAAGTCCGCCGTTGCGGCGTTCTCCAGAACCCTGGCCGGGGAATTGGCGCGCCATCACGTCCTCGTCAATTGCGTGGCTCCGGGGTTCATCATCACGCCCACGGTCCTCAAAACACGGCGGCCTGAATGGCGCGAGAAGGTGGAGGCGATGATTCCGCTGCGCAGCGCGGGAGATCCGGAGGACATCGCCGGTATGGTGGTCTTCCTGGCCTCGGACGAGGCCAAGCACATCACCGGTCAGCATTACAGCGTCAACGGTGGCACGTTGATGCTGTAGGCGCCGCGGCGGTGTCACGTGCCGCCGAGAGCGATGTCCTTGAGCTGCCGCGGCGTGACCGAGAAGGCACGCCCGAAACCCGCCACGAAGCGAATTGTGTGTGGCACGATACGGAAGAACGAGAAGTCCCCGAGTGCGAGGTAGGTTGTCGCCTGCGGAAACCGGGCCAGGTACGCCTCGGCCGCTTGCTTGAATTCCCGTGAGGCAGACGGAATCTCTTCCGCAACTCCCTGGATCGATACCCGTGGGAGCGCCTGGGGGTCCTCGTGTTCCTGCTCGGACGCCACGATCATCAGGCTGACGCGCGGATCCGTCAGCATGTTCTGCGTGTGATGCGCCAGTCGGCTGATGTGAATGAGGAAGCCAGACAGATCGCGCGACGGCACGCAAAGCACCATCGACACGTACGGGGCGCCGTCACGCAGCGTTCCCAGCGCCCCGACCGACCGTGACAAAATGAGACTCCTCAAAGCCTGAGACGATTGCGCATCCACATTGTCCTCCAGCATCGATTCACCGCGTCGTGGCAGGCGTGCGGCGGCACGTCCGTCACGACGCAGGCGATCTCGGATAGCCAAGGGTCACGATAGCCGATCCGGCCGTCAGAATCGACCTCCGCTCGGCACTGGTCGCGAGAAGTCCGCGGCGCCCGTGCGGGCTGCGGCTCTCCGGGGGTCGACCGTGGTGCTTTCTTCCGGCCGTGGTACGGTGTACACATACACGGTAACGTACTGCCGTCCGTATGTCAGATTCGATGCCGCGTCGTTCTGTTCTCCCGCTTGATTGACGACCGTCCGCTATCGCATTGCGATGATTCTCGACCTTCACACTCATTCCGAGGCTTCCGAAGACAGCCGTGCCACGGTGGAAGCCTATCTCAAGTGGCTGGCGCGCAAGCGTGAAGCGGTGCCAATCGATGGGTTTGTGCTGACCGAACATCGCCAGTGGGATCCGGCGAGGGACTATCGGGCCCTGGAGGACCGCTATGGCATGCTCATCCTGCGTGGCGCCGAAGTGGAGACCGATTATGGTCACGTGTTGGTTTTCGGGGTGACCGACGAAATGACCCGGCACTTCAACTTTGGTGACATCCGCCTCCCCGCGCGCGAACTGATTCCGGCGGTGACCAGGCTGGGCGGGATCGCCCTCCCATGTCATCCCGGGAGGCCGACGATTGGCCTGTGCGAGCATTACGAGCACAAACCGCCGATTGAAGGCGTGGTGGCAGTGGAGGCGCTCAACGGCGGCAGTCGCCGCGGCGAGGACGAGCGCGTGCGGGAGTTGATCGAGGGACACGGGTATCGCGCCGTCGGCGGCAGCGATTCACATCTCGTCAGCTTCATCGGTGTGTGCGCGACGGAATTCGACCGCGACATCCGCGACATCGACGACCTGGTGCAAACGTTACATGCTGGCGGCTATCGTCCTGTCGATTTCCGCGCACGGCTGCAGGCAAGTGCATGAGCCTCCAGATTGATCGTGCCCTCCTCGGGCAGGAGTTCGAGCGTGTGGTCATCGGTCCGGTGACGGCGGAGGAGATCCTCGAGTACATTGCTGCAACCGCGGAGATCGCGGCGCCGGCGGCGGGGGCCGACCTGGTTGCGCCGCCGACGTTCGTGGTCCGCGCCCGCGGCAACCTCTTCAAGCCACCGAGGCTCGGCGAGATTCAGCTTGGCTTCGACGCCGGCAAGGATATCGAGTTCGGTGTGCCCATTCGGCCCGGGGACGTATTGACGTCGCTGGCCACAGTGCACGACATCTACGAGAAGACGGGCCGCAGCGGCAGCATGTCGTTTATTGTCCTGCGCACCGTGGTGACCAATCAACGCGAAGAACTGGTGGCGGTGGTCGACCAGCGAATGATGTATCGGTGAGGCGAGACGATCGGCACGCGGGCGACCCGCAAGGACGGACGGTAACCGGCAAATGGTTGAGCAGCTTGACTTTGACCATGTCGATGTGGGGCACGAATTGTGCCCGCTCCGCTTGACCCTGACGGGCGAGCAGGTGGCGCGCTACGCGCACGCGGCGCGCCTGCAGGCGGGTCGCTTTATGAGCGACGACGGGGCACGCCGGGAAGGGCTGCCCGGGCAGATTGCCCCCGGCAACATGAGCCTGGCACTGTTCTCGCGCCTGATCGGCCAGTCGTTTCCCGGCATGCGCTTGCGGCACCTGAGCGCGACCTTTCGCGTGCCGCTGCAACCGCGCCAGCGCATTACGGTGCGGGGGGTAGTGACCGAGAAACACGTGAGTGACCAAGGGAGCTTCCTCGACTGCGACCTAGTGCTGGAGAGTGAGGAGGGTGAGCGCTGGGTCACCGGCACCGCCCGCGTCGCGCTTCCCCCGCCTTGCACTGCGGCTTCGAGGGGTTGAACCTGGCGTTGCCCATGCCCATCAATCCCCCCGGCGGTCGTCGAGGCTGAGGGAACCGACGCGGTAATCGGCAAGCTCGGGTCCCGCGGGCCGCTGCGGAAGACCAACCACACGCCCAACCATCCATGATGCCGCTGTTTCCGTGGCCCCGTGCCTGCGTCCGCTTGTGTGAGTCCCGTCGTTTTGAGTACGATGTGGTGCGAGGTAAAGGTGCAATGACTGAGGATCGGTTGTACGTCGTACCCAGAGAGGTGGTGTCGGACTTTTCCTTTGGGATAGAGACGGCAGCGGTGTTCGACGACATGCTGCCGCGATCGGTGCCGTTCTATGCGGAGATCCAGCGGATGATTACGGAGATGGTCGCTGACTTCGCCGTCGACGGCACGAACGTCTACGATCTGGGCTGCTCAACGTGTGCGACGTTCCGCAGGCTGCGCGAACTCGAGAAGGACGTTACATTCGTCGGCGTCGACTCGTCAGCGGCCATGCTGGCGCGCGCCGAGGAGGAGCTGAAGCGCGCCAACTTCACCCGCCGCTACGCGCTGCACAGGCAGGACCTTCACCAGGGGTTGGAGATCGAGAACGCCTCCGTGGTGATCATGAGCCTCACGCTACAATTCGTGCGCCCGCTCCACCGCGAGCGCGTCATGCGCACGATCTACAACGGGATGAACCACCAGGCGTGCCTCATCCTGATCGAGAAAGTGCTGGCGGAAGAGACGCTGATGAACCGACTGTTCATCAAGTACTACTACGACCTCAAGCGGCGCAATGGGTATTCGGAGACGGAGATCGCGCAGAAGCGCGAAGCGCTCGAGAACGTGCTGATCCCGTACCGGCTGGAAGAGAACCTGCAGTTGCTGTTGTCGGCCGGGTTTCGCTTCCCCGAGGTGTTTTTCAAGTGGTACAACTTCTGCGGCGTACTGGCGTTGAAATGAACGCTGCTGGAGAGGGTGTGGCGGCGGTGGGGCAGATGTACATCCGGGCGGCGGTGCAGCGGGTGGGCCGGTTTGTCTTCCGGTTTCGCGACTACCTCGCCCCGGCCGGCCTCGCCATCATCCTGGCGCTCACCGTGCCGGAGCATCCTTTTGGCAGCGAGGCGGTGAACCGTTGGGTGGATGCGCTTGGACTGTTGGTGGCCGCGACGGGCCAAGCGTTGCGTGTGCTGGTCATCGGGTACGCCTACATCGTTCGCGGCGGTGCCGGTAAACAACTCGCCGCACCGAAGCTGGTTTGTGAGGGCTTCTACGCGCATAGTCGTAACCCGATGTACGTTGGGAATTTCCTGTTGCTGAGCGGGCTGGCGATCATTTACAATTCACGCTGGGTATACATTTTCGGGCTGCCGGCATTCGTCGGCGGCTTGCTTGCCATCATCAAGGCGGAGGAGGCCTTCCTCGCGAACAAGTTCGGCCGCGACTACGAAGAGTACTGCGAGCGCGTGAACCGATTTCTACCGCGCCTGCGCGGGTTGCGGGCGACCATGGCGAGTATGACGTTCGACTGGAAGCGTGTGCTGCGCAAGGAGTACGGTACTACTTTTGCCTGGGTCTCGGCGGCCGTGTTCTTACTGATCTGGGAGCGGCTGGTCCACTTCGGCTATAGCGGCCGGCGTAACGAGATCAACAGGCTGTTGCTTGCCTACCTCCCGGTCGTCATTGCCTACGGGGTCGTCCGCTGGCTTAAGAAAAGCCGTCGCCTGGACTCGTGATTCCGCCATCGGGATGCCTCGATGCCGCGATACCGCATGACGCCGTCCCGCAGTGCGTGCTGGATGACCGGCACGTCAGACGTCGTCCTTTCCCCGCCGGACTGAGCGATGTGCCATGGCCACAGCGCGATCCGAGGCCCGACGGACGCCACGCGCTAGGCGCAACGCTGCCACGGACCCGTTCGGCGTTGATCCGACCCTGCTGCGCCGCTCCAGGCCGCTTTCCGAGTTCCTCTATCGCCACTACTGGCGTGTCCATACCGAGGGAATCGAACACATTCCCGATACGGGGCCGGTACTGATCGTCGCCAACCATTCCGGTGGCATTCCCATCGATGCCGCCATGATCGCGGCTGCCGTCGCGATTGAACACCCGCAACAGCGCCTAGTGCGGTTTCTCTATGACCGTTTCGTCGCCGAGGTGCCGTTCGTAGGGCCGCTGTTCAATCGCTTCGGTGCTGCCGTTGCCTCGTACAAAAACGCCAGACGCCTCCTCAAAATGGGCGAGGTGGTCGGCATCTTTCCGGAGGGTGTCGAGGGCGTCGCCAAGACCATCTGGCAACGCTACGAGTTACAACCGTTCCACAGCAGCTTCGTTCGTTTGAGCCTGGCGTTGCGCGTGCCGATCATTCCGACGGCGGTCGTCGGCGCCGAGGAGACCTACCCGGTCATCGGTAAGTTCGAGCGCCTTGGGCCGCTGCGGAAGATCATCAACGTGCCGTACATTCCCGTAACGCCGCTGTTTCCGTGGCTGGGCGCCCTCGGTATGATTCCGCTGCCGGCGAAGTTCCACATACGCTTCGGATCGCCGCTGCGCTTTTATGCCGATGCGCCGCGGCGCCGGCCGCAGGACGATGCCGCAGTCATCAAGCGCACCGAGCAGGTGCGCCGCCTCGTGCAAGCCATGGTCCACGAGGTGCTGGTGGTACGGGAATCGGTGTTTTGAGAGCGGACGAAGTCGACGAGTCAGAAAGCCCAAAAGTCAGGTCGGATCCCTTTGACTCTTGGACCGTTGCCTTCTTCCTACCGCGTGACTTCTTCTTCGATGCGTGCTGCCTTACCCGACAGCTTGCGCAGGTAATACAGTTTCGCCCGGCGGACGACGCCGCGGGTGGAGACCTCGATCTTGTCGATGCGAGGCGAATGGATCGGGAAGGTCCGTTCCACGCCTACCCCGTAGGAGGTTTTGCGCACGGTGAAACTTGCTCGGTTTGCGCCGCGGCTTTTCCGCAGGACGACACCTTCGAATACCTGAATGCGTTCCTTTTCGCCCTCGATCACCTTCACGTGCACCCGGACGGTATCACCAGGCTTGAACTGGGGAACATCGGCTTTCAGCTGTTCGCTTTCGATCTTGTCGATCGGATTCATGGCGCTACCTCGCAAGACTGGGATTTACCAGAGGAACGCCCTTCATAGCCGGCTCCGCGCAGGCGGTCAAGGATCACGGCCGCGGCCGATCGGACCGAGAGGTGATTGTAGTCGGTGGGGCCGTGAATCGGCTCGAGCATGAGATCCGCCCGTTCGGTGACTGCTGGGGCCAGTCCCCACCCGGTGCCCAGGACTATGAGATGCGGGTCCGGACTGACGCTGAGGTGGTTGCGCAGTGCCGCAAAACTGACGCGATCGGCGCCGCTCCGCGCGGAAGTTGCTACTAGTCGGGGACGCACCCCTGTCTCGCGTTCGAGGTGCAGTAGAACGCCGTCGAGGTCGCGCTCCAGTCGCACCACGCTCAGCGCGTCCTTGCGGGTGACGTTGTAGGTGCTGCCGAACCCGGTCTGCCAATGCTCCATGATCTTCGCCGCCAGCACCTGCAGGGCCTTTACGGGGGTGACAACATAGAAGGCGCGCACGCCGTAGGTGCGGGCCGAGCGCGCAATGTCGTGGATATCCATATTGGTCACCGCCGTGGTGACCACTTGGCCGTTCTTGTCGAGCACCGGATGGTGCAGCAGCGCCAGGTAGAGTTCAGCCATGTGCCGGTCGTGCCAGGGTCGCCACAAAGGCGCGGTCATCGTCGCTGAGTGTGGCCAGCGCCAGCAAATCGGGCCGATGCTCGAAGGTGCGGCGCAGTGCCTCCTCCCGCCGCCAACGGGCGATCGTTGCGTGATCGCCCGAGCGCAGCACGTCTGGAACAGTCAGCCCGCGAAAGTCCGGCGGGCGTGTGTACTGCGGGTACTCGAGTAGACCATCGCTGAAGGACTCGTCGACTGCGGAGGTCTCGCAGCCCAGAACACCGGGGACCAGGCGGCTGACCGCATCAATGACGGCCAGCGCCGCCGTTTCGCCTCCGGATAGGACATAGTCACCGACCGACAGTTCTTCATCGACGAACTCCCGGACACGCTCGTCCACGCCCTCGTACCGGCCGCAGACCAATACCAGTGCCGGCCGGTGCGCCAGAGCGACGGCGCGTTGCTGCGTGAATCGCTGTCCCCGCGGCGACAGGAGAATGCGCCAGGGACGCTCCGAGAGCGCGTCCAACGCCTCCAATGCCGCTACCACGGGCTCGGGCTTCATGACCATGCCTTGGCCGCCGCCATATGGGTAGTCGTCGGTGACCCGATGCTTGTCGGTGGTGTAGTCACGGATATTGTGCAGCATGAACTGCAACGCGCCGCGGTCCTGTCCCTTTTGCAGCATCGTGCTCGACAGGGGCGAGGTGAAGAACTCGGGAAACAGTGTGAGAACGTGGAACCGCATTACGTGTCCAGCAGCCCCGGCAGCGGGTCGATGACAATGCGGCGGCCCGCGCGGTCGACCGCCTTGACGATGTGGGCGATCATCGGAATGAGATATTCCCGTCCGCCGGCGCGCACGACGCAAATGTCACTGATGGCCGTGGTCATCATCGCGGCGACGACGCCGACTTCCTCCCCCAGGTTTGTCACCACGGTCATTCCCATCAACTCGTGGTAATAGATTTCGTCCGCACCGGCGGGCGGCAGGTCCGCAGCGGGCACACAGATCTCATGTCCGATGAGGGTTTCGGCCGCCGTCATCGAGTCGCAACCCTCGAGGGTGAGTAGCATCAGATGCCGGTGGGGCCGAACAGCGGAGACCACCCACTCGCGGGATGCCGGGCCGTGCCGCAGCACCACGTGGCTGCCGCGCCGCAGGGTAGTCGATGCGGGGTTGTACAGCCGCCCCCGCAGTTCGCCGCGCGTCGCGTGGGTGCTGACGATCTGCCCCAGCGGGATCAGCGCCTCGGGGACCGCTGTCACCGCCCGCCCGGGGGGCACGATCTCGTGCGCCCGCCCGTCGACGAGTTCGGGGGGAGCGCTCGACTTTGCGGCGCGTGTTTTTCTCCGCTCATGCTGAGCTCGTCGAAGCATGAGCGCGCCCGCTCGAAGCGGGTGCTTATTCCTCAACGATTTCCAGCACCACCTTGCGGTTGGTGCGGGATGCCGCCGCGTTGAGGATGGTGCGGATCGATTTCGCGGTACGGCCTTGCTTGCCGATCACCCGACCGAGATCTTCTTTTGCGACTTTGAGTTCCAGGACCGAGGCGGTGTCGCCCTGCGTCTCTTTCACTTGGACGGCTTCCGGATGATTGACGAGCGTGCGGGCAAGAAATTCCACCAGTTCCTTCATGTGTACGCCTCCCCGGAATCTATTCTGAGGTGGAAGCGGGCTGGCTGGGTGCCGGGGCCGCTTCGGCGGCGGTGATTCCGCTGCGCTTGATCAGCTGGGCAACCGTTGCCGAGGGTTGCGCGCCAAGCCGCAGCCAGTGTGACAGTTTCTCTTGCTGAAACTCCACGCGCGAGGGACTCTGCGAGGGATCGTAGATCCCCACCTGATCCAGTCGACGCCCATCGCGTGGCGCCCGGCTGTCAGTCACGATGATGCGGTAGAAGGGATGTTTCTTCGCGCCATGTCGGGCCAGACGGATCGTAGTTGCCATGGTTGAACTGTACTCCTCTCGTGAACTGCCGGCAATCACATGGAGAGGCCTTGCGGCATACCACGTCCGGCGAACTTGCTCATTTGTTTCATGACCTTCTTGGTTTGCACAAACTGCTTGAGGAAGCGATTGACTTCCGCGACCGAGGTGCCGCTTCCGCGGGCGATGCGTTGCCGGCGGCTGCCGTTCAGGATCAGGTGATTATGGCGTTCCTCGTTCGTCATCGAGCTGATGATCGCCTCGATCCGCTTCAATTCCGTTTCGGCGGAACCCACGTCGAGGCCGCGGGTGAACTTCTTCATCCCTGGAATCATGCCCAGCAGATCGCCCATCGAACCCATCTTGCGTAACGTCCGGAGCTGATCGCGAAAGTCCTCCAAGGTGAATTCATTGCGCCGCAGTTTCTTCTGCAGCGCCAAGGCCTGCTTCTGGTCGTAGGCCTGCTCCGCCTTTTCGACCAGCGTGAGCACGTCGCCCATCCCGAGGATCCGCGTCGCCATGCGGTCGGGGTGGAACAGTTCGAGCGCGTCGAGTTTCTCGCCCGTGCCGGCAAAGATGACGGGCGCGCCCGTCACCGCGCGAACCGACAGCGCCGCGCCGCCACGGGCGTCACCGTCGAGTTTGGTCAGGACGACGCCGGTAAGGCCCAAGCGGCCGTGAAATCCGCTGGCAACGTTGACGGCGTCCTGGCCGGTCATGGCATCGACGACCAAGAGGATGTGATGGGGATGGATCTCGGCTTTGAGCCGCTCGAGTTCCCCCATCAACTCATCGTCGATGTGCAGGCGGCCGGCGGTGTCGATCAGGACCACATCCTGCCCGTGATTCTTGGCGAAGGTGAGGGCGTCGCGGCTAATGGCGACCGGATCGGCGCCTTGCTGCGACGGATGCACGCCGCAATCGATTTGCTTGCCGAGGGTGGTCAGTTGTTCGATGGCCGCCGGACGGTAGACATCCGCGGGGACCAGATACGGGGTGCGGCCATGCTGGGTTTTGAGATAGCGTGCGAGCTTGGCCACCGTGGTGGTCTTGCCGGCGCCGTGGAGACCCACCAGCATGATCGCGACCGGCGGCGGTGCCGACAGGTTCAGCGGTGCCGCCCGGTCGCCCATCAGCGCCGCGAGCTCCGCGTTGACGATCTTGATGAACTGCTGTTCCGGTGTCAGGCTGGCCAGCACGGCCTGGCCGAGAGCCTCCGTGCGCACCCGCTCCGTGAAGTCCTTGACCACCTGGAACTGGACGTCCGCTTCCAGCAACGCCAGGCGCACCTCGCGCACGGCATCTTCAATGTTGCGCTCGGTGATCTTGCCAATACCGCGTAACTTGCGGATTGTCTGATCGAATTTGTCGCTCAGGGTGTCGAACATGGTGCTTGCGGCCGCCGCGGCGGTTACAGTGCTATTGGAAGAAGTGAACGCTATAGAAAGCGGGACAGGATGTCAAGAAATGCCGAAACGCGAAGGTCGCTGGTAGCCTACGGCTGTGTTGCGGGTGCTGCCTCGGCGGGTGCGGCGCAGCGCGCTTGCACGTCCTGCAAGCGTTTCTCGACTTCCTTCTTGTCGCGATCGATGATGGCCTTCTGACTGTTGAGCGTGTCGCGTTCCTTTTGCAGGATGCTCACCCGTTCTTCCATTTGCGCCACCTGTTGCTTCAGGGCCCCGGCCTGTCCCCAGAGTTGGTAGCCGATGAACAACCCGGCCAGCAGGGTCACCAGCAAGACCACGCCGCGTTGCGCGAAGAGCCAAGCCTTTTCCTGCAATTGTCTTCGCTCGACGCTGCCGCCACCGTCGGTCCTCTGCATCACCGTCTCCTTCCCGCACGCCGTGGGTACACGGGTCCGGATAGCATAGGGCCAGGTTCAAGAGAAGTAATCACAGGCCGACCGGCGATGCCGGCCCGCCCCGGCCGCCCGCCGAGTGCAATGTCCGATCGATGATCTCCTGCTTCATCTCGGGCGACAGGTCGTCGAAGTACGCCGAGTAGCCGGAGACACGGACAAGCAGGCCGGGATAGCGTCCGGGATGATCGCGCGCATCGATGAGCACTTGCGGGTCCAGCACGTTCACTTGCATCTGCATGCAGCCAGCAGCTAAGGCGCCGTCGATCAACTGCTGGAGCCGCTGCGTGCCCTCGGCGTCAGCGACCACCCACGGATCGAGCTTGAGGTTGAAGTTGACCCCGTTGCCCGCCAGTCGCAGCGGTAAGCTCGCGACGGAGCGCAGGGTCGCCGTGGGGCCGCGGCGATCGAGGCCGTTGCCGGGGGAGAGCCCAGACGAGAACGTCGCGCCCGCCAGCCGCCCGCTGGGCAGCGCCCCGACCACTTCACCGAAGGCCTGATGCGCGGTGACGGAATAGAATCCGGCCGCGTAGTTGCCGCCGCGGGTGTTGCGTTGTCTTGCGAGGCAGGCGCTGAACCGCTCCATGACGCGCGCCACGAAGCCATCGGCGAAGGGATCGTCGTTGCCGTATTTCGGCGCCTTGCACAGTCGGGCGCGCAGCCTGTCGTACCCGACAAACCCCCGCCGGCAGGCGGCGATCAACTCGGCCATCGATGCGCGGTGCGCACGGAACACCACCGTCTCGATCGCCGCCAGACTGTCGCCCACCTCGATGATGCCCACGCCTTGAATGCCACTGCCGTTGTACGTTGCACCCCCAATGGTGACATCGCGGGCGGCTGCCAGACAGCCGTCGACCAGCAGGGAGGTGAGCGGGGTCGGATGCCAACGGGCGTTGGCCCGTTCGATCATCCGCAAGTCGGCCAGCAGCCGGGTCACGGCGAATTCGAGCTGCACACCAAACAGCTCGAGCACCTCGTCGATCGACTGACAGTCCTCCGCGGGTGGCGTCGCCGCCCCGATACGCCGCCGGTATCCGACGCGCCGCCCGCGGTTCAGCGCCAGTTCGAGGCACAGCGGCACGTTGAACAGAGCGGCATCCGTCGAGAGAAAGCTCTTGCCCGCCGCCACCGGCTCGACGCAACCGACGGTGGCGTAATCGCGCGCGTCCGCGACGGTCATGCCGCGCGCCTGCAGCACCGGGACGATGACCTCGTCGTTGTACAGCGCCGGCGCTCCCGCACCGGCGCCGAGCGCCGCGGCGATGCGGGTGCGATACATCGGCGGGCTGCCGCGGTGCAGGCGCGCGTGGTAGTTGGGCTGGCGCGTGCGCAGCCGGTCAAGCACCTCCAAGAAGAGGAAGGTGAGTTCGTTGGTGGCGTCCCGACCCTCACGATCCGTGCCGCCGACCACCACCACCTGACCGCTGAACAGGCCGCCGTGAAAGCGAGTGGTGCGGCGCGAGAACACCGGAACGATCTCGCACAACTTCACCGCGTAGCAGCCGAGCAACTCGAAGGCGCTGTCGCGGTCGAGTCGACCATCGGCGAGATCGCGCTGGTAGTATGGCCACAAGACTTGATCCAGCCGGCCGGGGCAGACCGCGTTGTCGAGTGACTCCAGGTTGAGCGCGATCTGGGTAAAGACCAGCGCCTGCAGTGCCTCGTGAAAGGTCCGCGCCGGTAGTCGCGGCACGCGCGCACACACCGCAGCGATGTGCTCCAATTCGCGCCGTCGCTGCGGCTCCTTCGCCGCGCGCGCCTGTTGCTCTGCTGCACGGCGATAGCCGTCGGCGAAGTCGTCGAGGCCGTTGCAGACAATCTGCAGCGCACGCAGAAAATGGGTGGCCGGCGAATCGGGCGGCTCCAGCTCCAGGCGCGCACCCAGCTGCTCGCGAAAGCCCTGTGTGCCTTGCCGGAGCAGCGCGTCATAATCGGGGACGAAGTGTGAGATGCCGCCGATTTCGTTGATGAGATAGAAGAGCGGATTTAGTTGCTCCGCGATGACGCGCAGCGCCGGCGCTAGCGGCCGCATGCGCGCCAACATGAACCGCGTCAACCAAAATGGCAGGACCTCGAATAGCAGCTGCCGGCGCGCAGTGGGCGATACGGTGAACGGATTGACCCGCCGCTGCTGGAAGCGAAACAGATCCTCCAGCATCGCCACGCCGTGCAGCTCGGGAAATATTTCACCGCCAACGCGATGCGGTGTGATGCAGCCCACCAGCAACTCGCCCGGATAAATGTGTATCTGCTTGTGCTGCAGCACCTCCGCCAGTGCCTCGGCCTTTTGCATCGGCATGGGCTTCGTCCGGTTGCCGTGGCGGCGGAAGTAGCGGGTGATCAGGACGGCGCGCTCGGCGGAGACGGCCGGACGGGTCGAGCGCACTGTTTCGTGCAGGGCACGCACGCGTGCGCTGAGGGTGAGATTGGAAACGGGCAACGAGCAGGTCGCGGCCGCTGTGTGCTCGCCGAGGTGCGGCGCAGCAGACGATACGCTCATGTGGTCACCTTGATGCCCTCGTGGCGGAGCCGCTCGGCTGCGCGGGCGAGGCGGTTGCTGGCAACGGCCCCGTCATCAAGGTGGAGGGGCGGCAGTGGGCTGCCAATGCGGGCCCGCTTTGCCTCGCCCATGGCGTGGTAGCGCAGCAAGTGGATGGCGGGCACGCGCAGATCGTGCAGCCACGCGGCGACCTGTTGCAGGTTGAGATCAGTGTCGGTGATTCCCGGTACGACCGGCATGCGGAAAGCGACCGGAGCCTGGGCGGCCACCAGCCGCCGGGCGTTGTCGAGGATCACGCGGTTATCGCCACCGGTCTGCTGCCGATGCTGCTCGGGGTCCATGAGCTTGACGTCGAACTGGATGAAGGCGAACAGCGGCAGGTGCGCGGCCACGCTCTCCCAGCGGAAGGCCCCGCACGTCTGCAGACCGACGCGCAGGCCGTGCGCGTGGCAGCGCCGGAGGAACGCGCCGACGAAGTCCATTTGCATCGTGGCCTCGCCGCCGGAGAGCGTCACGCCGCCGCCGGAGGCATTGTAAAACGGGCGATCGCGGCAGACCTCGTCGAGGAGGCCGTCGAGCGAAACGGTGCGGCCGATGATGCGCAACGCGTCATAGGCGCAAGCCTCGGCGCAGCGACCACAGGCGTCGCAGCGCTGGCGCACGATCCGGTCGCCGCTCCACTGAATGGCATCGTGCGGACACACCGGCTGGCAGTCGCGCGCGCGGCGGCAGCACTCGGCGTAGAACGCGATCTCCGGCTGCGGACGCAGTGACTCCGGGTTTTGACACCAGCGGCAGCGCAAGGGGCAGCCCTTGAAAAACACCGTCGTGCGGATCCCCGGCCCATCATGCACCGAGAATCGTTGGACGTCGAAGACGATTGCGTGTTGCTCCGGCACCGACAGCCACCGCGTGTCTCTGATCACAGCTCAAACCTTTTTGGCGGGTGTTGTCAATCGTGATGCGACAGAAGAAGGGACCCGCGGACGGACACAGAAGTACTACTCTGCTGCCGGCAGCGCCTGCGCAACGAGTTGGCGGTAGGCGCGCTGGAGGCATCGCGTGCGGGGACCCACACGGCCGGTCCCGACGGCGTGCGTATCCACTGCGGTGATGGGGACAACTTCGGCCACTGCGGACGTAAGGAAGGCCTCATCGGCCTGCAACAGGTCGACCGTCCGCAGCGGCTGTTCAACCACACGCAGGCCATCGGTGGCAGCCGCGGCGATGATCAGGCGCCTAGTCACGCCGGGCAGCAGACTCTTTACAGGCGGCGTCAGCAGCGACGCATCCCGCACGATGAAGATGTTGCTGGTGGTTCCCTCGGACAGCATTCCCTCCCCATCGACGAAGAGACCCTCGAATGCCTTGCGCCGTGCGGCGATCGATTTGCCAAGCACGGCGGGAAGGTAGCCGATGACTTTGTGTTCGGCGAGAAATCCATCGCGGGCAAACGGCAGCAAGACGACGCGCACGCCCCGACGCTGCGCCGAAGCAATGCCGGGGTCGATCGAGGCGGTGGTGAGGATGATGGTTGGCTGCATCCGGGCCGGCGGCACGAGCCGCGGTGCCGCCACCCCACGGGTAAGCGTGATCCGCACCCATGCGTCGGTTTGGACCAACCTGTTGCGCCGCAGGAGGGTCCCGATGTCTTGTCGCCACGATTGACGAGGTAGGCGAATGTCGAGGAACGCAGCCGAAGCACGCAGACGTGCCAGATGCTCGTTGAGCGCGAACGGTCGGCCGTTGTAGGCGCGCAGGGTCTCGAACAGACCGTCCCCGTAGAGCAACCCGCGATCGAATACGCTGATCCGCGCCTGCGAAGCCGCCAACAGCTCCCCGTTTATCAGTACAAACCGGCCGGCAAACGTGCTCATGATCTTGACCCGCCCAAGACGGCCGTAAAGAATGGCCGGGCCTTCAAGAGCGTCTCGCTGAATTCGCGGTCGGCGGTCGAATCCGCCACGATTCCACCGCCTGCATGGTAGGCAATTTGCTCGGAGGTGGCTATCGCGGTGCGAATGGCCAGATTGAAGATGGCCCGGTCGTCGAAGCCGACGAAGCCGATCGCGCCGGTGTAAAATCCCCGTGCCACCGGTTCCAACTCGTCGATGATCTCCATCGCCCGCACTTTCGGGGCGCCCGTGATCGACCCGCCAGGGAACACGGCCCGCAACACCTCGCCGAGCGTCGCGCCGGCACGCCGTTGGCCGGTGATGGTGGACACCAGATGGTGCAAGCTGGGAAACGTCTCGATTTGTGCCAGGTCCTCCACCCGCACGCTGCCGGTCCGGCAAATCCGGCCGAGGTCATTCCGTTCGAGATCGACGATCATGAGGTGCTCGGCCTGTTCCTTCGGGTCTCGCACCAGTTCGTCCATGAGCGACTGGTCGCTGCGCGGGTCGCGACCGCGCGGCCGTGTCCCCTTGATCGGACGGGTGGTGAGCGTGTCCCCGCGAATCGTGAGCAGGCACTCCGGTGAGTTGGAGATTAGGGTCAAGTCCCCCAGGTCGAGGTAAGCGCCGAACGGCATGGCATGCTGCTGCATTGCGGCAAACACTGCGGCCGGTGGCCGGGGAGGCTGCACCACGAACCGTTGTGCGAGATTAACCTGGTAGATGTCTCCCGCCGCGATGTACGCGAGCGCCGCTTTGACGGCGGCACGATACTGGGCTTTGGTGAAATCGGTGCGCACACGCGCCGCTGCGAGGGGGACGGGTTGCGCTGCCGGCGCCGCCGCGAGCGTCTCGATCTCGGCGGCAATGACAGGCAGCGCACTCGACGGACGCGGCGACACCAGCCGGAAGCGCCGCTGCCGATATGAAAACCACAGCAGCCAATCGTAAAAACCCGCGTAAAGCACTGGGGCGGTACGATCCACATGCCGCAACATGGGGCGGCGCTCGACCCAATGGCGGAGATCGTAGCTCAACGCGGCGATGACCGCCGCGCCCTCCGGGCAGTCCGTGGCGGCCGGTGCCCACTGCGCGCAGAAGCGGTCGAGCAGTTCGAACGGATCCCCGCGCCAGTGGTGCGGCCGCCCGTCGTCCATGCGGGCGGTACCATCGGCGTCGATGCGCAGGGTGGCGCGGGGGCGAAAGCCGAGCACCGCGTGGCCGCTTTCCCAGGAGCGTTGGCTGCCACCGTCCAGGGCAAAAATGCCCGGCAGCCCGGCGCACCGTGCCAGCAGCGCCGTGGGGGACAAAGCTACCTCGACTTCTTTTGTCGCCATGCTATGTGCTGGTGTGGAAAGCGAAACCTTGTAACCAGGACTCGGCACAGTTGCAACGAACCTAGCACGATACGCGCGTCCGGCCCCTCAGCGATCCCCTCCGCTCTCCCATGAACGCTTCGGTTAAGCTCATCGAGTTGGTGCTCCCCGCGACTGTGTCGCTGAAGGCCGTGGTGCCCGAGGAGCATGTCTCGGCCCGGATCCTGGGGACGGAGCGGTTTGGGAGCGGTGTCGTCGTCGACTCGGCTGGTCTGATTCTGACGGTCAATTATGTCGTCATGGGTGCGCAGACGGTCGAGGTCACGCTGCTCGATAATACGACCGTCGAGGCGTCCGTGGTGGCCCAGGACTACGCCAGCGGCATTGCGGTGCTTGACATGGGTGTGAAGAGCCTGGCGGCGTTGCGGCCCGGCCGTTCGGCCGATCTCCAGCTCGGGCAAGACGTGTTCATCGCCGCGGCCGCGGGCGGTAACCAGCGGCGCGCCAGTGATGGGGCAGTGACGTCGCTCGGACCGTACGACGCGTACTGGGAGTACTCGCTCGATCGCGCGATCAAGACAACCGCGATGAACCCCGGTCTGGGCGGTGCGCCGCTGCTCGACATGCTGGGGCGGGTGGTTGGCGTCGTCTCGTTGGATCTCGGCGAGGTGGGGCACTTCAGTCTGGCGATCCCGGTCGAGCAGTACAGCGAACACCGTGACGAGTTGCTGCGCTGTGGCCGGCGGGTCTCCCGCCCGTCGCGCGCGTGGGTCGGTCTGTATTGTTACACCGTCCGTGATCACGTGGTCATCGCCGGTCTGTTGCCAGGAGCCCCCGGCGAGGCAGCGGGCTTGCGGCCCGGCGACGTCGTCTTGGCTGTCAACGACCGGGACATCAGCGGCCGGCACGATCTGTACTCGTACCTCTGGACCCAGGCTCCGGGCACGGTGATAGCGTTCCGCGTGTTCCGTAACAGCGCCGTCCAACAGGTCGCGGTCCCGGCGGGGAACGCCGAGGAGTTTTTCGCCTAGGTCTCCGCCATGGCGCTCGTCTCCGTCACCTTGTGGTCTGTATGATTGCCTGCGTCTATGGGCGGGCGTTCGCGCCTTTTGTCGAGACCGTCGCCAAGGACTTGTGTGCCGCCGCCGCCGCGCTCGGCGGCGACATGCGTGCCCTGACATTAGAGTCCGCGATGGCGGACCCGGCGGCGTGTGCCGTGATCCGCCGCCTCTACGTGCTGCCGTTCGACCCGCCGCCGCCCCTGACCGCGGCGGCAGTCATTCACGATATCTTTCCGCACGCGGAACTGGTCACCAGCGTTGCCCTGCAAGACCTGTGCTGGGACAAGGTGGCCACCCAGGTGGAGCGCGGGGTGCCCGTGCCCGATACGGTGGTGAGTGCGGAGCCGGCAGATGTGCATCAGTTCGTGCGGCAACACCAGTTCGCCGTCTTGAAGGAGCGCTACGGCTGCGGCGGACAGGGCCACATTGTCGTGTGGTTTGACGGCGACGACCTGGTGGGTGACAGCGGGAGCCATCAGTACAAGATCGACCTGGTGCCCCACGGCCAGCGGCGCCTCCATGGCGAGCGGCTGGAGTATCCCGGGCCATTTTATTTGCAGCGTTTGGTGGCGGACATCGGCCGCCGCGTGTCGCCCGGGCAAGTGTTACGCGCCTACGTGGTCGACAGTCAGATCATCTTCTGGACCGAACGCTACCGGGAGCGTTATCGGCGCCCGGCGGACTGGATCATCAATGTGGGTCTGGGCGCCAAGTATCGTTTTCTGCAAGATCTCAGCGAGGAGGCGAAGAAGATCGCCATCCGTACGGCGGAGGTCGTCGGTGTCCGCATTGCGGCGGTCGATATCATCCGTACCGGGAGCGCCGGACCCTACGTCCTCGAGGTCGACACCGACAGTCATCACATGCTCATCGACCGCCAGTTCAAGGCCATCCCCGAGTATCGCGAGTTTTTCAATCTCGAGCATTACATCGCGGAGACCGTGCTTGCTGAACCGCCACCGCCGTGGCGGCCGCAGCGCTGATCCCCCGGCCGCCCCCCCCACTTTTGACTCGCGCGCACGCGAGTGATAGGGGGCCACGCAGGCCGCGGCACCGTGACGGAGGGTGGGTGCACACTGCCCGGGAGGCCCCTGCGCCCCTTGCCGACGCGCAGTCGTTGCTCAGAGGGGCAGTCTACTCGAGGAAAAGGAGGTACGGCGTCATGGCAATGGAGAATCTGCTGTCGCGCGAATTTCTGCGGGTCGTTGAAGAGGCGGCGATCGCGGCGGCCCGAACGATGGGGCAGGGGGATCGGCACGGTGCGGATCGCGTGGCGGTGGAAGCCATGCGGTCGGCCATGGATTCGCTGCCCATGCGGGGCACCGTCGTGATCGGCGAAGGGGAACGCGACGAGGCGCCGATGCTGTACATCGGCGAAAAGGTGGGCCGTAACCAGACCGACGACATCGAGGTCGACATTGCGGTGGATCCGCTGGAAGGCACGAACTTGTGCGCCACCGGTTCCCCGAATGCGATTGCGGTGCTCGCCGCCTCCAACCATGGTGGCCTGTTGCACGCGCCGGACTGTTATATGGACAAGATCGTCGTCGGTCCCGCGGCCAAGGGCGCGGTCCACCTCGACGCGCCGGTAGCGGAGAATCTCAAAGCCATTGCGGCCCGTCTGCAGCGCTCGGTCAAAGATCTCGTGGTCATCGTGCTGGACCGTCCGCGGCATGAACAGCTCGTCGAGGACATTCGCCGTGCGGGGGCGCGCATCCGATTGATCAGTGACGGCGATCTGTCGGCCGGCATCTCGGCCGCGGTGCGCCGGACCAACGTGCACGCGGTGATGGGCATCGGCGGCGCGCCGGAAGGCGTCCTGACCGCGGCCGCCTTGCGCTGTCTCAACGGTGGCATGCAGGCCCGGCTCGTGCCCACGAAGGAAGGTCAGGAAGAGCGCATGAAAGCCATGGGCATCAGTGATCCGAAACGCATCTACACGGAGCGCGATCTGGCCCCGGGCCCGGACATCATCTTTGCGGCCAGCGGCGTCACCGATGGCAACCTGCTGCGCGGCGTCCGGTTCTTCGGCCACGGCTTCCGCACCAATTCGCTGGTGATGGCATTGCGGGACCGGATGATCCGCTTCGTCGATACGGTCCGCCTCGATGGCGCACCGGACGTGGTGGTGGAGTTCTGAGAGGAAAAGTCGAAGAGTCGAAAGCGTCAAAGCTACCGGACTGTTCAACTCTTGAACTGTTCAAATCTTGAACTCTTGGACTCTTCGACCTCCGCAATCAGCGTGTGTGCCGTGGCGCCGGTGATGCGGGCCTGAACCAGGTCGCCGATGCGGGTGCCGTTGGCGGGGAACACCACGGTCTTGAACTGCGGCGACTTGCCGGCATGCCAGCCGTCACGGCGCCGTGCCGGGCCTTCGATCAGCACCGCCGTCGTCGAGCCGATCAACGCCCGGTTGATGGCGGCGGATTGCGCTTCCTGCACGGCGATGATTGCTTGCAGCCGGCGCCCCTTTTCCTCTTCGGCCACCGTCTCGGGCCACTTCGCCGCCTTTGTCCCACTGCGCGCGGAATACTTGAACATGAAGGCGCTGTCGTACCCGATCTCGCGCACCAGGGCACAGGTGGCCGCGAAGTCCGCTTCCTCTTCCCCCGGGAAGCCCACGATGATGTCGGTGGTCAGGGCGATCCCGGGGATGGCTCGGCGGAGGCGGTCAACCAGGCTGCGATACTCGGCAACGGTATGTCCCCGTTCCATTTTCGCAAGCATCCGATCGGATCCCGATTGCAGCGGTAGATGCAACTGCGGGCACACCTTGCTGCAAGACGCCATCACTGCGATCAGGGATTCCGTCATGTCGATGGGGTGCGGTGAGGTGAAGCGGATGCGCTCGATGCCATCGATCGCCTGTGTCTGGCGCAGCAACGCCGCGAAGTCCACCGTGCCGCTGCGATAGGCGTTGACGGTCTGGCCCAGATAGACCACTTCGCGGTAGCTGTCGGCGGCCAACATGCGGACCTGCTCGAGCACGGCATCAGCCGGAAGGCTGCGCTCGCGACCGCGGACGTACGGGACGATACAGAAGGTACAGAACTTGTCGCAGCCACGCATGACTGTCACCCAGGCGCGGACCCCGCGCTCGCGCTGCGGTACGATGTCCGCGTAGGTTTCGGTGCGGTCGAGTTGCACGGCCACCAGGGGATCTCCGATCGCGCTTCCGAGCACTTCCGGTAGGTGCCGATACTCATCGGGGCCGACGACGAAGTCCACAAACGGGATCTTTTCCAGGAGTCGCTCGCGGACGTGTTGCGCCATGCAGCCGGCAATGCCGAGTTGCACGGCCGGATGGCGTACCTTGTGGCGCGCGAGTTCGCCCAAGCGGCCGAACACGCGGTCCTCGGCGTGCTCGCGGATGGCACAGGTGTTGAGCAGAATGACATCCGCGTCCGCCGGACTGCCCGCGCGGCGGTAGCCGTGCTGTCCGAGATGCCCCAGTAGCAACTCAGTGTCCGCCACGTTCATCTGGCAGCCGTACGTTTCGATATAGATACTGGGCATGTTGAAGCGACCAAGGGCGGCCTTTATATATATCGATCAGCCCAGAGCGTTACAACGAGAGTAGCGATATGGCCCGAGACGCGTTCAAACAACTTGAAGCCAGCCTGCTCTTCTGTCCGCAGTGCCGCGTAGCCACCCCCGTGCGCAAACGCTTACTGCTGGTGTTGCCGCAGGGCAACAAGTTCGACTACTTGTGCAGTCAGTGCGGCTCAATCTGCGGCGACAAAATCGAGCCGGAGCGGCCTGAGGACCGACGCCTGATGTGAGCGCCGGCGGCGCCGCCGCGGAGGCGAAGCCCTGTGGCGCCCGCCGGGTTTCCAGGCACTCTTGCAGCAGCACGTGCATTACGATATTTAAAGAACTGACTGGTCAGTTCCGGAAATCAGCGGGCTAGAAGAATCCAAACGCCGAGAGTTGTGGCTGTGAAAGAAGCACAGAAAAGAACGCCAAGCATACGTGAACTGTCGCCGGCCATCGCCGAGGAGACCGTGGTCAGCACGCGCCGCCAGCGCCCGAAGGCCGGGCCCATTGTTTTGTACGGCGTGCTGGCGCTCCTGGTGGTGGCGGCGATCATCTACGGCATCCAGACGATCGTCTTTTACACGCATCACGTGACGACGGACGATGCCCAGATCGAGGGGCACATTGCCCCGGTCTTGCCGCGTGTGGCGGGCTACGTGGCCGAGGTCTTGGTGGATGACAACCAGCGGGTCGATGGTGCCCACGTGTTGGTGCGCATCGACCCCCGCGACCTGCAGTCGAAGGTCAACGTCGCACAGGCGGCGTTGGTCAACGCCGAGGCGGCGGTGGCGGTGGCGCGTGCCAACTTGGAGGCCATCAAGACGAAGCGGGAGAAAACATCGACCGATTTCGGACGCAACGCCCCGCTGTTCCGACAGCGGGTGATTTCGCCGCAGGAGTACGACGCCACCAAGGCTGCGGCCGACGCCGCCGAAGCCGAGTACCAGTCCGCGGCCCGGCAGGTGACCGCCGCCGAGGCGCAAGTCGCGCAACGCCAAGCGGACCTGGAGTACGCCCAGCTGCAGCTCTCCTACACCACCATTGCTGCCTCTGCTCCCGGTTTTGTGGCCAAGAAAAGCGTCGAGGTTGGTCAGTACATTGAAGCCGGCCAACCGCTCATGGCGATCGTGCAGGACACCGAAGTCTGGGTCGTCGCGAACTTCAAGGAGACCCAGCTCCGCAAGATGCGGGTGGGCCAGCAGGTCACGGTCGAAGTGGACGCCTATCCGGGGCGCGTCTTCCACGCGCGGGTAGACTCCATCGCTTCGGCGACGGGGGCCAAGTTCGCGCTGCTGCCGCCGGACAATGCCACCGGCAACTTCGTCAAGGTGGTGCAGCGGGTGCCGGTCAAGATCGTGTTCACCGATCCGCCGGATTCGGATCACCCGCTGCGTGTGGGGATGAACGTCACGGCGATCGTGAATGTCGGGTGAGCGGGTCCGTCGTCCCGAACCCGTTGGCTCGGACGCCGCTCCCGCCCGCGGTGCACGATCTGTTGAACGAGCGTCAACCACACGACGACAGGGTTCGTTACATGGGGGCGGAGGATGTGCGTCCTATGCCGCCACGCAGGGGTGCGGTTGGTGACGCGGTGAACTGAGCCATGGCTGAGACCGGCTTCCGCAAGTGGATCATCGTCGTCACGGTGGTGCTCTCGGCGATCATCGAGTTGATTGACACGACGATCGTCAACGTGTCCCTGCCGCAGATGATGGGGAATCTCGGCGCCACGCTGGATGAGATCGCGTGGGTGGTGACCGCATACGTGTTTGCCAACGTCATCGTGCTGCCGATGTCCGCGTGGCTTTCGGGGGTGCTCGGCCGGCGCAACTACTTCGTAGGCTCCATCGTGCTGTTTACCATCGCGTCGTTCTTCTGTGGCAACGCCAACGGCATTTGGGAGCTCGTGCTCTTTCGCTTCGTGCAGGGCGCCGCCGGCGGTGGCCTGATGGCCACCGCGCAATCCATTCTGGTGGAGACATTTCCGCCGGAAGAATTGGCGATGGCGACGGGCCTTTTCGGCCTCGGCGTCGTGGTCGGACCGACGATTGGGCCGACGCTGGGCGGCTGGATCACCGATAATTTCTCATGGCCCTGGATCTTTTATGTGAATCTGCCGATCGGTGCGCTGGCCACCGTCATGTCGCTGATGTTCATTCGCGATGCCGCCCAGCAGCGGAGAGTCGCTGCCATTGACTGGTTGGGCATTCTGCTCTTGGTCGTTGGCATCGGCTCCTTGCAGATTGTCCTGGATCGAGGTGAACGCGACGACTGGTTTGCGGCGCCCTATATTACCGTCCTGACCATTCTGGCTGCCGTTGGCATTGTTGCCTTCATCTGGTGGGAGCTGCGCGCCGAGCATCCTGTGGTTGATCTGCGGGTGCTGAAAAACCGTACGGTGGCGGTGGGCACCGTTTTCACGTTCTTTCACGGATTTGGATTGGCGTCGTCGCAGTTCATCTTTCCGGTCTTCATCCAGCACCTTCTCGGCTTCAGCCCGTTCCAGTCCGGGTTGCTCATGTTCCCCAGCAGTTTCACCGCGGGCTTGCTGATGCCGGTCATTGCATACATCGTCCGCCGGGGCTTTCCCCCGCAGCCGCTGATCATTGCCGGTTTCCTGACGTTCTTCGGATTTACCTGGGGATTGTCGCAGTCGAGCATGGTTTCGGGGCAGTGGGACTTCTTCTGGCCGCTCATCCTGCGAGGATTCGGAATGAGCCTGTTGTTTGTCCCCGTGACCACGCTATTGCTGACGGGGTTGTCTCCGCGCGAGACCCATCAAGTCACCGGCCTAACCAACATGACGCGGCAACTCGGTTCGTCGTTTGGCGTCGCCCTGACGGCCACGTTCGTCCAGTATCGCATCTGGGCGCACCGGCAGGACTTGTTGCGCTACCTGACGCCGTTCGATTTCGCCTTCCGCCAGCGGTTGCGGTTGATCATCCATGGCTTGATGGCGCAGGGGTCATCCTTCCCCGAGGCGCAGCGTCAAGCTTATGCGGCGATGGAAGGCACACTGACGCAGCAGACGTATCTCCTCACCTATATGGATGCGTTCCGCATCATCGGGGTTGCCATGCTATGCTGCATGCCGTTGCTGGTGCTCTTCAGACGCCGCTCCGGGCCGGTGGCAATGGCCGCGATGCACTGACGGCCACCGACGGGGAGTGCGGATGATGTGTGTGCGCAATCCGGGTGTCCCGGCAGGTCTGCGCAGCCGGGCGCGGCGGGTGAACGGGCGGCGCCAAACGCGGCCCCCCCGGTCGCTGGCGGCGGGATCGTTCTACACCTTCGTGCACGGCTGCGGCTTGAACTCGTCGCAGTTCGTCTTCCCGGTGTTCATCCAGCAACTTCTCGGCTTTAGTCCGCTCCAATCCGGTATGATCATGTTACCGAGCAGCTTGACCGCGGCGGTCTTGATGCCCATCACCGGCCGAGCCGTCCGCGGCGGCTTCCCGCCGCAACCGGTTGCCGTGGCCGGGCTGATCAGCTTCTTCGCCTTCACCTCGCTGCTGTCGCAATCGACGTTGGCGTCGGGCCAGGCGGACTTTTTCTGGCCGCTGATTCTGCGCGGGTTCGGGCTGAGCCTGATGTTCGCGCCGATTACCACGATAGCGCTGGCGGGGCTGTCTCCGAAGGACGTGCATCAGGCTGTCGGTCTGATGAGCATGCTGCGGCAACTCGGGGGATCGTTGGGGGTGGCGCTGACGGCGACGTTTATTCAACACCGGGTGTTGGCGCACCGGCAGGACCTCCTCGTGCACGTGACCCCATTCGATTTCCCGTTGCGCGAGCGGATGCAGATAATGATGCACGGCCTCATGGCAAAAGGCACCTCGTTTGTCACGGCGCAGCGTGCAGCGTATGCTGCGAACGACGGCGCCGTCTCCCGGCAAGCCCTGCTGCTGACGTATATGGATGCGTTCCGAATCATCGGCGTGTTTTTTCTCATCTGCATGCCCTTGCTTGCCGTTTTGCGGCGGCGCCCGAGTCCCGGCCCGGTGCCGTCGATACACTAATTGCGCCGAGGGCAGGTCTTCAATGGTACGCGGTCGTCAGGTTACTGTTCTGCTCGTGTCGGTCCTTGTCGCTGTCGGAGGGGCGTACTGGTGGTGGAGCCGGAAGACCGTCCAGAACGGCTATGTGACTGCGGCAGTGGAGCGAGGTTCGGTTGGCTCCCTTGTCACCGCCACCGGAACGCTGAATCCAGTCAAGAGTGTCCAGGTCGGCACCTACGTCTCCGGCCCGATTCAGGCGCTGTACGCCGATTTCAATTCACCGGTCACCAGGGGGCAACGCGTCGCCAAGATCGACCCGGCCCCGTTTCAGGTCAAGGTGCTGAGTGCCGAGGCCGACGTTGCGAACGCCCGCGCCCGCGTCGACAAGGACCGGGCCGATCTCGAATTGAAGCGCTTGACGCTCGAGCGCAACCGGCGACTCGCGGCCCAGGACCTGATTTCCCAGAACGACGTGGACACCGCCAAGAGCAACTACGATCAGGCCGTCGCCCAACTCGCGCTCGACCAGGCAAGCGTGAAACAAAGCGAGGCGTCACTGCAGGAGGCGCGCATCAATCTAGCCTACACCGATATTACGTCCCCGGTCGACGGCGTGGTGGTGTCGCGCAACGTCGACGTGGGGCAAACCGTGGCGGCCAGTTTTCAGACGCCCACCCTCTTCTTGATTGCGCAAGACCTGACGAAGATGCAGGTGGACGCCAACGTGAGCGAGTCGGACATCGGTGCGGTGCGCGCTGGTCAGGCGGCCACCTTTTCGGTTGACGCCTATCCTGGCAAAGCGTTCCAGGGCACGGTTGCGCAGGTGCGCAACGCGCCCATTACCGTGCAGAACGTGGTTACCTACGACGTTGTCATTGCCGTCGACAACCCGGACCTCGAACTCAAGCCCGGGATGACGGCGACGGTCAATATCATCACGGCGCAGCGCGACGACGTGGCGAAGGTGCCGTTGCGCGCCACGCGATTCGACCCCGAGCGTAAGACCGGCGCCGAGGCTACGCCAGCACCAGGGATGACCCGGGTGCGGTCCACGCGCGCGGGAACGTCGACGGTGTGGCTGGTACAACCCAACGGCGCTCTGCGCCGGGTCGAGGTGACCCTCGGTGTGCGCGATGACCAGTTTGCCGAGCTGCTATCCGGTGACGTGAAGGTGGGTGATCAGCTGGCCATTGCCTTCCGTAGCGGGACCCAGCGCAAAGTCGAGCGGCCACCATCGTTTGGCGGGCCGCGCATGCGATAGGACGATGGGGCAATCGCTCATTCAGGTTCGCGACCTGTGGAAGATTTATTACCTGGGTGATGTGGAGGTGCAGGCGCTGCGAGGGGTGTCCACCGACATCGACGTGGGGGATTTTGTCGCCGTCATGGGTGCG
>JAGDMS010000515.1 GCA_017860575.1 Deltaproteobacteria bacterium | reverse complement strand
GCGCTTCCGGGCATCGCCGGATTTGGAGTTCGATTTGCGTAGAGGTCTCATCGGTCGATTACGCTCGCCTTTCAGCCCAGTTTCCCAACCGGCCGCTACCTGCAGGAACAGCGATCGTTGCCGGTCGCACCCAAGTGCAAGCTGCCCCCGGGGACAGGGCATCAGGGTGCTCAGTGTTGACCGTACTCGTCACGTGTCGTGTGTGTGGCACACACTTACTTATTATGCAATAAGTATCTCCACAACGAGAACGCCCTGGCGCTGCGTTAACCGGAAGGAGGGAGCGCGATGAGTCTGCTGAATGCGTACGATGGACCGTTCGACCCGGGATTCGAGCTGAGCAAGCTTTCACGTACAGCCCTGGCGCGGCTGGGCCGGGAATACATGCTCTTTCAACATATTCGCGACCGCGCGGGTGTGGGCATTCTGGGGCGTCGATTCGGACCCGCGGGGATGACCCAGGTCGCAGTGGATCTGTGGATCGGCGCGAGTCCGGTCTACAACCGACGGATGCGCAAGCTGCTCAAAATCACGGGCGACGGGGTGACGGCCACCTTCAAGGGATTGCAGACCGATGTGGGGTTCCCGCACCAGTTCCAGGCCGTCAAATACCACGTCGAGAACGAGAAGCGCGGCACCTTCTGGCTGACGTTCTGCGGCGTCTACGAGCACGTTGCCGCCGGCTCGCGTTTCAACCCAAAGGCGATCAAGAACCTCTGCCACGACATGGAGGACACCACGTTCCTGGCCACCGTGCGCGCGGTGAATCCGAAAGCGGATTGCCTGCCCGACGTCCGCCCGCCGCTGGCGCCCGGCTACACGGGGCCCACGTGCCGGTGGGTGGTGACCATCGACGAATCGCGCGAGGCGGTCCCACCCTCCGAGGTGTGCCGCCTCGTCAGTCGTTCCAAGGCCGCCCAGTTCGAATACGCTTTGCCGGCTGATCCGGGCACGGATGGCATCAACGATTACAGTGGCCCATTCCTGCCGGACCTGGCCCTCGAAGACTTCTCCCAACCGACGCTGGCTGTGGTGTGCAAGGAGTTCACGATGGCCGACCACCTGCTCAACCGCAGTGCCCACCTCTGCGTGCGGCAGCTCTGGGGCGAGGAGGTCATGCGGGAGATTGCGGCGGTGGAATGGGCCGTGGCGGCCCAGATCTACACGGTACGGCTCCGCCGGGCACTGGACATCCGGGGCACCGATATGAGCGCAATCCTGAAAACGCTGCAGGTCGACCCGGCCTTCCCGCCCGACTATGTGAAGCGCGGCTATAGACTGGTGGACGACAAGCATGGCTACTTCTGGATCGAGGACTGTCCATTGCTGGCCGACGACCCGGACCGGGGGTGGCTGACCCTCCTCCCGACGGTCGCGGCCCCGGGGTTCGATGGTACGGTTGCAGCGGTGAATCCGCGGGCACGCTGCCGTCCGATCGCGCCTGCTCAGGTCCAGTCAGCAAAGGACACCGTCGTCTACGCGTGGGAGATCGTGATCGACGAAACCGCCGAGCCGCGTCCGGTTCCAGCTGTCAAGCCGATGCTTGCCGACGAGTTGCTGAACTTTCCAATGACCTTCCGTGAGGAGAACTGACAGGGAAGCCGAGGACTGCGCATGGCTTACAAGGTGGTGCAATGGGCAACGGGCGGAGTGGGAATGGAGGCACTCCGGGGCATCCTGCGAAACCCGCAACTCGAACTCGTTGGCACACTGGTGTACAGCGCGGAAAAGGACGGCCAGGATGCCGGCGTGCTTTGCGGTCTGGATCGGGTTGGCGTCGCTGCGACTCGTGATCGCGAGGGGATTCTGGCCATGGATGCGGATTGTGTCTGCTACACCCCGCTCACTCCCGATTTGGACGAGGTGTGCCGTATCCTGGAATCGGGGAAGAATGTCGTTACCACCGCTTTCCTGTTCTACCCCCGCTTCCTGCCGGCCGCGGATCTGCGACGGATCGAGGCGGCGTGTACACGTGGCCACAGTGCCGTGCACGGGACGGGCATCAATCCGGGCTTCGTCGGAGACCTGCTCGCCCTCGTCATGTCCGGAATGTGCCGCCGGATCGAACACGTCCATATCACTGAACGCGGAAACTGGTCCCTCTATGACTCGCCCGAATTGATCTTCGATCTCTCCCGATTTGGCTGCGAACCGCAAGAGACTGCCCTCGAGAACCACGCCTACGCTCGCTTCATGAGCGGCCTGTTCCTGCAATCGGTGGGTATGGTCGCGCAGGGTATCGGCACCCGCCTCGACGACATCCGTACGTTGCAAGAACTCGAGCTCGCCAAAGCGGAGTTCAAAGTTGCGGGAAGAATGGTCCGTCCCGGCACCGTCAGCGGCCAACGCTACCGTTGGCAGGGCTTGCGTGACGGGCGTCCGGTAATTGAAATCGAGGCTCTCTGGACGATCGGCCCGGATTATCCGGCGCAGTGGCCGAAGCCAAGTGAGGGCTGGACGGTGACGATCGAAGGTGATCCTTCGGTACGGGCAACTTTCCTGGCGGTGGCGACGTTCGATCGATCCAAGAAAGCCTCGGTAGCCGATCACGCCAGAGGCCCCACCATTGCCACCGCAATGCACGCTGTCAATGCGATTGTGCCGCTGTGTCAAGCCGGACCGGGGGTAAAGACGTTTCTGGATCTCCCCGTAATCACCGGCGCCCACGCCGGCACGACGTGTTGAGCATCAATCCAGATCCCCTGCACCGACGGAATGGTGTTGACAGATATCTATCAAGTGAAATATTTAGCGGCGGACGCTTTCGGCGCATGGAGGAAGTCTTATGAGCAATCAGTTGCCCGAGTCTGGCACGGCCCGGTGGAGCGACGTCCGGCTCCCGGTCTGGGGCTGGTTCACGCTCTGGATGGTGGTGTGGGTGGGCATACCGATGGTGG